>NZ_JBQEPG010000015.1:0-147774 GCF_052045635.1 Pseudomonas sp. 22189
CTGCCGCAGGCTGCGATCTTTTGATCTTGTTGTTAAAAAATCAAAGTCAAAAGATCGCAGCCTTCGGCAGCTCCTACAGGGGACGTATTCATCCTCCGTCAGAACTGCCAGTTCAGGCTCAACCCCACGCCGTGGCTCTTCTCGCGGTTGGCCAGTTGTCCGTTGTAATCGAGGTTGACCCGCACGTCCTTGCTCAACGCCAGACTGGCTTGCACGCCCACCAGCGCCGCATCACGCACCAGCGCCGAACTTTCGACCGAATACGGCGTGCTGCCGCTGGCGAAACGCAGAGGCTGTTCGGCGTCGATGTCACTCAAGCTGTGTTGCCAGCCGAGATGGCCACTGACGTCCAGCGCCTGTTGCGTCGACAGATTGAAGCGCTTGACCGCCCGTACACCGAGAGTGCTGAGCACTGCGTCGCGCTGATCGCCCGAGCTTTTCAGCGCCGCCGCGTCGCCCTTTTCGGTAAAGCCTTCAGTGTTCAGATGCACGTAAGCGAGGTTGGCGAACGGCTCGAGCGCGACCGGTTGCAAGTTCAGGCGATAAGCCGCTTCACCGAAGACCTGGGTGGTGGCCGCATCGACCTTGGTTTTCTGTTTGGCGCTGACGTCGCCGTATTGCAGATCGCGTTTCACATCGGCGCGATGCCAGCTGTAGGCCGCGCCGGTGCTCAGGCGCCAGGCGCCGATGTCGTGACCGGCGTAAGCGCCGAGGTGATAGCTGTCGACCTTGGCCGACGAGTGCGTGTCCGAGCCCATGTTCAGCGAGCTGTCGCTGTAACCGGTGACCAGACCGATGCGCGTCTGCTCATCCAGCGCGCCGTCGACACCGGCGAGCAAGCCGCCGATCGAGGTGCTGTAGCGCGAAGTGTCGTTACCGGCGTCGGTCGAACCCCAGGCGCCAAGGGCCTTGATCCAGCCATTGCCTGGCGTGGCGTTGGCATCGTGCAGACGTTCGCCGACCGCGTCGCGCAACTGGCGGCTGTCATTGATCAGCATCGAGCCCAGTGCCGGGTAGATTTCCCCGCTGAGTTGCTGGAACGCCTGTTGCGCCGAAGCTGCAGACGCTGACAGCAGCAAGCTTTCGTACACCGAGTTGCCGGCGCCCAAACCTTCGACTGCAGTCGCCACCGCACGCTGATTCGGGGTCCGCCCGACGCTGGCGAACGAGGTCGCATTGCGCTGGATGTCGAGCTGAATGGCGTTGGCCGCGTAGTCGAGGTTGCCGCCGATAAACAGGTAATCCGGCAGCACCGCGCCGAACTGGCCCTGAATACCACCGGCCGCTTGCAAAATGTCGTACGAATGGCCGAGCAGGCTGCGGGTTTCAGTGGTGCTGAGCAGGGTCGGGCTGTTTTCCAGCGACAGGCTGACCGTGGCACCGCTGACGCTCGCGCTGCCGCCGGCAACGATGCGGTCGCTGCTGGTCGGCGACAGCTCTACCGCGTAGGTCGAGCCTGGCGCGAAGGTCACGTCACCGGCCACGTTCAACGTGCCGATGGAGTTACCCGGAGCCACGCGGCCGCCGCTGTTGGCGTTCAACGAGGCGATCCGACCCGAACCGCCGAGGGTGCCGCTGTCGTTGACGGTCACCGCCGAGGCCAGCGAACCGTTGACGCTGAGCAAGCCGCCATTGACCGTGGTCGGGCCACGGAAGGTGTTGTCACCGGTCAGCAACAAGCGCCCTGCCCCGGACTTGATCAGGCTGCCCTGATAGACCCGCGTCGCCGCTGCGGCATCACGCGCCATACCGACCGCGTAGTCGGTCTGATCCTGCTGACTGGCGCCGGCCGGAATACCGTTTTGCCAGCCTTTGTCCTGCAGGGTCTGCTGCCAGGCGCGGTGTTCGGCGAGGTCTTCGCGCTGGCGCTGAATCAATGCCTTGTCGGAGATGTCATTGCTCCACACATCGCTCTGCCCGGCGGCCAGATTGGCATCAAACGCGCCGAGCAATTGTCCCGGCCCGTGCATCGCCCGATTGAGGTTGGCCACGCCCCAGCCGACCCGCTCGGTCGGCGCATCGGTGACCGAACCGTCGAGTTGCGTGGCGGTGGTCAGCAGCACGTCGAGCGCCTGCTGGTTGTTCATGTACGGATAACGTTCCATCACCAGCGCCAGCGCCCCGGTGGCGTGCGGCGCGGCCATCGAAGTGCCGGACTTGATCGCATAACCGCCGCCCGGAATGGTGCTGTCGATCTTCGCCCCCGGCGTGGTGATGCACCAGTATTTGGCGATGCCGCACTGGTTGTACTTCTGCTGATTGCTTTGGTCCAGCCCGGAGACTGCCAGCCAGTGGCCTTCCAGATCCGGCTGAAAGTACGGCAACGCCGAGCGCACACTGGCGTTCGGGTAGCCGCTGTTGCCGGCACTGAACACGTTGATCACGCCACGGCGCGAGACATCCGCCGCCGCGTCGAGCCAAGTGCCCTGATTCCAGTGCTGAGCGTATGCGGCGTGCAGATCGGCCAAAGTGCGGTAGCTGACATCCGGCGGCTGGCTGCCCCAACTGTTGTTGATCGCACGTACGCCGGCGGCGGCCAGCGCGTCATACGCGGCTTTGAAATAGCGCGGGTCGGGTTTGGGGCCGAAGAGAAAACTGTCGTTGTTGTTGGTATTGCCGACATAGATCTGCGCGTTGTACGCCACGCCGTGCATGCCGGTGCCGTCACGGCTGGCGCCCATGGTGCCGACCACGTGGGTGCCGTGGGAGTCGTTGTTGGGGTTGAGGGTGCCATTGACGCTGAACAGCGAACCGTCGACGTAACTGCCGGACGCCAGCACCGGGTGGTAGCGGTCGCTGGCGAACTCAGGGTGGGTGGCATCGAAGCCGGAGTCGAGGGCGCCGATCTTCACGCCTTTGCCGGTGATACCGGCGGCGTAAGCCTGATCGGCCTGCATCCGCGCCAGGCCCCAGTCGCGCTGGAATTCGGCGCTGCGCCAACTGGCGGGATCGCCGGGCTTGCCGGATTCAAGGTACTGCGCATGGGCTTGCGCGATGGAAACTGCGAGCAACAGGGTGCCGACCGCTGCCGGCTTGATGCGTACGTCCATGTTCACCACTCACTTTTCTTATTGTTTTGCAGGCACTGACAGCCAGATCAAAAGATCGCAGCCTTCGGCAGCTCCTACAGGGATTACTGTTCAGCCAGTTCTTGCTCAATGTAGGAGCTGCCGCAGACTGCGATCTTTTGCTCTGCTTCAAGCGCCTACAGGATTTTCAGTGTTACTGGGTTTTCGGGCCTTGTCCGAACGCCTCATCCACCCGCGCCAGATCCTGTTCGTTCAAGGTCCCCGCGTAGTAATGCAGCTTGGTCCAGGCCATCAAATAGTCATAGCGCGCCTGAGCCAGATCGCGGCGGGTAGTAAACAGTTGCTGTTCTGCGTTCAGCGCATCGAGGTTCGTCCGTTCACCGCCAAGAATGCTTTGCTTGGTCGACACCACCAGCGCTTCAGCCGACGCCAGGGCCTTCTGGTAGGCACGCAACTTGTTGACGCCCGACAGGCAGGCGCTGAACTGGCGGCGCAGTTCGATCAAGGTTTCGCGGGTCTTGCCGTCGAGTTCGTATTCCGCCTGCTCCATGGTACGGCTGGCCTGACGGGTCGAGGCCGACACCCCGCCACCGGCATACAGTGGAACGTTGACTTCAAAGCCGATGGTGTTGGTGTCATAGCGCTGGTTATAGGTGTTGCCGCTGTCCGATTCAGTCTTGCGGATCGACGCATAGGCACTGACTTTCGGCAGGTGCCCGGCGCGGTTTCGCTCGACTTCGTACTTGGCCACTTCTACCGCTTGCCGTTGCGACGCCAGGTTGGGGTTGTTGCTGATCGCCAGCTCATGCCAGGTGTCGTAGTTGGCCGGCATCAACGCAAAGGTCTGGAAGTTCTGATCCAGTGGTGCCAGCTCGCTGATATCCACCGTCTGCACGCCGACCAGCGCGCCCAGTTCACGCAGCGCGGCGTCCTGCTCGTTGCGCGCCTCGATCTCTTCGGCGGTCGCCAGTTCGTAGCGCGACTCGGCTTCCAGAATGTCGGTGCGCGTGCCCTCGCCCTGTTTGAACATGTGTTCGTTCTGCTGGAACTGCTGCTCGTAAGCCTTCTTCTTGGCCTGGGCGATATCGATCTGATCCTGGGCGAACAAGGCCTTGGTGTAGTTGTCCAGCACCCGTACCAGCAGCTCCTGACTCTTGCCGCGAAACGCTTCGTCGGCGAACAGCGACTGCGCCACGCCTTTGCGATACGCCGCGTAGGCTTCGTAGTCGAGCAACGGTTGCTGCAAGGTCAGGGTCGAGCCGTAGCTGTTGTAGTTGCGGTCTTCGGTCAGATTGCCGCGAGCGGTCAGTTGCGTGGCCTTCGAGGTGTTGTGGCCCCGGTTGTAGTTGTAACCCAGTCTCGGCAACAGCCCGGCGCGGCCGATGATGCGGTTTTCCAGGCCCGCGTCGCGCTCCTTGATCGCGCCGAGGAACACCGGATCGTTGCGCAATGCCTGTTCGTAGACCTCGAATGGCCCCATGGCCGCCAGTGCGCTGTTTCCTGCGAGCAGCGCGAACGCCGCCCCCAACATCGAAAGCTTATTCATACAGCCGAACATCCTTATTCTTCGGTCAACGCGGAGCCGGCCCGATCGAGCAGCGGTTTGAACAGGTAGTTGAGCAGTGAACGTTCGCCCGTGCGCACGAACATTTCCGCCGGCATACCGGGCTTGATCACCAGACCGTGGAGTTTTTCCATCGCCTGATCACTGACGCTGCTGCGCAACACGTAGTACGGCACGCCGGTTTTCTCGTCGACCATCTGGTCGGCGGAAATCAGGCTGACCTCACCCGGCACGCGCGGGGTCTTGCTCTGGTTGAACGCGGTGAACAGGATATCGACCGGCAGATGCGTGCCGACCTTGTCGATCAAGTTGATCGGCAAGTGCCCTTCGACTTCCAGGGTGGTGCCTTGCGGGACGATCTCCAGCAGGGTTTCGCCCTGACGCACCACGGCGCCTTCGGTGTGCACGCCAAGGTTGACCGCCACGCCGTCGGCGGTGGCGAGGATCTCGCTGTGCTGCAAGTCGAAACCGGCCGAAGTCAGTTGCTCGGACAGGGTCACGCTTTTGAGCTGCGCGTCGGCCAGTTGCGTGCGCACTTCCTTCTGATATTCCTCGCCATGCTGTTGCAGCTTCAGGCGCGATTCGAGGATGCCCTGCTCTACCCGGCCGCTTTCACCGGTGTTTTCCGCCAGTTGCTGCTGCACTTGCGACAGCTGCCGCTGGTACTCCATCAAGCGGTTGCGCGGGATGTAGCCGTTGTCCGCCAGCGGCTGCAGGTTGCTCAGTTGTTGCTGCAGCGAATCGGCCTGGGCGTTGAGGTCGGTGCGGGCGCGACGCATGCCCGCCAGCTGCGCGGTGGCACCTTCGATGCTGGCGCGCAGACCGGCCTGCTCGCGGTAAAACGCTTCACGGCGGCTGCTGAACAATTGACGCTGGCCTTCAAGGACCAGCGCCAGACGCGGATCCGGATCATTGCTCAACTCTGCCGGAAAGGTCACCTGCTTGAGGTTATCGCGCTCGGCCTGCCAGCGCGCGAGGCTGGCCCACGCCATGCGGTACTGGGCTTGCAGCGACTGCACGTCGGCCGCGACCTGGGTCTGGTCGAGGCGGAACAGTGGCTGGCCCTGTTTCACGCTCTCGCCTTCGCGCACCAGAATCCGGCTGACCACGCCGGCACTCATCGACTGCACGGCTTTGCGCTTGCCCGACACCACCACGGTGCCCTGCACCGGAATGCCTTGATCCAGCGGCGCCAGTGCGGCCCAGGTGAAGAAACTGCCGGCGCCGACGATGGCCAGAATCCAGCCCATGCGCGCGAAGAATTTCGCATCGCGCTCCGGGCGCTCGGTGACGTATGCGTGTTCCATGGAGGCTTCGTTTTCAGTGTTCATGCTGGCGCTGCTCATACACCCGAATTCCTTGTCGTGGGCTGGTACTGCCGGCTCATGCTGAGCCCGCCCGGTGCCTGCGCAGATTTTTCCCGTGATTGTTCCTGAGCGCCGGACAGCGCCTTGAGTACGTCCTGACTGTTGCCGAATGCCTGCAGACGACCGTCGTTGAGCACCAGCAACTTGTCGGCCTGGGCCAGTACCGAAGAGCGGTGTGTGACCAGCACCACGGTCGTGCCCTTGGCTTTGAGCTGGGCGATGGCGCTGGCCAGCGCGGCCTCACCGACGGTGTCGAGATTGGAGTTCGGCTCATCGAGCACCACCAGGCTCGGGTCGCCATACAGGGCGCGCGCCAATGCGACACGCTGCTTCTGTCCGCCGGACAGACCGCTGCCGTCCTCGCCCAACTGTGTGTCATAACCTTGCGGCATCCGCAGAATCATCTCGTGCACGCCAGCCTGTTGCGCGGCAGCCACGACCTTTTCCGGGTTGGCTTCACTGAACCGGGCAATGTTTTCGGCGATGCTGCCGCTGAACAGTTCGATGTCTTGTGGCAGGTAGCCGATATAGGGGCCGAGCTCGTCGCGGTTCCAGCGATGGATGTCGGCACCGTCCAGGCGCACGGTGCCACCCAGGGTCGGCCACACGCCGACCAGCACTCGGGCCAGGGTCGACTTGCCGGACCCGGAAGCACCGAGCACGCCCAGCACTTCGCCCGCGCCAATCGCGAAGTTGACCATGTGCAGGGTCGCCGCGCGCTGCCCCGGAGGGCCGGCACTGACTTGCTCAAAGGCAATCTGGCCTTTTGGCGCGGGCAACGCCATGGCCGCGTCGCTCGGCGGGAACGCCTGCAGCAAGGCATCCAGACGGCGGTAGGCGAGCTTCGCCCCGCTCCACTGTTTCCAGACGGCGATCAACTGATCGATCGGGCTCAGCACCCGGCCCATCAGGATCGAACCGGCGATCATCATCCCGGCCGTCATGTCGCCCTTGATCACCAGCAACGCGCCGAGACCCAGCACCAGCGATTGCAGGCACAGGCGCAGGGTTTTACTGATCGAGCTGATCACCGCACCGGTGTCGCTGGCCTGATTCTGCAGACCGAGGAAGCGTGAATGCACGCCGAACCAGCGCTTGCGCAACGCACCAAGCATACCCATGGCCTGAATGGTTTCTGCGTTGTGCAGGTGACTGGTCGCCAGTTGGCTGGACTTCTGCGAGTAACCGGCAGCTTCGCCCAGCGGCTTCTTGGTCATGTATTCGTTGAGGCACGCCAGCGCGATCAGCAGCAGCGCACCCGCCGTGGCGAGGACTCCGAGCCAGACGTTGAACAGGTAAATCACGAACAGGTAGACCGGGAACCACGGCGCGTCGAAAAACGCGAACAGGGCTGGCCCGGTGACAAATTGGCGAATGTGGGTCAGGTCGCCCAGCGATTGCCCGGCGTTACCCTCGCCCTTGAACAGGTTGCGTTCGAACGCCGCCTGATACACCCGCAGGTTGAAGCGGCGCTCCAGTTGGCTGCCGATGCGGATTACGATGAAACTGCGCACCACTTCCAGCATGCCGATGAAGGCGAAAAAGCCGACCACCATCAAGGACAGCATCGCCAGGGTGGTTTCGTTCTGCGAAGACAGCACGCGGTCGTAGACCTGCAGCATATAAATGGAGGGCACCAGCATCAGCACGTTAATCAGTGCGGTAAAGCACCCGACGCTGATCAGAATGCTTTTATAGTCACCCAAAGCCTTGAATAAGGGAGCGGTGGCTGGGGCCTTCGCCATCTTCATTGATTATTCCTGAATGTAATCCCCGCCATTCTTTGGCGAGACGCGTCTATTAATTATCCGTGCACAGACCGGACGGGTTCTTGCAACTTGCACTTACACTTCAATAACAACTTTCAACAGTTCAACGCCACTCGTTGCATTGAGCTGTTGCTTATAACTGCAACATCAAACCTTATAGTCAACGGTTCAGTCGGTGCCGTTGTTCACGGCTGCGGTGTATGGCGCGTCAGCGTAATCACCAGTCCCGACTTCAAAGTGCTCAGATAAAGCCCATCACGTTGTCGGCTGAAGAACTGGATTCTTGAACCTTCCTTGCCGGTAATCGACAAGCCGTCCGGATCAGGAAACCAGCCGACTGGCGCTTGCTCGAGCCATGCCCCCAGGCATTCGGCGCCCTTGCCCAGTGTCTGGTTGGGTTCCAGATCGATCAGACAGGTGTTCGAGGGTTTATCCTGCAATGCCTGCGCCTCTGGGGCGTCATCGGGTGCAGTCAGAATCGCCTGCCACTGCCCGGCGAACACGGAGGGGTCTTCCAGTCTGAGGCTGCTTGCCATGGTTGCTTCTCCAGAAATCATGATCAGCGCCGCCGAAAGCCACGCCATTCCCTTGTAGGTAAAAACTTTACGGATCATCAGAAAATTCGCTCCGGCACCTAGCCTTGCCCAGCAATCAACACGATGCAAGCAAAGAAAGCGACGCATCAAGCGCCGCTTTCCCGTTTACATCACGCCACGATGTCGCTGGTTGCTGCCTGGCCAACGGTGCTGACCTGGAAGTCCGCCACGCCGTGCCCGGAGAAGTCCACCGACAACAGGCTGTTGCCGCCCGACGAGGTCAGGATCGCGTCGCCGGCCGAACCGGTGAAGCTGCTGACAAAGTGCAGGCCGGACCCGTTGGTGATGGCGCTCAGGTCGATTTTGTCCAGACCGCTGACAAAATCGAGGATCTGATCGATTGCACCTGGCTTGGAGTCGGAGCTGGAGGCAAACACGAAAGTGTCCGAACCCGAACCGCCCCACAGTTTGTCCGCACCACCGGCGCCGTAGATGATGTCGTTGCCGGCACCGCCCTTCAGCTCGTTGGACGCACTGTTACCGATCAGCAGGTCGTTGCCCGAACCGCCAATGGCGTTCTCGATGGTCACGCCCTTGGCGATGGATACGTTACCGATCATGCCGCCCACGTCAGAGAACGAGGCTTCATTGAGGTTGATCTTCTGGTTCTGGGTGAAACCCGAGAAGTCGAAGGTGTCCTTGCCGCCCGCATCCCACACCGAGAACACCAGCTTGTCGCTCGACGACGAGGCGCTGAGGAAATCGCGACCGGCGTTGGAGTTGAAGCCGTAGGTGGTGTCACCGGTACGGGTGGTCAGGTTGGCGCCGTACAGTTTCTGGATTGCTGCAATGTCGTCCATCAGCGGGCCGGAGGCATAGGCTTCCACACCGCCCTTGCTGAAGTTCTGGGCGGTGTTGCTTTCACTCCAGTAACTCATGAGGCTATAACCGCGGGTGTCTTGCCCGTAGGAAGCATCCTTGTAAGTCGGATTGCCTTCGCCGGCGTTGTAGTCGCCAGGGTGAGACAGGCCCAGGGTATGGCCGATTTCGTGCGTCAGGGTCTGACGCCCGTAATTGTTCAGACCCGGGGTTTTGTTGACGTCGTAGCCACTGCCGGTCAGATACCAGGACTGACCGTCATAACCTGGCTCGGTGCCTGGCAGAAACGCAAACGCCGCCGCGCCTTCCTGGCCGCCGCTGTAGTTGCCGAAGGTCATGTGACCGTCGCCACCACGGGAAGCTTCGGTGAACGTCACGTTGGCGACATCCGCCCAGGATTGCATGGCGAGCACGGCCTGGGCCTTCTGCAGGGAGCTGAACTGACTGAAACCGGTGACGCCCAGACCGCTGAAGTTAGCGGTTTTGGCGGTCAGAAAGGTGTAGGTCAGTTCGATCTTGCCGCTGTTGTCGAGGTCGTGCCAGGAAGCACCGTCTCGCAGCAATTGGGTGGCGGCTTGATCCACCGAGAAGGAGGGTTTGCCATTGACCGTGAGGTTGCCGCCACGATCGTATTGATGGCTGAAGCTATTGATCTGATTCCAGGCGGAACTGGTTGCCGCCAGAGACTGCACTGCACCCACAGGCACGAATGTGTCTGCGGTGATATCAATAGCGTTAGCTTTTACTTTCGACATAAACACACTTCCTTGTTTAGCAATGGAACAGTTTTTGTCAGATAGCGACGATCCCTGGCGAGATCGTCCTATCACTCGCCCAATGAAGGCGTAACGAACCTGACACAATTTGAAATCATACGTCTAGCCTTTTTTTGAGATCAAATTGCACTGTTGCGCAAAACTACCGTAAACAAAGCCTGCGGGGTCGAAAGATTGTTTTACCCGGTTTCACCGCCCCCAATTGTCTGACGATTTTCTATTTAAATATTAAATATTGGTAAGTTGTTTTTTGTTAGACGCGTCTCACTTTCCTGCACTCTATTAGTGCAATGCCAGTGTATTGATATCAACTAAATTAACGCGATTTTCTGTAGGAGCTGCCGCAGNGCCTGCGGCAGCTCCTACAGGGTTTGGGGTTGGCTCAGCTACCGGTACGGATTTTGTTCCAGACACGGGTGCGGATCCGGTCGATGTTCAGCGGCATGGCTTCCAGCGCAAACAGCTTGCCCATCATCTCCGGGCTCGGATAGACCTTGGTGTCACTTTTGATGGCCGGGTCGATAAGCCCGTCGGCCTGCTGGTTGCCATTGGCGTAGTGCACGTAATTGCTGATGCCGGCCATCACGTCCGGGCGCAGCAGGTAGTTCATGAACGCGTACCCCGCCTTTTCGTCCGGCGCATCGGCGGGCATGGCGACCATGTCGAACCAGATTGCCGCGCCCTCCTTGGGAATCGCGTAACCAATGTCGATGCCGTTCTTCGCTTCTTTGGCGCGATTTTCCGCTTGCAGGATGTCGCCGGAAAAGCCGACCGCCACGCAGATATCGCCATTGGCCAGGTCGCTGGTGTATTTCGAGGAATGGAAGTAGCTGACATACGGCCGCACTTTCATCAGCAGTGCTTCGGCTTTCTTGTAATCCTCGGGGTTCTTGCTGTGGGGCGGCAAGCCCAGGTAGTTGAGGGCTGCCGGCAGCAATTCCGGGCCGTTATCGAGGATCGCCACGCCGCACTTCTGCAGTTTTTCCATGTATTCGGGCTTGAAGATCAGATCCCAGGAATCCACTGGCGCGTTATCACCCAGCACCGCCTTGACCTTGGCGACGTTGTAGCCGATGCCTGTGCTGCCCCACAGATACGGAAAGCCGTGCTCGTTATCCGGGTCGTTGACCTGCAAGGCCTTGAGCAACACCGGGTTGAGGTTCTTCCAGTTCGGCAACTGACTCTTGTCGAGCTTCTTCAGCGCCCCGCCCTGGATCTGCCGCGCCATGAAGTGGTTAGACGGGAACACCACGTCATACCCGGATTTACCGGTCATCAACTTGCCGTCGAGGGTTTCGTTGCTGTCGTAGACGTCGTAGGTGACGCCAATGCCGGTGTCTTTCTGAAAGTTTTTCGTGGTGTCCGGCGCGATGTAATCGGACCAGTTGTAAATCTTCACCGTTTCGGCGGCATGGCTAATGGAGGCAGCCAGCAGCAGCGGCGCCAGAGCGAGGGTTTTCTGGATCATGAGGTGATTCCTGTGGTGGCTATTTTTGTTGGCAGGCAATCAAAGGATCAAACAATCAGAAAATAAGGACGTAGGTCTTGCGCACCGTCTCCTGGATATCCCAGATACCGAGCGTGTTGGCCGGCAACATCAGTGCGTCGCCACCTTGTATGTGCAGGGTTTCACCGCCGTTGTCCGGGGTGAACGTGCAACGCCCGGAGATGAAATGGCAGAACTCTTGCGCGGTGATCTGCCGGCGCCAGCGCCCCGGGGTGCATTCCCAGACGCCGGTTTCGACGCCGTCGTCGCGCTCGACGCTGGTGGTTGAGGCCATCGCGACCGGCTCGCCGATCGGCACGGCGACCGGGTTGGATTCGTCCAGTTGCAGGCTGGCGGTGTTCTTGAACTGCGTAATGCTCATGGGTGTGACCTGTCTTGTGAAGAAAACGGCGGTTAGTGCATGAAACCTTCCATGAAGCCCGCGACTTGACTGGCGAGCTTGCGCCGCCACGGTGCGGTGGCCGGATTGGCCAGGGTCTGGTCTTCGTGGACAAAACTTTTGATGATCGCGTTGTAACCGAGCCAGCGGCACGGTTCCGGCTCCCAGGCGCGCAGCGCATGGATCCCGCCGTCCGGCAGCACCCACGGCTGATGCGCCAGTTCGGTGTCGCGCTCCAGAATCAGATCGGCCAGGGTGCGGCCGCCGAGATTGCTGGCACCCACGCCCTCCCCGCCATAACCGCCGGACAGCGCGATGCCATTGGCGCGATCGCAGAGCATGTGCGGCTTGAAGTGCCGTGACATGCCGAGGTTGCCGCCCCAGGCGTGGGTGATTTGCACGTTTTTCAGTTGCGGGAACAGCTCGCCGAACAGATAGCGCCGCAGTTCGACTTCATCGCGGGTCAGATCGAAGTTGTGGCGCAACTTGCCGGCGAACTGGTAGCCGCCGCGAGCGCCGAAGATCAGGCGGTTATCGGCACTGCGCTGGCCATAAGTGACCTGACGGCTGAACTCGCTGAAGGCCTGGCCGCGGTTGAGGCCGATTTCATCCCAGGTCGCAGCCGACAGCGGTTCGGTGGCGACAATCAGACTTTGCACCGGCAACTGATAGCGGCCCAGCGGCGGCAGCGTCACCGAATAGCCTTCAACGGCCGGCACGATCCAGCGGCTGCGCACACGGGCCCTGGCCGTGCGCAAACTACCGGACTGCCAGTGCGTGACCGGGCTGTTTTCGTAGATCTTCACACCCATGTTCTGCACGGTACGCGCCAGAACGCGCACCAGCTTCGCCGGGTGAATCGTCGCCACGTGCGGCGCATAGATGCCGCCGTAGGGTTTTGCCACGCGAATCTGTTGCGCCAGTTGTTCGGGGCTCAGCCAGCGGTAATCGTTGTCGGTCAGGCCTTGGGCGTGCAGTTTGTCGAGGTATTCGCGCAGGCTGGCTTCCTGTTCCGGGTAGCGAGCGGCGCAGTACAGCACCCCGCCCTTGCGATAATCGCAGTCGATACCCTCACGTTCGAGGACAATTTCCACTTCATCGGGGATGCTGTGCAGCAGATCAAAAGAGGCGCGACGTTGCTGTGGCGAGAGGCCGGCGAGCAGTCGATCCTCGCCCAGCAGATTGCCCATCAGCCAGCCACCATTGCGCCCGGACGCACCGAAACCGGCGGTTTGCGCCTCGATGATGGCGATATCCAGACCCGGCGCGAGTTTTTTCAGGTAGTACGCAGTCCACAGCCCGGTGTAACCGGCGCCGATGATGGCCACGTCGACATCCAGATCCTGTTCCAGCGCCGGCCGCGCGATCAGCGGCTCGTCGAGTTGATCCATCCACAAACTGATAGTGCGCCACGCCGGCATGCAAGACTCCGCCACTGAAAACCTTCGATGGCGTCGATCCTAGTGCGTGACTTCAATCACTGTCTTGCGCGCGTGCCCGCAAAGAAATTTGTTTGGCGTAGGCCTTCGGCGACTGGCCGGTGTGCTGGCGAAAGCAACTGTAGAACGCCGACAGCGAGTTGAAACCGGCAGCAAATGCCAGTTCATCGATACGCAGCGGTGGCGTGGCGTGATCCAGTGACTTGAGCAAATGCTGCAGGCGCGCCTGGTTGACGTATCGATAGAAGCTCTGCCCCAGCACCTGATTGAGCAGGTAGGAAATCTGATTGCGGCTGTACCCGCACTCCTTCGCCACCCGTTGCAGATCCAGCTCTGGATCGAGGTAAGGCTGTTGCCGTTCGAAATATAGCTGCAAGTCTTCGGCCATGAAACTGATCTGGCGCGGTGACAGGCCCAGTCGACTCACTGCCGGACGCTGGCTGGGAGCGACGGTGCCACTGGTTGGCGTGCGAACCAGCGAGGCATATTCGTTGACCCGCCAGATCAGGCCGTCCTTCACCGTGATCGCTTCACTGGAACGGAACGACACCAGTCCGTCGCCACCGCGCAAGGTCACTTCGTACTGAATGTAGGCAGTGTTGCCATCCACGCGGATCCGGTCGCAATGCTCCAGCGCTTCGTCGGATTCTCGCGGCATGCTGACACGCACGTACTCACGTAACTCATCAAAACCGAGCACCCGGTTCTGAAAGAAATCGTTGTACTGAACCTCCGGGTGGTACAGCGCCATGACGCTGTCCAGGTCGCGATGTTTCCAGCTCAAGTGATAGCGCATGACCGTAGCGGCCGTGGCCGGGGTCTGTTCTGGGCCGTCGTCGACATGCATAAAGGGCTCTGCGCAAAAGCACCGAGCTTGCCCAACTTCATCCTGACGATCAATCAGTAAACCGTACTGGCCTTTTGGCGATGAGTGATGGAGGCGTGACTTACATCAAAAAATGCGCAGCAATCGCAAAATGAACTGAAAAAGCTCACGGAAAATTCACATGCGGATGCTACTTTTAACGTCACTGACCGGTTGAGCCAATGAAGGCTCTTCCCACCTAACATGAGCAAAAGGAATCGCTCGATGAAGAAGGCGGGCAACACATGAATAAAGGTTCCAGTAAAGTCACCTTCCCCAACGCGTGCCAGTTGATGCGCTGGCATTTTCATCCAATGGGTTTTGAAGCGACGATGGATGCGCCGGGCAGCATGATTGCCCGACTGTTCGATCGTGCCAGCGGTGAAACCGTGATCGCCATCGCCGGCATTCCCTGCGCCACGGTGATGAACGCGGCCGATGTCGAACGAATCATCGAAGCCGTGGAAGACGAACTGGAGACTTTCGTTCCTCCAGAGTCTCTCAAGAGTTACGCTTAAGCCTTTGTTTTTTTTATGAAAAAGCCCGCCAATTCCGGCGGGCTTTTTTGTGCGCGGACGTGCATCACGCAGTCTGCGGCTGCTTCCGCTGATCGACGAAGAATGCCTTGTCCTGGGCCACCCGGTCAGACGCTCTCGGCATATTGACTGACTGAGCGTCCTGCGGCTCGACGTACCAATAGCAATGGCTGACCGCCCGGGTGATGCCGACATACGCCAGCCGCAATATCTCGTCCTTTTGCGCCGTGTCATAGGGCTCACTGTCGCCAGCCTTGCCCAGGCCAGCCATGCGATACACCTGGTTTTTGTACGGAGAACTGGTCAGGTGCTGGCAGTCACCCAGCAGAAACACCGCATCGGCCTGCAGTCCCTTGGCACTGTGGTAAGTCAGTTGTTTCAGGCGTCGCGCTTCATACGGCAAGCTCGAATCAACATTAACTACAGACTGAATATGCTGTTCAATCAATGACTTATCACTGCTTTTTCGATACAGCATCAAGATTGAGTCGCCGCGATTGTAGTGTTCGGCCAGGCGCAGCCCCAAAGCCTGATCATCGCGTTCCAGCACGCTCACCGGCTGCAAGGCCTTGGGGGCGCCGCTGGCTTTGGCTTTTTTGCCCGGGATTGCCGGCGCTGCACGGACGATGTGTTCAGCGGCATCGATGATGTGTTGATGACTGCGGTAATTGTCGCTGAGCATCACCCGTGTAGTGCCCGGTGAAGGGAATTCCTTGTTGAATTCCATGAAATAACTCGGTGAACTGCCACGCCAGCCGTAGATCGACTGCCAGTCATCGCCCACACACAGCAACGACGAACGCTGCGCGCCTCGCCCAACATGCATCGCCGGGCCACGACTGCGGATTTCCGCCAGACTGGCACGGATCCAGGAGACGATTTGCGGCGAAACGTCCTGAAACTCGTCGATCATCAAGTGCGACATGGGGCGCAGCAGCTCGTCACTGAGCAGTTTGAGGTTCTCTGGCGAATGTTCGCTGAACAGCGCAAACATCCGGTTATAGGTCATCACCGGCGGTTTCTGATCGAGCAAATGATCTTCCAGGGCACGCCAGAACAGGCTCAGCGCCTCAAAGAAGAACCGGTCCGGATCATCCTTGGCAAAACTCATCCGGCCGACAGCGTCCGGCACGTCCAGCCCGAGGTTTTCGATGAAGCCGGCCGCCGCGACAAAGCAGTCCAGCAGCGGCGCCGAAACCAGCTCACCTTTGACCTTGTAATCGAAGCCTGGACCGGCGCTCGCGTCGCCTGCCAACGTCGACAAGACCCGCTTCGAAGCTTCGTAACTATCCAACCAAATCAATGGCTTACGACAGAAAGCTTGAAACAGGGTGCGCTTGACTGCCCACTCAGCACGCACCCCGAGCCTGGCATTGGGTCGGCAGATCTGCGGGTTTTCCCGAGGATCAAACCCGAGCATCACCCAGGCATCGAGGCTGGGAATGTAGCCATGGCAGTGAAAGGTCGAACCGTTGATCTCGAACGTTTGCCGGCTGGGCTCGATGCCTTTGATCGGCCAGGCACCTGCGCGAAACCACAAGTCTTCGATGGCATCGCACAGCTCTTCATCGCGCTTGGCCGCCAACTCTGTCACCGCCATGCGCTTTTGCACGTCCGGGTGATCGCGTTCCAGCTCCTTGAGCTGCAAACCCGCCTTGGCCAACGGCTGAATGAGCTGACGGAAACGCTCGTCTTCCGTGAACAACCGGTGGTAACAGGCATTGAGCTGGCGGCGCTGAGCGTCGTTGATCCGCAAATCGAATGGATTGCTGTCGACCTCTTCGTCAGCACCCTGAATTCGGTCGCTGAGGTTCTCGAACGCCTGCAAGCGCTCAAATCCCGGCAGACTGCGCACCATCGGCAGAATCCGCGAGTGAAAGGTGCGCACCAGTTCCCGCGCCTGTTTCAGGCTCAGGGCTAAACCCCAGAGCGCAAACAATTCGATCAGTTTGTTGATGAAGTCCTTGCGCGACTCGCGGGTGAAGGTCACCACGGTCATCGAATCAAGTTCAAAGCCCAGGTAGTGAGTGAGCAACAGAAGCCTTAGTACCAGCGTCGTCGACTTGCCCGCTCCGGCACCGGCAATCACCGAGGTCGAAGGCGTATCACTGAAAATCATCTTCCATTGCGCGGCGCTTGGCTGAGCATGTTCGGGCAGCAACCGCGCCACATCGGCCTTCATACGCTTCTTCAGCTCGGCACTGAGGGGCAGGCGCCAGTCGTCGAACAAATGATTGTCCACGTTCGGCGGACGATGTTCGGTGCTGCGACTGTCACGAATCAACAGCACTTGCCGACCTTCCTCCAGGCCTTCGAGTTTGCCCTCCTTGAAGCCGTACTCCACGCCAGCGGTATGGCCACTGCGAAAGCCGTCAGCCTGACCGTGCAACCATGACGCGCGGTGTTGAGCGCGCAAGCGTGTCAGGCCGTGGCCGAAGAAACGCGCGGCCAGACGCTTGAACCATGGCATCTCGGCCAGTGGACGGAGTTCGGGAGGCAGATCGGGAGTGTGTTGCGCCACGCTGAGGGCTCCAGTGTGTGAGGCTGTTGCGGCTATGGTGTCTTTATTTGCCCCTGAGTTCTAGCGAAATGCTTACAGCTCATTGGTTTAGGCGATGAAGTGAAAGTGGGATGAGACCGTTTCGAACCCGCTTCTCATCAACGGATTCGATGAGAATGCCGCACTTTTTACGCTTTTTCTCGATGATTGACTGATGGATGATGCCCGTCATTAACCGACGGTCTCGCTTCGTGGCTCTGGCGTTGCGCCCCATGACGGACCTTTTGAGGAGACGATCATGCTTGAACTCAGACCTTTCAACACGCTGGGCGGCGCTCATCACGGCTGGCTGGATGCCCATCACCACTTTTCGTTCGCCGAATACTACGACCCGCAACGCATGAACTGGGGCAATCTGCGGGTGTGGAATGACGACGTGATCGCCGCCGGCACCGGGTTCCCGTTACACCCGCACCGCGACATGGAAATCATCACCTATGTGCGTGAAGGTGCGATTACTCACCAGGACAACCTTGGTAATAAGGGACGCACTGAAGCCGGCGACGTGCAGGTCATGAGCGCCGGTACCGGCATCGCACACAGCGAATACAACCTGGAAGACAAGGAGACCCGAATCTTTCAGATCTGGATTCTGCCGACGGAAACCGGGGCGCCGCCATCGTGGGGTGCCAAACCGTTCCCCAAAGGTCAGCGCGAAGGCTTTGTCACCCTGGCCAGCGGCAAGGATGGCGATGATCAGAGCTTGCGCATTCGCGCCGATGCGCGATTGGTTGCAGCCAATCTCAAGGCGGGAGAAACCGCTGAGTATCAACTGGATGCAGGACGCCGTGCGTATCTGGTGCCCGCCACCGGCCTGATTGAAGTCAATGGCTTGCGTGCGCAAGCTCGAGATGGCGTTGCCGTCGAGCAGGAGGCGGTACTGACGGTGACGGCACTCGAAGACAGCGAAATCGTTTTGGTGGATCTGGCTTGATCGCCTGATATGCAGGTAAAAAAAGGGGCGACCGTCATGGTCGCCCATTTTTTGCAGCTTTTGTGGCGAGGGGATTCATCCCCGATAGGCCGCAAAGCGGCCGTCTTTTCAATGGAGCGCACTGCTACGCAGTCCATCGGGGATAAATCCCCTCACCACACAAAGAACTCACCTCCCTGAAGATCACTTGGTGCTGATTGCGCCATCCACCAAGGTTTGCGCTTCAGCCACCAGCTGCTTGAGGTGGTCGTCGCCAATGAAGCTTTCAGCGTAGATCTTGTAGATGTCTTCGGTGCCCGAAGGACGCGCGGCGAACCAACCGTTTTCGGTCATCACCTTCAAACCGCCGATGGCCTGATCGTTGCCCGGCGCATGGCTGAGAATGCTCTGAATCTTCTCGCCCGCCAGTTCGGTCGACGTCACTTGCTCCGGCGACAGTTTGCTCAGCAGGGCTTTCTGCTCAGGGTTGGCCTTGGCATCGACGCGCACCGAGAACGGTTCGCCCAGCTCATCGGTCAGGGCGCGATAGGCCTGGCTTGGGTCACGACCGGTACGCGCGGTCATTTCAGCCGCCAGCAGAGCTGGAATCAGGCCGTCCTTGTCGGTACTCCAGACGCCGCCATCCTTGCGCAGGAACGAAGCGCCGGCACTCTCCTCGCCACCAAAACCCAATGAGCCGTCGAACAGGCCATCGGCAAACCATTTGAAGCCGACCGGGACTTCAAACAAGCGCCGACCCAGGCGCTTGGCCACACGATCAATCAGGCCACTGCTGACCACGGTTTTACCCACGGCAGCGTCGGCGCGCCATTGCGGGCGGTTCTGGAACAGGTAATCGATGGATACCGCCAGATAGTTGTTCGGTGCCAGCAGACCACCCGACGGGGTGACGATGCCGTGACGATCGTGATCCGGGTCGCAGGCGAAGGCCACGTCGTAACGCTCCTTGAGACCGATCAAACCTTGCATGGCATGGCTGGACGATGGGTCCATACGTATCTGTCCATCCCAGTCGACCGTCATGAAACGGAACGTCGAATCGACCTGTTTGTTAACAACGTCCAGATCAAGACGATAATGCTCGGCAATTGCCGACCAGTAACGCACCCCTGCTCCACCCAGCGGATCGACACCCAGGCGCAATTTGGCGCTACGAATGGCATCGAAGTCGATCACGTTGATCAGGTCGGCGACGTAGGTGTTGAGGTAGTCATGGCGGTGCGTGGTGCTCGCCTTGAGCGCCTGCTCGTAGCTGATGCGTTTGACACCCACCAGCTTGTTGGCCAGCAGTTCGTTGGCCTTGGCTTCGATCCACTTGGTGATATGGGTGTCGGCCGGGCCGCCATTGGTAGGGTTGTATTTGTAACCACCACTTTGTGGCGGATTGTGCGACGGCGTGATGACGATGCCATCGGCCAGGCCAGAAGTGCGGTCACGGTTGTAGCAGAGAATCGCATGCGAAACCGCCGGCGTCGGCGTGTATTCGTCGCCTTCGGCGATCATCACGGTCACGCCGTTGGCTGCCAGCACTTCCAACGCACTGGCTCCGGCCGGAGTCGACAGTGTGTGAGTGTCGATACCGACAAACAACGGGCCATCAATGCCCTGTGCTTCGCGGTACAGGCAGATGGCCTGACTGATCGCCAGAACGTGCCACTCATTGAAGCTCAGGTCAAAGGAGCTGCCCCGATGCCCGGAAGTACCAAACGCCACACGCTGGGTGGAAATCGAAGCATCCGGTTGGCCGGTGTAATAAGCCGTTACCAGTCGCGGGATGTCGACCAACAATTCTGCTGGTGCCGGTTTGCCCGCAAAAGGACTGATAGTCATGCAAAACCTCAGAAATAGAGTGGTTCAGGAAATACAGCGCAGTTTACTGGCAGTTTGACCGCAGCGCGACGGGATCTATCCGACGGTTTCCAACGTTCATTCCACAGCAGCCAGACGCAATGCATCCCCGAGCATTGCAATCGCCCCGTTCAAGCCGGTTTCCCCGTGATCCAGCACGTTCAGACGCAAATGCCGATGGTGCAAACCCTGCAAACTGAACAGTTCTCCCGGCGCGATCAGAATCTGTTGTCTGAGCAGGCGTTGAAACACGTCGCGCATGTCCACCGCACGCCTTGCCCGCACCCAGACAGTCGCGCCGCCCTGCGGTTCAACGACCTGCAGTGCATCGCCCAAGCGTTCGCGCAGCAAATGGATCATGGGCGTTCGACGCTCCCTGAGCAGCCGGCGAAGGACATGCAGATGCTGATCGATCCGACCGTTTCCATACAGTCGAGCGATAGCCTTCTGGCGGATGGGCGACAGTCGGAACGAACGCATCAGAAAATGTCGCAGTAATTCGCTCTTCCATTGGCGCGACAACACGAACCCGTAAGGTGCTTCGATTCCGATGAATTTTTCGAACGTGGAGAAGACCAGCAGCCGATCAGGATCCAGCAAGTCACGCAGGCAATCGCCGTCCATGACTTCGCCAAGCTCACCATAACAATCGTTTTCCAGAACCCAGGCGCCGTGTTTGACAAGCAGCCCGGCGATGCGGCTGCGGTTGCCTGCAGGAACCTGTGTGCCACGCGGCATACTCAACCCCGAAGAAAGCACCACCAACCTGACATGTTCAGTGTTGAGCAGCGCTTCCAGGCGTTGCGGTTCCAGACCGCCGCAGGCCTGCAGGGGCAACTCGATTACGCGTACCTCTGCTGCCTGCAGCAACCGCAGTATGACCCAGTCGCAGGGCGATTCGACCAGAACCGTTGCGTGTTTGAGCTGTAGAACGGCAACCAGAATTTCCAGCACCCCGCGCAGATCCGCACCGATGTAGACATCCTCGGCGTGCCAGCACTGCTGCGGTGAAGTGGTGTAGCGGGCTGCCACGACCGTGCGTAATTCAAACTCACCGCAAGGTTGATCAAGCGGCGTCGGTTGCCGGGGGTACTGCCGCAGCAGTTCGCGCTCGAGCAATAGCAACGGGCTGTCCAGCGATTGCACGGAGACCGGGTCTTCGGCGCTCAACAGCCGCATTCCCGGGCGCCGCGCATTGACGTAGAGCGTTTCAAGCAGGTCATTGCCAACGGCTGGAGACGACAGATCCGCTAACGCCCGGGCGTAATAACCGGACTTGGCAACTGAATAGACCCGCCCTTCTTTCTCCAGCAACGAATAAGCATATTGAATGGTCGAAATCGACACATTGAGACGCTCTGCCAGCTGACGCAGCGACGGTAGCCTGGCGTTGTCATTACCGGTCGTCTCCGCCATCAATCGCATCAGGTAACGATAAACGGCCTGATAAGCAAAACCGGGCTCTCGTACCCCTTTCATGAGCCCGATACCGGGACGACAGGCGCTCTGAAGGATGAATCACTCACCTCAACGCTCCGCTGACCGGCCACCCACGCCGGTGTCGGCATTACCAGCATCCGCCGCGCCTCCTGCCGACCGGGCAGCACCACGGGCCGGCAGTGGCTCCATGGCGTAGAGATGCCCGATCAGCCTGATCGGCAGCCCGCTGACATCCGTCATCCATTGCAACACTTGCTCGGGGCCGTGCAGCCCTTGCATTGCCCGGTGCAAATCGGGCAATGCCACTAACATGCCGGGATGACAACTGCGCAGAAACCGCTCAAGCCCGGCCCCCCGTTCGATGAACGGCGTGAACAGCAAACACACCCATTGCGCTTCGTTAAGACCGTAGGTCTGGTGCAGAGCTGTTGCCGCCTCTTCACGCAACGCCTCAGTCTGCTGTAACCCTAGCCTCGCGATCATCTGTTCACAAACGGGATCCGGCACCTGCATTTGCTGCATGTTTACCAGCATGCGTTGAACATGTTCCGCAAAACCGCACTCATAACCGCTTCCGTCAATGAACTCGGCCTCAAGACCGCGAAGATGAGCCTCAATCAAAGGATCGGCGTATTCACCTTCGCCCTGATGAAACACCCATTCCTCCGCCTGAAACCCGAGAAACTCGCTAAGCAACGGCCAGCGCTCCTCCAGCTTGCCCACCGCCATGTCGTGAATATCGACGAATGTAGTGCGACGGCATGACTCGAATCCGTCTTCGGGACGCCAGCGCAATGGTTCGGATTCGGCGTAAAGACCGCGATACAGATCCCCTCCCAGGCCGTCGAGAACCGCGAACAAGTCATCGAATGAGACGGCATTGGATGGCAGAGCCTCCAGGCCGGCTTTCTGCACCGCTCGCGCGAGATCATTGATGAATTGCCTCTGGCGCCGCGGCGACTCACTGGCAACCCAGGCGTCAACACCATTGTTCCAGCGGGCAATCTGGCCGCAAAACTCGGCCCGCGCCAGACAAACGTCGTCCCACAATTCAAGCTGCTCGTCCCTCGCCCGGCGGTGCCCCATCATCAGTAGATTGATGCGATTGGCGTCCGCACTCTCCTTGTCGGGTGACTTCTGGTGATTGAACGGCAGTACTTGACGATGATCCACCATCAACATTTCGACCCGGGGGTCATCATAAAGAAACAGCGCAGCAAAGCTGCGGTGCAGATTGTCGAGTGCGGCACCGCCCATGCTGCCGCTGCGCAGGACGGCGACACGCAACTGGAAGGTGGCGGGAGCGCGGCCGGCGATACTCAGCTGAGCGGCGCGCAACAACGCCAGGGTGTAGCAGCTGTCACGAGTACCGGACGGTGTCACCAGAACCTTGTAATCCCCCATGCGTTCCGCTCCGCCGGCGGCGACCATCAGCCGCTGGATCAGCAACTGCAGCGCAGTCCGTTCGGCTCTGGAAAAGAAACTCAGCAAACGTTGCAGTACTTGCTGGTAGACATAGTTCATTGCCTGATCATGGATCGTGCTCATCAGTACTTTACCCGGCGTAAAAAATTCATATCGCACATCAGCGAAGACACTGGTGCGATAAATTCATCAATAAGTAATAGACGATCAAATACTAACACTTATGATTTTGAAGTTATTTGAAACACTTGCACCTGAGAAGTCGACAATAACGCCACCCTAAGTGACGCAAACCCCTGCCAGCGCTGGGTTTTCCCTGATAGAAAAATATCTGAGGAAACTTCTTACAGCGTCCCACGAACATTGAGTACAAGAAAAGCAGAACGATAATAGGAAAGACCCTACACCGATTAAACAGAAACCGGCATATCGCTCGCGAGATGAATTATTCAACACGGGATAGAAAACAGAATGCACAGACATGGCTCATTCCTTGAGATGAAAGTAATCATTCAATTATCAGGGCTTAGAGGGCGATTAAAAGATACAGATCGCGAGCAAAAACCGGTTCAGATGCACAGACAGCCATGCACTGAATCCGGCAACTGTTGTGATGGCAAGGGAGCAACACGCTGGAGTCCGTGGGACCACGGACTCTGATCGGAGGGGGGGGTTACGCGGGTTCGACCTGCAGGGCGACCCGCTCGCGGCATGGGCATTCGTCCATGTAACGATGCGCTTCAACGAACTCGTTGAACGGGAAGACCCGAGTCTTGAGCGGCAGCAATACGCGGTCGGCGGTGAGCTGGTTGATGTCACGCAGGGCCCGCTGCAAGGCGACGTGATCCTGAGTGATACCGAGCTCGGGTTTGCCGGTGAAATTGCCGATGCAGTGCACAAAGAACTGGATGTTCTTCTGAAAGGCCGCACAGGCCGGAAATGGTGTCTGATTACCGCCTTGCAGGCCATACAGAACGAGGCTGCCACGCGGCGCAAGCACATCACCGAGCAACGACATCTGCGGGCCGCCAAGACCGTCAAAGACCACATCGACACCACGGTTGTCGGTGATCTTGTTGATTCGCATCAACAGATCTTCTTCCTCGGTGACGATGACTTTCTCGGCCCCCAGCGACAGCAGGTATTCACGCTCATCTGCGGTTTTCGTCGCGGCAATCACCCGCACCCCCATGGCTTTGCCCAACTGGACAAAGGACGGACCGGCGCAATGGCTGGCGTCAGTGACCAGAGCAAACTGCCCGGGTTTGACCCGCGCCAGATCGGCATAGGCGAAATAGGCGATCAACAGCGGCGTGTAATGCACGCTGGCTTCGATCGGGCTGAGCACATCCGGATAGCGCGTCAGCGCGGTGCGCGGCAATACAATCTGCTCGCCATACACCGGGTAGTCGTTCGGGCTTTCGGCCGGAAAACTGGCCACCTTGTCGCCAACCGACAGGTCGTCGACACCGTCACCGATCGCGGTGACCACGCCGGCCATTTCATGGCCGAGACCGGACGGCAAGCGTGCCTGGGACGAGGCCAGGTTCTGACGCCAGAGAATGTCATACCAGCTGATGCCGATCGCTTCGACACGCACCTGCACTTCGCCAGGACCTGGCTGAGCGGCCGCATGCTCTTCGCATTTGAGCACCTCGGCCGGACCAAACTTGTGAAAACGGATCGTGCGGGACATCGCAAACCTCGTCAAAGTAACCTCTAATGCCCTGAACTCTATCTGGGCTTTTGACCCAAGACTATCAGTGGCTATTAATAGTCGACATGCCTGTCATTGATTCCGCAGTATGAACGGCATTGGCAAAATCGATGAAAAAATGCCGCAACCGGCTCGGTAAAGCTGAATTTAGCGGTGCAGAGTACCAGCCTTTCCCCGTAATATTCATGCCGGCCATTGTTCTCATATGGTCGCTCTCGTCAAGCTTGATGACTCTGCCAGGACTCCAGATGAATCGTAATGACCTGCGTCGTGTCGACCTGAACCTGTTGATCGTGTTCGAAACCCTGATGCACGAACGCAGCGTGACCCGCGCCGCCGAGAAGCTGTTTCTCGGCCAGCCGGCGATCAGTGCGGCGCTCTCGCGCCTGCGCAGCCTGTTCGATGACCCGTTGTTCGTGCGTACCGGACGCAGCATGGAACCGTCCGCTCGCGCCGTGGAAATCTTCGCCCTGCTCTCGCCGGCACTCGACTCGATTTCCACCGCTGTCAGCCGAGCGGCGGACTTCGATCCGGCCACCAGCACCTCGGTATTTCGTATCGGCCTGTCCGACGACGTCGAATTCGCCCTGCTGCCGATGCTGCTCAAGCGCCTTCGCGCCGAAGCACCGGGGATCGTTCTCGTCGTGCGTCGGGTCAACTACATATTGATGCCAAGCCTGCTGGCCTCCGGCGAAATTTCCATCGGTGTCAGCTACACCACCGACCTGCCGGCCAACGCCAAGCGCAAGGTCTTGCGGCGCAGTCAGCCGAAACTGCTGCGCGCCGATACGGTGCCGGGGCCGCTAAGCCTGGACGACTACTGCGCCCGCCCCCATGCGCTGGTGTCGTTCGCCGGCGACCTCAGTGGCTTCATTGATGAAGAGCTGGAGAAACTCGGGCGCAAGCGGCACGTGGTGCTGGCCGTGCCGCAGTTCAACGGCTTGAGCACGTTGCTGGCCGGAACCGACATCGTCGCGACGGTGCCGGATTACACGGCGGATGCGCTGACGGCGGCGGGCGGTGTGCGCGCAGAAGATCCGCCGTTGCCGACGCGCACGTTTGAGCTGCACATGGCCTGGCGTGGATCGCAGGACAACGATCCAGGGGAGCGTTGGTTGCGGTCGCGGATTCAGATGTTCTTTGGCGATCCAGACAGCCTTGAGCTGCCTGCACATTAAGCAGGCAGCCAAAGGCTCAAGTCCTCGGCCGGCTGATGCGATAGATCGACACGCAGTAAGACGACAACGCCAACGCCGCCAGCATCCCGCCGACAAGCCCGACGTAAGCAAAGCCGAACTGGCTGCCGACCCAGCTCCCTACCAGCGCCCCGCCGCCGATGCCGATGTTGTAGATCCCGGAAAACAGCGCCATCGCCACGTCGGTGGCGTCCGGCGCCAGCACCAGGACTTTCGACTGCAGCGCCAGCCCGAAGCCCATGATCGCCATGCCCCAGAACACACTCAGCACGCCGAGGTACGACACATTGCCGCTGAACGGCAACAGCAACGCCAGGCACAAGGCGAGCACCGATACGCAGATGATCAGAAAACGTTGCGGGTTATAGCTGTGCAAATAGCTGAACAGCAGCGAGCCGAAAATGCCGGCGCCGCCGAATAACAACAGCAGGAGCGTCACCACCTCACCGCTCATGTTGGCCACGGTCAGTACGAACGGCTCGATGTAGCTGTAAGCGGTGAACTGTGCAGTCACCACCAGAGCGGTCAGCACATAAACGGCTACCAGCGCAGGTCGCTTCAGCAATATGGGCAGGCTCTTGAGCGAGCCCGAGTTCTGGCTGGGCAGCAACGGCAGCACCTTCGCCAGACAGAACACCAGCGCCGCCGCGAAGCCCGCAATCACGATGAACGTGGTGCGCCAGCCCATGGCCTCCCCCAGCAAGCGACCGAGAGGAATGCCCAGCACCATCGCCAGCGAAGTACCGGTTGCGAGCAAGCCCAGCGCCTGAACCTGCTTGCCCGGCGGAGCCAGGCGCACGGCCAGAGAAGCGGTGATTGACCAGAACAGCGCATGCGATAGCGCCACGCCGATCCGGCTCACCAGCAGCACCCCGAAGCTGGTCGCCAGACCCGACAGAATGTGGCTGGCGATAAACATTGCGAACAGCACGAGCAACAGTTTGCGTCGCTCGACGTTGCGCGTCAGCAGCATGATCGGCAGCGACGTCAGAGACACCACCCACGCATAAATGGTCAGCATCAGACCGACCTGCGCCGTCGACATGTCGAAGCTGCTGCCGATCGAGCTCAACAGCCCGACAGGCACAAACTCGGTGGTATTGAACACAAACGCGGCCAATGCCAGGGCAATGACTGCGTACCAGTTGCCGGTGTTTGTCGCCGTAGAATCACTCATTGAACGTCGTATTACTCGTCGATGATCGCGCGTGAATGCACGCAAGCGATCTGTGCCCATCTGTCGGTGTCTTGGTACCGATTGCCGAATGTTTCGACGTTTAGGGGGACGCATCATCAGAGGGTCAAGCCACACTGATCTGTTCCAATGCGGCAGAAGCATACGAGGTCTTGATCAAACAAGCTGCCTTGTTCACTGGCCCAAGTAAACGTTGCCCCGCATGCAGTCATTCTTCAGGTCGATCTGTTTCTCCGCGATGATAATCCCGTCGCCCACGGCACTGCCCATGCCGTGGGTTTTATCGTTCGCTGCCGGGGTTGAAAGGTAGCTGACGGTCGCAGCGTTGGCCTGATATTGGCATTCAGCTATATCGTGCTGGATACCGCGCATGAAAATGCGGTTCGTGCTGCGCGACGTATCTTGAGCAGCAAGGAGCCGGTGAAGCGTTCGACCATGCCGAAGCGGTAAATGGCCTCGCTGGCTGGCACGGCTCCAGACGCTTGCACAATCCCGATAGCCTTCAGCCCTTGAGTCCCCGCACAGCCACGGCAGCAATGATGGCAAAGTGATAATGACAAATCCGGTAATAACGTTTAACTTACCGCCGCCCCGACCGCTGGAGGATCGGGCATTTGCACTCAGTTAAGGAAAACGATGGCAATGGTCTATTGTCGTGCTTGCGCCAAGGAGCTACACGAAACGGCGCTCACCTGCCCCCAATGCGGGGCGCCCCAACAGGCCTCCGTGCCGCAAACGCAAGCCGAAACACCCTGGCTGGCCATCGTTTCATTGATCCTCGGGATTATCAGCGCACTCAACCTGTTTGATGATTCCGAATGGGACAGGGATGCGATTGTCGGTGTGGGCATCCTCAGCCTTGCGGGCCTCACTTGCGGCATCGTCTGTATCAACCAAAAACACCCAGGAAGAAACCTCGCGATCGCCGGCATCGTTTTGTCTGGCCTTGCCGCGTTCGTTTTGTCCTGTCTATCGATTGAATAATTTTAGGGAAAAAATATGAGCTTGGTTTTCTGCCGTGGTTGCGCCAAGGAAATTAGTAGCCTGGCCGTGGCATGCCCACAGTGCGGTGCACCTCAGGCTGTTCAACCGTCCTATGCAAGCGGCCCCGCCATTACGACGGGCAATCCTTACGTGGAAGCGCTGAAGAATTACGCCGAATTCAAAGGCCGCGCCACCCGCCGCGAGTACTGGATGTTTGTGCTGATCAACATGGGTATCTGCATTGTCATGGGCGTTCTCGACGCCATGCTCAACACCAAGGGCTTGCTCTACAACCTGTACAGCCTGGCGATGTTGCTGCCGAGCATCGCAGTGGGCGCGCGCCGTATGCACGACACTGACCGTAGCGGCTGGTGGTTGCTGCTGCCGATCGTCAACCTGGTGTTCCTGGTGCAAGACAGCCAGCCAGGTCCGAACCGTTTCGGGCCGAACCGCAAAGGCAACAACTGAGTCACTTCGCATCACGTTGAACGAGACGGCCTTCATGGCCGTCTCTTTGTTTGTGAATTCTGTTCCTGAAGCCGCCGCTGGATTTTTACTGGCGGCGCAACACACATTTGTCATCAAACCAATTGATAGCACCCTAACGAAAGGTGCATGCTAGAGGGCTCGAATCGCTCTTATATCATTCCGAATGATAGTTACCTTTGCTTCATTCGATTCGTGCCATCACAGCCCGCCGAGCATCATCCGCCCATCTTCAATACATTGGCGGATGATTCCATGGAACAGTCACTCAAACATTTGCGCTTCCCCTTGGCCATGTTGGCCGTGCTGGTGATGAGCGCTTGCGGCAAGACTCCGGAGACTGCCGCCACTATGCCCGCTGCCAAAGTCAGCGTGGCCAAGGTGCTGGAACAACCGGTCAACGAGTGGGACGAATTCACCGGGCGCCTCGAAGCGCCGGAAACCGTTGAAATTCGTCCGCGGGTCTCCGGCCAGATCGACGAGGTGGCGTTCACCGAAGGTGCGCTGGTCAAGAAAGGCGACCTGCTGTTCCAGATCGATCCGCGTCCTTTCCAGGCAGAAGTTCGCCGTCTCGAAGCTTTGGTAGCCCAGGCGCGCGCCAATGCCACCCGCAGTGAAAACGAAGCCGGTCGCGGCGAACGTCTGCGCGCCAGCAACGCGATCTCCGCTGAACTGGCCGACTCGCGCACCAGCGCTGCACAAGAAGCCCGCGCCGCCGTTGGCGCACTGCAAGCGCAACTGGATCTGGCCAAACTGAACCTGAGTTTCACCCGCGTCACCGCGCCAATCAGCGGCCGCGTCAGTCGCGCCGAAATCACCGCCGGCAACCTGGTGACCGCCGACACCACCGCGCTGACCAGCGTAGTCTCCACCGACAAGGTTTACGCCTACTTCGACGCCGACGAGCGTGTGTTCCTCAAATACACCCAACTCGCCCGCAACGGCCAACGTGGCGCCACCACGCCGGTGTACATGGGCCTGTCCAATGAAGACGGCAACCCGCACCTCGGTCAGATGAACTTCGTCGACAACCAGGTCAATCCGAAAACCGGCACCATCCGTGGTCGCGCGGTGTTCGACAACAGCGACGGCACCTACACCCCGGGACTGTACGCACGGCTGAAACTGGTCGGCAGCGGCACCTACAACGCCATGCTGATCAACGACGAAGCGGTCGGTACCGACCTGGGCAAGAAGTTCGTGCTGGTGATGGATGCGGACAACAAAACCGCTTATCGCGCCGTTGAACTGGGGCCGAAGATCGAAGGCCTGCGCATCGTGCGCACCGGTCTGAACAAGGACGACACGATTATCGTCAAGGGCCTGCAGCGGGTTCGTCCGGGTTCTCCGGTGACGCCTGAAGTGATCCCGATGGCCAGCGAGCAGACCATTGCCGCTCTGGCTCAACAACGTCAAGCGCTGGAAGCCAGCAACCTGCCCAAAGTCGCACCCGCCAAAGGTGCACAGGGTACGGCTGTGAAGCTGGCCGCTACGACCCCACGCGGTTAAGGGACGACAACTCCGATGAATTTTTCCCAATTCTTCATTTCACGGCCGATCTTCGCAGCGGTGCTCTCGCTGTTGATCCTGATCGCCGGTGCGATCTCGCTGTTCCAGCTGCCGATCAGCGAATACCCGGAAGTCGTGCCACCGACCGTGGTGGTACGCGCCAACTTCCCGGGTGCCAACCCCAAAGTCATCGGTGAAACCGTGGCCGCTCCGCTGGAGCAGGCCATCACCGGCGTCGAGAACATGCTGTACATGTCCTCGCAGTCCACCGCTGATGGCAAGATCACCCTGACCATCACCTTCGCCCTGGGCACCGACCTGGATAACGCGCAGGTACAGGTGCAGAACCGGGTGACCCGTACCGAGCCGAAACTTCCCGAGGAAGTGACGCGCATCGGTATCACCGTCGACAAGGCCTCGCCCGACCTGACCATGGTTGTGCACTTGACCTCGCCGGACAAACGCTACGACATGCTCTACCTGTCCAACTACGCGATCCTCAACATCAAGGATGAGCTCGCGCGTCTGGGCGGTGTCGGTGACGTGCAGCTGTTCGGCATGGGCGACTACTCGCTGCGGGTCTGGCTCGATCCGAACAAGACCGCTTCGCGTAACCTGACCGCCACCGACGTGGTGACGGCGATTCGTGAGCAGAACCGTCAGGTTGCTGCCGGTCAGCTCGGTGCGCCCCCTGCGCCGAATGCCCAGAGCTTCCAGCTGTCGGTCAACACCCAGGGCCGTCTGGTGTCCGAGGAAGAGTTCGAGAACATCATCATTCGCTCCGGCGACAACGGTGAGATCACTCGCCTCAAGGACATCGCGCGCGTCGAGCTGGGTTCCAGTCAGTACGCCCTGCGTTCGTTGCTGAATAACCAGCCAGCGGTAGCGATCCCGATCTTCCAGCGTCCAGGCTCCAACGCCATCGATATTTCGAACGAAGTTCGCGGCAAGATGGAAGAGCTAAAGAAAGGCTTCCCGCAAGGCATGGACTACAGCATCGTCTATGACCCGACGATCTTCGTGCGCGGCTCGATCGAGGCGGTGGTTCACACCCTCTTCGAAGCGCTGATCCTCGTGGTGCTGGTAGTGATCCTGTTCCTGCAGACCTGGCGCGCCTCGATCATTCCGTTGGTGGCGGTGCCGGTGTCGTTGATCGGTACGTTTGCGGTCATGCACCTGTTCGGCTTCTCGCTCAACGCCCTGTCGCTGTTCGGCCTGGTGCTGGCGATCGGTATCGTGGTGGACGACGCCATCGTGGTGGTGGAGAACGTCGAGCGCAACATTGAACTGGGGCTCAACCCGTTCGATGCGACCAAAAAGGCCATGGGCGAAGTGACCGGCCCGATCATTGCGACCGCACTGGTGCTGTGTGCAGTGTTCGTTCCGGCGGCATTCATCTCCGGCCTCACCGGGCAGTTCTACAAGCAGTTCGCGCTGACCATTGCGATCTCGACCGTGATCTCGGCGTTCAACTCGCTGACGCTGTCGCCAGCGCTGGCCGCCGTGTTGCTCAAAGGGCATGACGCGCCGAAAGACCGCTTCTCCAGGATTCTCGACAAGATCTTCGGTGGCTGGCTGTTCCGCCCGTTCAACCGTTTCTTTGACAAGGCCAGCCATGGCTATGTAGGCACGGTGCGCCGCGTGATCCGCAGTAGCGGCATCGCTCTGCTGCTGTATGCAGGCCTGATGGTGCTGACGTTCTTCGGTTTCTCCAGCACACCAACCGGTTTCGTACCCGGCCAGGACAAGCAATACTTGGTGGCCTTCGCGCAACTGCCGGACGCCGCGAGCCTGGATCGCACCGAAGACGTGATCAAGCGCATGTCGGACCTGGCATTGAAACAGCCGGGCGTGGAAAGCGCCGTAGCGTTCCCGGGCCTGTCGATCAACGGTTTCACCAACAGCCCGAACGCCGGCATCGTGTTCGTGACCCTGAAACCGTTCGACGAACGTAAAGACCCGAGCATGTCCGCCGGTGCCATCGCCGGGGCCTTGAACGGTCAATACGCGAACATTCAGGAAGCGTACATGGCGATCTTCCCGCCACCGCCGGTACAAGGCCTGGGCACCATTGGTGGTTTCCGCCTGCAAATCGAAGACCGGGGCAACCTGGGCTACGACGAGCTGTACAAGGAAACCATGAACATCATCGCCAAGAGCCACAACGTGCCGGAACTGGCCGGACTGTTCACCAGCTACACCGTGAACGTGCCGCAAGTCGATGCCGCCATCGACCGCGAAAAGGCCAAGACCCACGGCGTGGCCGTCAGCGACATCTTCGACACCCTGCAGATCTACCTGGGTTCGCTGTATGCCAACGACTTCAACCGCTTCGGGCGCACCTATCAGGTCAACGTTCAGGCTGAACAGCAGTTCCGCCTCGAATCCGATCAGATCGGTCAGCTGAAGGTACGCAACAACAAGGGCGAAATGATCCCGCTGGCGACCTTCATCAAGGTCAGCGACACCTCGGGCCCGGATCGCGTGATGCACTACAACGGCTTCATCACCGCTGAAATCAACGGTGCGGCAGCCCCCGGCTACAGCTCCGGCCAGGCCGAAAAAGCCATCGAAAAACTGCTCAAGGATGAACTGCCAAACGGCATGACCTACGAGTGGACCGACCTGACCTACCAGCAGATTCTGTCCGGTAACACTGCGCTGTTCGTGTTCCCGCTCTGCGTATTGCTGGCGTTCCTGGTACTCGCGGCTCAATACGAAAGCTGGAGCCTGCCACTGGCGGTGATCCTGATCGTACCGATGACCCTGCTGTCGGCCATCACCGGGGTGATTGTCTCCGGCGGCGACAACAACATCTTCACCCAGATCGGTTTGATCGTACTGGTGGGACTGGCTTGTAAAAACGCGATTCTGATCGTCGAATTCGCCAAGGACAAACAGCTGGAAGGCCTTGACCCGCTGGCTGCGGTACTGGAAGCCTGCCGTCTGCGTCTGCGGCCGATCCTGATGACTTCGTTCGCGTTCATCATGGGTGTAGTGCCACTGGTGTTCTCCAGCGGTGCCGGTGCCGAGATGCGTCACGCCATGGGTGTGGCCGTGTTCTCCGGGATGCTCGGGGTGACCTTCTTCGGTCTGTTGCTGACGCCCGTGTTCTACGTGTTGATCCGTAACTTTGTCGAACGCGGGGAAGCCCGCAAAGCGGCCAGAGCGCACGCTCTTCAAAAGCCACTGGAGGCGCAATAATGAGTCTGAAAGTCTTCCTGCCGAGTCTTCTGGTGCTGGCGCTGAGCGCCTGCGCCGTCGGCCCCGACTACAAGACCCCAGCCACGGAGGCGGCCAATATCACGGCCGCCACCGATGGCGCCGCCGGGCAAAAGAACTTTGACCGTTCGAAATTCGAAGGCATCTGGTGGCAGCAATTCGACGATCCGACCCTCAACCAGTTGGTGACTCAATCGCTGCAAGGCAACCGCCAACTGCGCGTGGCGTTCGCCCGCTGGAAAGCCGCCCGGGCGATCCGCGACGACGTCAGCAACGATGCGATGCCGACCATCACCAGCCGCGCCAGCAGTGATCTGGCCAAGGGACAAATTCCCGGCCAGACCACCAAGCGGGTCAACAGCGAGCGCTACGATCTGGGCCTGGACATGGCTTGGGAGCTTGACCTGTTCGGCCGGATCCAGCGCAATCTGGAAGCCAGCGACGCCGACCAGCAGGCGGCCGAAGCCGATCTGTATCAACTGCAAGTCACGATGATTGCCGAACTGGTCGACGCCTACGGTCAACTGCGCGGTGCGCAACTGCGCGAGAAAATCGCCGTGGCCAACCTGGAAAACCAGCAGGAGTCGCGCAAGATCACCATCAGCCTGCGTGACGCCGGCGTCGGTGATCAGCTCGACGTCGAGCGTGCCGATGCGCGTCTGGCCTCGGTCGAAGCCAGCGTGCCGCAACTGCAGGCGGAACAGGTACGGCAGAAAAACCGCATCGCCACCCTTTTGGGTGAGCGTCCGGACAAAATGACCGTGGACTTGAGCCCGAAAGACTTGCCGGCAATTGCCAAGGCTTTGCCAATCGGTGATCCGGGTGAGCTGCTGCAACGCCGTCCGGACATCCTCAGCGCCGAACGCAAACTGGCCTCGGCCACCGCGCGGATCGGCGTGGCGAAAGCCGATCTGTTTCCACGGGTCAGCCTCAGCGGGTTCCTGGGCTGGACGGCCGGGCGTGGTTCGCAGATCGGCTCCTCGGCGGCCAACGCCTGGGCACTCGGCCCGAGCATTACTTGGGCAGCGTTCGATCTGGGTAGCGTGCGCGCCCGTTTGCGCGGTGCCGATGCCGATGCCGAAGGCGCACTCGCCACCTACGAGCAGCAAGTGTTGCTGGCGCTGGAAGAATCGGAAAACGCCTTCAGCGATTACGGCAAGCGTCAGCAACGGCTGATCTCGCTGATTCGTCAGAGTGAATCGAGCCGCAAGGCTGCCGACCTGGCTGAAATCCGCTACCGCGAAGGCACCACCGACTTCCTCGTGCTGCTCGACGCCCAGCGTGAACGGCTGAACGCCGAAGACAGTCAGGCCCAGGCCGAGGTTGATCTGTATCGCGGCATCGTCGCGATTTACAAAGCCTTGGGTGGTGGCTGGCAGCCAGAAACCGTCGCCAGCAAGTAAAGGTTTTCAAAGCGCTCCTTTGGTTGGCCGCAACCAACCAATTTTTTGCCCCGCGTATCATTCGGTCGCGGGGCTTTTTTGTGCCCACCCCTGTAGGAGCTGACGCAGACTGCGATCTTTTGATCTTGAACATCAAAGTCAAAAGATCGCAGCCTGCGGCAGCTCCTGCAGGCCAATTCGCAAGCATGGGTTTGACTCATGGCCTTCTCTGACCGAAGCTTGCCCCTCTGCTAAAGAACACCCGTTCACGGAAATCGCATGCCTCAGTCCCGCCGCTACCTGCTCATCAGCCTTGGCCTCGTGCTGATCATCGTCGTTGCCTGGTTATCTCTGCGCTCCACCGCCCCGGTAGTGCCCGAGGCGATCAAGCGCGGCTACAGCGAAGCCCTGACGGCGGCCCGCTCCGGGCAGCCCGGGGCGGCACGGCAGTTGTACCAGCAATTGGGGCGCCCGGATTTGTCGGCCAAGCGCAGCGTCTGGCTGCTGGCCGAACTGCCCAACTATCCAAGCCCACAAGCGCTGAAACTGGCCGATGCGCATCTGCAGAACGAAGCCCCCGAAGTCCGGCTGGCAGCGATTCAAAGTGTGGTCGGGCTGGTGCCTGGCGGGCAACGCAGCCTGCTGCTCGGGCCGATGCTCGACGATGAAGATCAAAACGTGCGTTTTGCCGCAATCAACGCCCTCCTCGGTCTGACGCCGGATGAGCTGGGGCTGTATTTTGCCCCGCTACAGCAAGCCATCGATGGCTGGGAACAAGTGCTCCAGGGCCAACCGGAAAGCGCCGCCACCTATGCGCAGCTGGCGCGCCTGTATCTGCACAACGCCGAGCTCAAACAGGCGCAGCAAGCGCTGGACAACACGCTGCGTCTGGAACCGGGCAACCTGCCGGCGCTGGTGATGCAAATCGATGTGCTCGATCGCCAGGGTCAGAGCGACGCCGCGCGCCAGTTGCTCGCCAAACAACTGCAGGCCCAGCCGGATTCCGCCTATCTGCAACACGCCTTGGGCCTGTGGCTGTTGCACCACGGCCAGCGCGAATTCGCCCTGCTCGGCTTGTCCAAAGCCGTCGAACTGGAACCGGACAACAAGGATTACCGCTACGACCTCGCCACCACCTTGCATGCCGCCGAAGAACTGGAAGCGGCGCAAAAACAATTGCAGGAAGTCGTGCAGCGCCACCCCGCCGACCGTAAGGCTCGTGTGCTGTTGATCAATTACTGGAAGGAAAGCGGACAGTTGCAGAACGTGCAGATTCTGCTGGCGCAACTGGAGCAGATGAACCCCGACGACCCGGCCCTGCAGCAGGGACTTTGAGCCGTTGGCCGCTGATTCAATGACACTTTGCTATCGAAACCTCGGAACCGTCATGAGCGCCAGCGGTCAAGTAATCAGGTAGAGCACAACGGCTGGTACAGCCTGCTGCCTCGATTCCCCTAGTCATGAGAGGGCATTCTTTGTCTACGTCCAACGAGTTGATCAGTGCAAAAGCCGCCACCGGCATCATTGGCCTGGATGACATCCTCGCCGGTGGTCTGTCCCGAGGGCATGTGTTTTTGCTCGAGGGTGAACCCGGTACAGGCAAAACCACCGTCGCGTTGCATTTCCTGTTGGCGGGCGCCCGCGCCGGCGAACGCTGTCTGTACATCACACTGTCGGAAACCGAGCGTGAACTGCGTCAGGGCGCAGCCTCTCACGGCTGGGAACTGAACGAGAACATCGAGATTTTCGAGCTGACACCGCCGGAAAGCCTGCTCAACGCCGAACATCAGCAAAGCCTGCTGTACTCCTCCGACCTTGAGCTCGGTGAAGCCACCAAGCAGATTTTCGAGGTGGTCGAGCGCTTCAAACCGACCCGTGTAGTGCTCGACAGCCTGTCGGAGATCCGCCTGCTGGCGCAAAGCTCGCTGCGTTACCGTCGGCAGATTCTGGCGATCAAACATTACTTCGTGCGTTACGACGCCACGGTCCTGCTGCTAGACGACCTGACCACCGAGTCCCTAGACAAGACCGTGCACAGCGTCGCCCACGGCGTCATCCGCCTCGAAGAGCTGACCCCCAATTACGGTGCCGAGCGCCGCCGCGTACGCATCATCAAGTACCGCGGGCAAAAGTACCGTGGCGGTTACCATGACTTCACCATCATGGGCGACGGGGTCCATGTATTTCCGCGCCTGGTCGCTGCCGAACACCGTGGCGACTATCCACGCCTGCAATTGACCAGCGGCATCAAGGAAATGGACGCCCTGCTCGGTGGTGGCATCGAGACCGGTTCCAGCACATTGATCCTGGGCCCGGCCGGTACCGGCAAATCGCTGATTTCAATGATCTTCGCCGCCGCTGCCGTAGCACGCGGCGAAAAAGCGGCGCTGTTCATCTTTGATGAAGAGCTGGGTCTGCTCTTCGAGCGGATGAAAAATATCGGCATCGACCTCAAGGCCCTGCAAGCGACCGGCAACCTGCTGATCGATCAGGTGGACGCCGCCGAACTGTCCCCCGGCGAGTTCTCGCACCGGGTGCGTCGCTGCGTCGATGAGGGCAACATCAAGACCGTCGTGATCGACAGTATCAACGGCTATCAGGCCGCGATGCCGGAAGAAAACGCGCTGGTGCTGCACATGCACGAGTTGCTGCTGTATCTGAACCGCAAAGGTGCGGCGACATTCATGACGGTTGCCCAGCATGGTCTGGTCGGCGACATGCAGGCGCCGGTCGATATCACTTACCTGGCCGACACGGTGATCCTGCTGCGCTACTTCGAAGCCATCGGCAAAGTCCGCCGAGCCATTTCCATTATCAAGAAACGCACCGGCAACCACGAGTCGACCATCCGTGAATACCGCATTTCGAGCCAGGGCATGACCATTGGCGAACCGCTGGAAGCATTCCAGGGTGTGTTGCGGGGCGTACCGACTTACCTTGGCGCCAGCAATCCGCTGTTGCGGGAAGAAGCCTTGTGACAGCCTCCGTTTCACTGCCGGAACGGGCGCTGATTCTCGCGCCCATGGGCCGCGACAGCCAAGTGGCGCTGATGATCCTCAATGAGGCGGGCTACGGCGGGGTCATCACCCCGGATCTGGGCGGATTGTGCACAGAACTGGAACCTGGCGCCGGGCTCTTGTTGATTGCTACCGAAGCGTTGCGCGGCCCGGAACTGGAAACGCTTCTGCATTTTCTGGAGCAGCAACCGGCCTGGTCGGATTTGCCGATCGTCTTGCTGACGCACCACGGCGGCCCCGAACAAGGCCCCTCCTCACGCCTGAGTGAATTATTGGGCAACGTGACCTTTCTCGAGCGTCCGTTTCATCCGGCGACTCTGGTCAGTCTGGTGTCCACCGCCCTGCGCGGGCGACGACGACAGTACGAAGCCCGTGATCGCCTGATTGATCTGAGTGAAAGTGAACGGCGCCTGCAATCAACCCTTGAAACCCTCGAGCAGCAAGTCGAGGAACGCACCGCGCAACTTCGCCACAACGAGGAAGCCTTGCGCCAGTCGCAGAAAATGGAAGCGGTCGGTCAGCTCACCGGCGGTATTGCTCACGACTTCAACAACATGCTCACCGGGATCATCGGCAGCCTTGAATTACTGCGCCGACGACTGGCTCGCGGGCGCCTTGATGACCTCGACAGCCTGATCGATCTGGGCGTCACCTCAGCCAACCGCGCCGCCGGCCTGACCCACCGTTTGCTGGCATTTTCCCGCCGGCAATCGCTGGACTCCAAAGCCGTGCAGATGAATACCCTGGTGCTGTCGATGGGCGAGTTGCTGCAACGCAGCCTCAACGAAAGCATTCAGCTCGACATGCGCCTGAACGACGATTTGTGGGTCGCTGAAGCCGACCCCAATCAACTGGAAAGCGCCCTGCTCAACCTGGTGCTCAACGCCCGGGATGCGATGCCCGAGGGTGGCAAACTGGTGGTCGAAACCAGCAATCAGGTCCTTGAACAGGCATTCACCGAGGCCTACACCAACCTCGAACCTGGCGAGTACGTCATGCTCAGCGTCACCGACAACGGCAGCGGCATGCCACAGAGCGTGATCAACCGCGCGTTCGATCCATTCTTCACCACCAAGCCCATCGGCCAGGGCACCGGTTTAGGCTTGTCGATGATCTATGGCTTCAGCAAACAGTCCCGTGGTCACGTCTCGATCGACAGCGAAATCGATCAGGGCACCACGGTCAAACTGTACCTGCCGCGCTTCCGCGGCGAGGAACTGGAGCATCCGGTATCCGATGTTCAACAGGCCCCGGAGGCGCTGGACGGCGAGACGGTGTTGATCGTCGAAGACGACCCTGCCGTGCGCGTGCTGGTCAGCGCAGTGCTCAGTGAGTTGGGTTATGCGTTTGTCGAAGCCGGCGATGCCGACGGCGCGGTACCGATCCTCAACTCGACGCAGCGCATTGATCTGTTGATCAGTGACGTCGGCCTGCCGGGCATGAACGGCCGGCAACTGGCGGAAATCGGTCGACAGTACCGGCCGGGGCTGAAGGTGCTGTTCATTACCGGTTATGCCGAGCACGCCGCTGTGCGCGGCGGGTTCCTCGACCCGGGCATGCAGATGATCACCAAGCCGTTCACCTTTGATCTGCTGACCGCCAAGGTCCGCGAGATGATCAAGAACTGACTCCCAAAAACACCTGTAGGAGCTGCCGCAGGNTGATTTAAAAACAAGATCAAAAGATCGCAGCCTGCGGCAGCTCCTACAGGTGCATTTCAGTGTTTTTTGATCAGGCCAGCAGTTCCTGAATCTTTTCCTGCAACACGTCCAGATCGAACGGTTTTTCCAGGATCGGCGCCTTGCTGGTGATCGGGCTGCCGGTCTCGCGGATTTCCTGCGGGTAGCCGCTGATGAAGATTACTTTCAGGTCCGGACGCAGCTTGACTGCCGGCTCGGCGATCTGCACGCCGGAGATCCCGCCCGGCAGGCGGAAGTCAGTGATCAGCATGTCCAGATGCGGTTTGCTCGCGAGAATCTCGAACGCCTGCTCGCCGTTTTCGGCCTGCAACACGCGGTAACCCTGCCCCGACAGATAGTCTGTCAGCACCATCAAGATAACCGGTTCGTCCTCGACGACGAGTACTACATCTTGTGCATCTACGCTCATGGGAAGCCTTTGTTCGGTCAATAGCTGCTGATACGACCGTGCGGTCACTCAGAGGTTGCGTCGGATATGCCGTTTTCCTGGATTGGCAGACAAACGCGAAACAGGGCGCCCTCGTTGATTTGACTCTCGACGACGATGGAACCGCCATGGGCGGCGACGATCTGCTCGGAAATGAACAGACCCAGCCCGAGACCAGCCACTACCGTCTTGGCGGAAACCCGTTCGAACTGTTGAAAAATACGCTTCTGATTCTCTTCACTGATGCCGATGCCCCGGTCCTGAACCTCGACCCGCGCCTCATCACCTTCACGGTACACCCGCACCTGGATCGGGCTGCGACCACCGTAGCGCAGAGCATTGGTCAGCAGGTTGGACACCACCTGCTCGATGCGGAACTCGTCCCAATAACCTTCCACCGGCCCGGACGCAGTGAACGACACTTCGGTCTCGGCGGCCTCTATCTGCTGGGCAAAATTCTGCAGCAGGTTGCTCACCAGTTGCACCAGATCGAAACGCTCCGGACGGATCGACAACTTGCCGGTACGAATCCGCGAGACGTCGAGCATGTCTTCGATCAGGCGGATCAGGCTTTTGATCTGGCGCTCGTCGCGATCGACCATCGCGTGCATCTTGTCGAGGGTGAACGCGGCGGCGTTGTCCCGGGCCAGGTGCATCTTGCGCAATTGGGTTTCGAGTATCAGGCCATTGAGCGGCGTGCGTACTTCGTGAGCGACGATTGACATGAAGTCATCGCGCATACGCACCGCCTGCTCCAGTTCCAACTGAGTGCTCTGCAGCTGTTGCAGCAGCGCTTCCTGCTCGCGGCGGGCCTGCTCCAAGGCTTCGACCTGTTGCTTCATGGCCTTGCTTTGGCGATACAGGTCGACGAACACGTTGACCTTGCTCTTCACCGCGTGAATATCCAGCGGCTTGTGCAGGAAGTCCACCGCCCCGCTCTCGTAGCCCTTGAACGCGTAATTGAGTTCGCGGCCGGCGGCGCTGACGAAAATGATTGGGATGTTTTTGGTTTTCTCGGTGCCGCGCATCAACTCGGCGAGTTCAAAGCCGTTCATGCCCGGCATCTGTACATCGAGGATGGCCATGGCGAACTCGTGTTGCAGCAGCAGCGAAAGTGCTTCGTCCGCCGACAGCGCCTTGTACACCGTGCGGTCCTCGCGCTTGATCAGCGCTTCGAGGGCCAGCAGGTTCTCCGGCAGATCGTCGACGATCAGCAATTTGGCCTGGATATTACTCAGCATGCGATTCGTTCCAGCTCGACAAGCAGACGGCCGATGCCGTGAATGGGTAGGACATGGTCAGGCTGCTGAATCTTCAGCGCAGCCAGAGGCATGGTGGCGACCTGCGCGTCCTGCGGGTCTTGAACAATGGTCAGTCCGCCGCGCCGTTTGACTTGCGCCAGACCGCGAGCACCATCGTGATTGGCACCGGTCAGCAACACGGCAGCCAGGGTTGCGCCGTAAGCATCAGCGGCGGATTCAAACAAGTAGTCAATGGCTGGCCGGGAATGGTGCACGCGGTCTTCAAGACTCAGCGACAGACTGCGATCCTGCTCAACCGACAGGTGGTAACCGGGTGTCGCGAAGTAAACCGTACCGGGAGCGATGTCCTGTTTGTCGGTCGCCTCTTCCACCGGCAGCATCAGCCGTCGGGCGAATACTTCGGCCAACTGGCTGCGGCGCTCTTCCGGCAGGTGCAACACGACGATGATTGGCAGCACATAGCCTTGGCGCAGCGGCGCGAGCAGGGTCAGCAGGGCCTCGACCCCACCAGCCGAAGCGCCGACCACGATGGCCTCGACACGAGGCAAATCCAAGGCGTCGTTCATAATTTGCGGTAGATCCGTTCTTGTTTGACCAGCGGCTCGAACTGATTCGAGTAGCCGGAAAAATCCAGCGTTTCCTTGCTGCCCAGCACCAGAAAGCCACGGTGGCACAGCGATTCATGAAACAGACCGAAGGCACGGTCCTGAAGTTTCTTGTTGAAGTAAATCAGTACGTTGCGGCAGGAAATCAATTGAGTTTCGGAGAACACACTGTCGGTCGCCAGGCTGTGATCGGCAAAGGTCACGTTCTCGCACAGGCTCTTGTCGAAAATCGCGTAGCCGTAGGCGGCGGTGTAGTAATCGGCGAAGGAGCGCTGGCCGCCGGCCTGCTGATAATTGGCGGTGTAGGCGCGCACGTTCTCCATCGAGAAAATCCCCTGCTTGGCCTTGTCCAGCGAGCGCGGGTTGATGTCGGTGGCGTAGATGATCGTACGCTCGAGCAGGCCTTCCTCGCGCAGCAGAATCGCCATCGAATAGACCTCCTCACCGGTGCTGCACCCGGCAATCCAGATCTTCAGCGACGGGTAGGTGCGCAGCAGCGGCACCACTTCCTGGCGGATCGCCAGAAAGTGCGACGGATCGCGAAACATCTCGCTGACCGGGATCGTCAGCAGTTGCAGCAGCTGCATGAACGCGGTCGGATCGTGCAGCACTTTCTCCTGCAGCGCCGAGATCGTCGCACACTCGAACTGGCTCAAGGCGTGCTGCACCCGGCGCTTGATCGAAGCGCCCGAGTAATCACGAAAATCGTAGCTGTACTTGAGGTAGATCGCCTCAATCAACAAGCGTAATTCGATTTCGCTGTTGCGCTCCACGGAGTGACTGCTGTCCACTAAATGCGTTCCATCTTCGGTAACCACACGCGAATCAACGAGAACAGGCGATCCAGGTCGATGGGCTTGGCCAGGTAATCGTTGGCGCCCGCCTGCAGGCAGCGCTCCTGATCGTCTTTCATGGCCTTGGCCGTCACCGCGATGATCGGCAGTTTGCGCCAGCGCGGATCCTTGCGGATTTCAATGGTGGCTTCAAAGCCGTCCATCTCCGGCATCATCACGTCCATCAACACCAGATCGATGTCCTCGACTTCATTCAACTTATCAATCGCTTCGCGACCATTACGGCCGATCACCACGACTGCACCTTTGTGTTCCAGCGCACTGGTCAGGGCGAAGATGTTGCGTACGTCGTCGTCCACCAGCAACACCTTGCGGCCTTCGAAGACCTTGTCGCGGCTGCGGGCGGTCTTGAGCATCTTCTGCCGTTCATGGGACAACTGCGATTCGACTTTGTGCAGAAAGAGTGTCACCTCATCCAGCAGGCGTTCCGGCGAGCGCGCGCCCTTGATGATGATCGAACGCGAATACTTGCGCAGCTCGGCTTCTTCATCGCGGGTCAGATTGCGCCCGGTGTAGACGATCACTGGCGGGAACGAGCAGATGTCCTCGGTGGACATGCGCTTGAGCAGATCGTTGCCGAGCATGTCCGGCAACTTCAGGTCGATCACCATGCAGTCGTAGATCGTGGTACGCAGTTTCTCCAGCGCATCCTGCGCCAGACCGACGGCCGTGATCTCGATGTCATCGTCACCGATCAGGCGGGCAATGCTTTCGCGCTGCAGATCGTCATCTTCGACCAGCAGCACGCGTTTGACTTTCTGGGTCAGCTTGGCTTCGAGACGGGCGAACACGTCCTTGAGCTCTTCACGGGTGGTCGGCTTGACCGCATAACCGATCGCGCCCATGTGCATCGCCGCTTCAACGCGGTCTTCGACCGAGATCACATGCACCGGGATGTGCCGGGTTTCGGCATGTTCTTTCAGGCGTTGCAGCACCGTCAGCCCGGAATGGTCCGGCAGACGCATGTCGAGCAGGATCGCATCCGGTACGAACTCGCGAGCCAGGTCGTAACCTTCGTCGGCGCCGTGAGCCACCAGGCACTGGTAACCCAGTTCGTGGGCCAGATCGTAAAGAATGTGGGCGAAATTCGGCTCGTCTTCCACCACCAGAATGCAGCGGGTGGCGAACGGTGCCTTGCCACGGTCATCGGCAAAGCGCGGGATATGCACCGGGGCCATTGGCGACACTGCAATCGACGGCGGCGCAACCGGGGCCGGGCTCGATACCGGCGGCGCAAAGGACAACGGCGCGGACGGTGTGTCGCCCGGCTCGCTGTATTGCTGTGGCAACACCAGGGTGAACACACTGCCCTGCCCCGACGCGCTGCTGACGCTGATCGAGCCGCCGAGCAAGGCCGCCAGATCCCGCGAAATCGACAGACCAAGGCCAGTGCCACCGTACTTGCGGTTGGTGGTGCCGTCAGCCTGGCGGAACGCTTCGAAGATACTTTCCTGCTGATCCGCGGCGATACCGATCCCCGAGTCGCGCACAATGAAGGCAATGCGCTCGTCTGGCTGGCCGGCGATGGTCAGGCTGACCGCGCCGTGCTCGGTGAACTTCACGGCGTTGGACAGCAGGTTCTTGATCACCTGCTCCAGGCGCTGGCGGTCGGTGTACAGCATGATCGGCGCATCCGGCTGCAACTCGACGCTGAAGGTCAATTGCTTGTCCGCCGCCAATGGCTCGAACACGCTGCGCAGGCCGTCGGCCAGCCGCGCGACACTGGTATTTTCCGGGATCACTTCCAGCTTGCCGGCCTCGACTTTGGAAATGTCGAGAATGTCGTTGATCAGGTTCAGCAAATCGTTGCCGGCGGAATAGATCGACTCGGCGAACTTGACCTGCTCGGCCGTCAGGTTGTCCTGCGGGTTCTCGGCCAGCAGCTTGGCGAGGATCAGCGAACTGTTCAGCGGCGTGCGCAGTTCGTGGGACATGTTGGCGAGGAATTCGGACTTGTACTTGCTCGAGCGCTGTAGCTCCTCGGCGCGCTCTTCAAGCTGCACCTGAGCCTGATTGAGCTCGGTGTTCTTCTGGTCCATGGCGTCGCGCTGCTCGGCCAGGGTTTGCGCCTGTTCGGCCAACTGCTCGTTGGTCTGTTCCAGCTCGACTTGCTGGGTTTCCAGATGCGCCTGGGATTCCTTGAGAATCCGCGACTGTTCTTCCAGTTCTTCGTTGGCGGTTTTCAGCTCTTCCTGCTGCACCTGCAACTCTTCGTTGAGCTGCTGGGTTTCGGCCAGCACTTCCTGCAGACGCTGGCGATAACGCGCCGCTTCGATCGAGGTGCCGATGTTGCCGGCAATCAGTTCCAGCAAATCGATATCGCGGTCGGTGAGCGGACGCAAGAAGCCCAGCTCGATCACGCCGTTGACCCGGTCGTCATCACTGGTCGGCACCACCAGCACACTGCGCGGCAGGCCCGCGCCCAGGCCGGAGCTGACCTTGAAGTAGTCGGCCGGAACCGAATCCAGCCGAATCAGTTGCCCCTGCTGGGCCACCTGGCCGACGATGCCTTCGCCGCTGTAGATCTGCTGATCCTTTTCTTCCTGCTCGCGGGAGAACCCGTAGGACGCCACGCGCTTGAGGCCGCCGTGTTCTTCACGCACGTACAGCGCCGCCACCGCCGTGCCGAGGTATTGCGCGCAGAACTGCAGAATATTGCGCCCCAGCAGGTTCAGCGTCAGTTGCCCCAGCACCTGCTCCGCCAGTTCGGTCTGACCGCTGCGCATCCATGCCTGGCGTTCCAGACGCTCGGCGCTGGCCTGTTGCGCGGCGAGAGTGGCGCTGTAGCTGTCAGACAAACGAACCAGATCACGGCGACCGACATACGCCAGCAAACCGCTGATCCCCGCGATAAACAGCAGGTACAGGGTGATGCTCCAGATTGTGGTGCGGCGCACCTCTTCGTTGCGCGTGGTGCGCAACTGCTGCTCCATGTCGATCACGTCTTCGAATTGCTTGCGGATCTCGTCGGTCAAGCGCTTGCCGCGCCCGGCCTTGACCGCGCCCCGGTAATCACCGCTGGAGCGCTGCAGATCGATCATCGATTGTGCGTAGTTGGCCCACTCGGTCTGCAGCGCCTGCAAACGACGCAGACGATCGGTCTGCACCGGGTTGTCGGCGGTCAGTTCGAGCAAGGTGTTGAGGGCCACGTTGATCCGCGGCTTGGCGGTCTCGTACGGGTCGAGGAAATGCTCATCGCCACTGAGCAGGAAGCCGCGCATGCCGGTTTCCAGATCAACCGTGAGTTTCACCGCTTCGTTGGCGTTATTGATGACGCGATCGGTGTGCTCCACCCACTGGATCACCGACAGCAGATAAGTAATCAGGGATACAAAGAACACGGCGCTGAGCGCACCAACGCCCAGCGGCAATCCGATGTTGCGCGTCAGGAGTTTGCGAAACCGTGTTTCATCAATCGAAGACGGAGTGGGCATGGGGCGGCCTTGTCGAACTGTCGAAACCCGGGAGTTTGCCCCAAAACGGTCGCATGGATCCATTTTTCTGACTGCTTTGGCAGCAATTTCCTACATTTTCCTGCGCTTACCGAGCACCAACCGTTATCCTTGCGCCGCGAAGAGCAGCTAATCTTTTTTCCGTTGAATCGGGAACTTGTGGCCATGCGCCACTTACTCATGCAAGAGCCCGGCATTTTCGACCGGTCGCCATTCCGATTTCCTTTTTTGAGAGCCCCCATATGTCCACCCCAGCGCCCACCATCCTTGTAGTAGAAGACGACGACATCGTACGCATGCTCATCGTCGATGTGTTGGAGGAGCTGGAGTTCAGTGTGCTGGAGGCGGACGACGGTGAGTCTGCGCTGAATATTCTCGGGGATCAGAGCAAGGGTATCGACTTGATGATGACCGACTACGGCCTGCCGGGCATGACAGGCAGTGAACTGGCCGGCAAGGCACGTGAACTCCGCGCCACCCTGCCCGTCCTGTTCGCCAGCGGTTACGCCGAAAACATCGACGTACCTGCCGGCATGCACGTGATCGGCAAACCGTTCTCCATCGATCAATTGCGTGACAAGGTCAAGGGCATCCTGGGCCAGTGATTGGCCTTGATCCGGCAGCGGCTGCAGATGTGGTCTAATTGCGCGCCATTTTTAGCCGCCTGCCTGCAAGGAACACTTGTCAATGACTGCATCTCCCGCCACGAAAGTTCTGGTCATCGGTTACGTCTGGCCCGAACCGCGCTCTTCGGCAGCCAGCGGACACGTGATGCAGATCCTCGATACATTCCTGCAGCAAGGCTGGGACATCACCTTCAGCAGCCCGGCCGGCCCGGGCGAGCACAAGGCTGACCTGACCGCGCTGGGCATCCGCGAAGTGCCGATCGAACTCAACAACAGCAGCTTCGATAGTTTCATCAGTGAACTGGCTCCGGATATCGTGCTGTTCGACCAGTTCATGATGGAAGAGCAGTTCGGCTGGCGCGTCGAAAAGCAATGCCCGAACGCCTTGCGCGTACTGGAGACATCCGACCTGCAGAGCCTGCGCCACGCCCGCCACCATCGGCTCAAGGAACGTTTGAAAGACGACCCGGACAATCAGGACTTCAGCGCACTGTTCGCGCCGGCGCTGCGCGAAGAGTTCGAGTTGATGGCCGATACGGACCTGGCCAAACGGGAAATCGCCGCGTTATATCGCTGCGATCTGAATCTGATGATTTCCGAAGTGGAAATCCAGTTGCTGGTCGAACAGTTTCAAGTCCCTGGCGACCTGCTGCACTGGTGCCCGTTGATGCTCGAACCGCCGCGCGGTTCATTCATTCCCTTTGAGGAGCGGGCGCACTTTCTGAGTATTGGCAACTTCCGTCACGCGCCCAACTGGGACGCCGTGCTGTGGATGAAGACCGCCGTCTGGCCGCTGATCCGCCAGCAATTGCCCGGCGCCCAACTGCATATCTACGGTGCCTATACGCCGCCCAAGGCCACAGCCCTGCACAATGCGGCGCAGGGGTTTCATGTGATGAACTGGGCAGAAGATGCACTGCAAGTGATGGCGCAAGCGCGGGTTTGCCTGGCGCCTTTGCGCTTTGGCGCCGGGATCAAGGGCAAGCTCGTCGATGCGATGCTCTGCGGTACGCCCAATGTCACCACGCCCATCGGTGCCGAAGGCATGTGCGGTGCGCTGTCATGGCCGGGTGAAGTGGCCCTGTCGGCCCAGGCCCTGGCCGATGCCGCGGTCGCCCTGCACGAAGACCAACAGCGCTGGACTGACGCACAGCAGGCCGGCGTCGCGTTATTGAACGCGCGCTATCGGCAGGCTGATCACGGCCCGGCGCTGATCGCTCGCCTGCAACATTGTCGCGATAACTTGTCGGCATTACGGCGCGCCAACTTTACTGGCAGCATGTTGCGTCACCACTTGCACAAAAGTACCCAATACATGGCGCAGTGGATCGAAGCCAAAAACCAGAAAAGTTGATAAGCCAACACTGCAAAAACCCAGTACCAACACTTTGCAAAGAGTGCTGACTTGTACTTTTTCCGACTGCATCAAAGAATAACTTCCGAACTGACCGAATAATGGACTGGTCGAAAAATAAAACTTTGTCTGCAACGGAATGCACCATGAACAACTACCCTTTAAAAAACTGGATGGCGTCCGCACCCGGTATCGACCAACTGACGCTGGGTGAAGTGGTCTGGCCCGGAGCCCATAACGCCGGGCTGGATTACGACTTTTCGTACCCGGCGTATGTGCAGCCGGCGAAAAACTGGTTTGTCTGCCAGGATGGCCCGTTCATTCAGCAACTTAACGAAGGCGTGCGCGCTTTCGACGTGCGTCTGCATGCCGATGAACACTGGCTGGGTATCAAGAAGTTCCATACGTTTCATGGCTTGAAACTGTTCCGGGGGCGTGCCTTGAGCGAACTTGTCAAAAGTCTCAACGTCTTCCTCAGTGATAACCCGAACGAGTTCATCGTGTTGGACATACATGAACTCACGGGCATCAATAATCAACCATTCGATTACAAGGGTTTGCACGAAGTCATCACCACGGAGCTGGGTTCGCGGCTTATTCCCAGAAACAACAGTCATCTGACCATTGAACAACTTAAAAGGATCAGTCCGGTACAGCGAGTGGTGTTGGCAAGCGACTCGCACCCCGACTTCAGGTCGCCCCTGTACTGGCCGAAAATCCGTCATGAGTGGAGCGGTTCAGATATCACCTCTGCCGAGCAACTCAAGCAACACATCACACGAACACTGGCCAATCCGCCGCCGTCCGGCAGCCTCTGGTCGTTATCGGCCACCAGCTATGGCGAACTGGCCGGCGTAAAGCGGATTACCCACGAACTCAATCAATGGTTTGGCCCGAACTCGGGCTGGGCGCCAAAGTGCAGCATTATCAATGCCGATTTCATCGGTGCCACGCGGCTCGCGGAATATTGCCAGCAGATCAACCATGCCAAAGGCCTGGTCAAGGCTCGGGGCTGAGGTGCTGGCACTGTCCGTGACGCGCGTGCATGATGAGCATCCGGACATAACAACAGAACGTATCGGACATGACTCGGGCAACCAGAATCACTGATCCCTCCTACGAGCTGATGGACGATCACAACGGGTTGTCCATCATCTACCGTCAGCATGGTTTTCCTTGCCCGTTAGTGCGTTGGCATTTTCACAAGGAATACGAACTGCACCTGATCGTCGCCAGTTCCGGCAAGGTCTTCATCGGCGACTACATCGGCAACTTTTATCCGCAAACACTGTTCCTCACCGGGCCCAATCTGCCGCACAACTGGATCAGCCAGGTGGCCGAAGACGAAGTGGTGGAAAAGCGCGACATGCTGGTGAACTTCACTGATGAGTTGTTCGACAGTGGGCACCAGGTGTTTGCCGAACTCAAGACTCTGGCGCCGCTGCTGGAGCGCGCGCAATACGGCATCGAGTTTCGCGACAAAGACACGATCCGCCAGGCCATGACGCTGATGCAGCGAATTGCCGATACGCGCGGTATCACTCGTCTGGGGCATTTTTTCATTCTGATGGAGTTGCTGGCGGCGACAGACGACTATCAGTTGCTGTCCGGCGCCACCAACACGCAACTGGCCGACGAGCACAATATCGACCGCACCAACCGCGCCGTCGATTTCATCTTCGACCATTACGCCCGGGAGCTGACGCTGGAAGAAGTCGCCGAGCATCTGGGGATGAAGCCGACCTACTTCAGTCGCGTATTCAAACAGGCCACCGGGCGCAACTTCATCGAGTTCGTCAATCGCCTGCGCATCAGCAAATCCTGCGAACTGCTGGCCGACGGCGACAAGCCAGTGACCGAGGTGTGTTTCGAGTCGGGGTTCAACAATATTTCCAACTTCAATCGGCGCTTCCAGCAACTCAAGGGCATGACGCCTTCACACTATCGACGCCTCGCGGTGCAGCGCCTGACCGAACAGAATCACGCTTGATAGCCACATCAAAAGATCGCAGCCTGCGGCAGCTCCTNATCCCTGTAGGAGCTGCCGCAGGCTGCGATCTTTTTTGCCAGTGCAAAAAAGTATCGGTTCAAGTGCGATGGATGATTTGTCAGTCCGTCGATAGAGGGCTGTAATCAGCACACATTCTTCCTGCACAGGAAGACACAAAAACAATAACTGTCCTTCTGCTTCCCAACGGACGTAGAAAAGGAGTGCACGATGCAACCCACTGCAAAAGCTCTGCTTGCCCTCACTTGCATGACCCTCAGCAGCGTCAGCCTTGGCGCCCAGACCCTGACCATCGCCACCGTCAACAACAGCGACATGATCCGCATGCAAAAACTCTCGAAAACCTTCGAGGCCGAGCATCCGGAGATCAAGCTCAATTGGGTGGTGCTGGAAGAAAACGTGTTGCGCCAACGCCTGACCACCGACATCGCCACCCAGGGCGGGCAGTTCGATGTGTTGACCATTGGCATGTACGAAGCCGCACTCTGGGGCGCCAAAGGCTGGCTGGAACCGATGAAGGACCTGCCGGCCAGTTACGCCCTCGACGACGTGCTCCCGTCTGTGCGCGAAGGACTCTCGGTCAAGGGCTCGCTGTACGCTTTGCCGTTCTACGCCGAAAGCTCGATCACCTATTACCGCACCGACCTGTTCAAGGACGCCGGCCTGACCATGCCCGAGCGTCCGACCTGGGAACAGATCGCCGGTTTCGCCGAAAAACTCACCAACAAGGACAAAGAGCAGTACGGCATCTGCCTGCGCGGCAAGGCCGGCTGGGGCGAGAACATGGCGCTGATCACCACTGTCGCCAACGCTTACGGCGCGCGCTGGTTCGATGAGAAATGGCAGCCGGAATTCAATGGCCCGGAGTGGAAAAACGCGCTGAACTTCTACGTCGACACCATGAAGAAATCCGGCCCGCCGGGCGCTTCCAGCAACGGTTTCAACGAGAACCTCGCGCTGTTCAACAGTGGCAAGTGCGCGATGTGGGTGGATGCGTCTGTCGCCGGTTCGTTCGTCACCGACAAGACCCAGAGCAAGGTCGCCGATCACGTCGGCTTCACCTTCGCCCCGCATCAGGTCACCGACAAGGGCTCGGCATGGTTGTACTCGTGGGCACTGGCGATTCCGACCAGCTCCAAGGCCAAGGACGCCGCCAAGGCCTTCAGTGCCTGGGCGACCTCCAAGGAATACGGCGAGTTGGTCGCCAAGACTGACGGCATCGCCAACGTGCCGCCGGGCACCCGCGCCTCGACCTACAGCGATGCTTACATGAGCGCGGCGCCGTTCGCCAAGGTCACGCTGGAATCGTTGAAAGCGGCAGATCCGAGCAAACCGACGCTGAAACCGGTGCCGTACATCGGCATTCAGCTGGTGACCATTCCTGAATTCCAGGGCGTGGGCACCCAGGTCGGCAAGCTGTTCTCGGCGGCGCTGATCGGCCAGACCACGGTGGATCAAGCCCTGGCCGCCGCACAGCAAACCACCGAACGCGAGATGAAGCGCGCGGGTTATCCCAAGTAACCACTGAACGACTTGCTCCTGCCTCCTGTGGGAGCGAGCCTGCTCGCGAAGGCGTCGTGCCAGCCAATACACATGGCACTGATCCCACGCTTTCGCGAGCAGGCTCGCTCCCACATGGGATCTCCATAGGTCTGTATGACTCGGTTGTGATCACCATGAATACTTCAACTGCCAAAGCCCACCTCGACCTGTCGCAACCCCAGCGCAAAGTCCGCGTACGCAATCCCGGCTGGTTTCTGGTCAGCCCTTCGGTGGCCCTGTTGCTGCTGTGGATGATCGTGCCGTTGGGCATGACCCTCTACTTCTCGATGATTCGTTACAACCTGCTCGATCCGGGGGTGAACGAGTTCGTCGGGCTGGAGAACTTCAGCTATTTCCTCACCGACTCAGGCTTTTTGCCCGGCGCCACCAACACTCTGTTGCTGGTGGGCAGCGTGCTGCTGATCAGCGTGGTGTTCGGCGTGTTGATCAGCGCTTTGCTGGAGGCCAGCGAGTTTCTCGGTCGCGGCATCGTGCGAGTCATGCTGATCTCGCCGTTCTTCATCATGCCCACGGTCGGTGCGCTGATCTGGAAGAACCTGATTTTCCATCCGGTCTCGGGGATTCTCGCCTACGTCTGGCGGCTGTTCGGCGCCGAGCCGGTGGACTGGCTGGCGCACTACCCGCTGCTGTCAATCATCATCATTGTCTCGTGGCAATGGCTGCCCTTCGCGATCCTGATCCTGATGACCGCCATGCAATCTCTCGACCAGGAACAGAAGGAAGCCGCGCGTCTCGATGGCGCCGGTCCCGTCGCGATCTTCTGGCACCTGACCCTGCCGCACCTGGCGCGGCCGATTGCCGTGGTGGTGATGATCGAAACGATCTTCCTGCTGTCGGTGTTCGCCGAGATTTTCACCACCACCAACGGCGGCCCCGGCTACGCCTCGACCAACCTCGCCTACCTGATCTACAACCAGGCGCTGGTGCAGTTCGACGTCGGCATGGCCTCGGCCGGCGGCTTGATTGCCGTGGTCATCGCCAACATCGCCGCGATCATTCTGGTGCGGATGATCGGCAAAAACCTGACTGACAAAGCCTGAGGCCCGCCATGACTCTTCAACAATCCCGCCGGCTGCAAAGCCTGCTGCTCGGCACCCTGGCCTGGGCCATCGCGATCGTGATTTTCTTCCCGATCTTCTGGATGGTGATGACCAGTTTCAAGACCGAAATCGACGCCTTCGCCACGCCGCCGCAGTTCATCTTCACGCCGACGCTGGAGAACTATCTGCACATCAACGAACGCAGCGACTACTTCAGTTTTGCCTGGAACTCGGTGGTGATCTCGTTCAGTGCCACGGCGCTGTGCCTGCTGATCGCGGTGCCGGCTGCCTATTCGATGGCGTTCTACGAAACCCAGCGCACCAAGGGCACGCTGCTGTGGATGCTCTCGACCAAGATGCTGCCGCCGGTGGGTGTGCTGATGCCGATCTACCTGCTGGCCAAGAGTTTCGGCCTGCTTGATACGCGCATCGCGCTGATCGTGATCTACACGCTGATCAACCTGCCGATCGTGGTCTGGATGGTTTACACCTACTTCAAGGACATCCCCAAAGACATCCTCGAAGCCGCCCGCCTCGACGGCGCCACCCTCGCCCAGGAGATGCTCCGCGTGCTGCTGCCGATCGCCAAGGGCGGCCTCGCGTCCACCGTGCTGCTGTCGCTGATCCTGTGCTGGAACGAGGCGTTCTGGTCGCTGAACCTGACCTCGTCGAAAGCCGCGCCACTGACCGCGTTGATCGCCTCGTACTCCAGCCCCGAAGGCTTGTTCTGGGCCAAGTTGTCAGCGGTCTCGACCCTGGCCTGTGCGCCGATCCTGATCTTTGGCTGGATCAGCCAGAAACAACTGGTGCGCGGCCTCTCATTCGGTGCCGTGAAATGAAGATTTAAAAGCAAAAGATCGCAGCCTGCGGCAGCTCCTACAGGGGCACTNTGTAGGAGCTGCCGCAGGCTGCGATCTTTTGATCTTAAAAAAAACAACAATGCGGAGGCCCATCACCATGGCCAACCTGAAAATCAAGAATCTGCAAAAAGGCTTCGAAGGTTTCTCCATCATCAAGGGCATCGACCTTGAGGTGAACGACAAGGAATTCGTGGTCTTCGTCGGCCCGTCCGGCTGCGGCAAATCCACCCTGCTGCGGCTGATCGCCGGGCTGGAAGAAGTCAGCGGCGGCACCATCGAACTCGATGGCCGCGACATCACCGAAGTCAGTCCGGCCAAGCGCGATCTGGCGATGGTGTTCCAGACCTACGCGCTGTACCCGCACATGACCGTGAAAAAGAACATGTCGTTCGCCCTTGATCTGGCCGGCGTGCCAAAAGCCGAAGTCGAGAAAAAGGTCGGCGAAGCGGCGCGCATTCTCGAACTCGGGCCGATGCTCGAGCGCAAGCCGAAACAGCTCTCCGGCGGGCAACGGCAACGGGTCGCCATCGGCCGCGCCATCGTGCGCAATCCGAAAATCTTCCTGTTCGACGAGCCGCTGTCCAACCTCGACGCCGCCCTGCGCGTGCAAATGCGTCTGGAACTGCTGCGCCTGCACAAGGACCTGCAAGCCACGATGATCTACGTGACCCACGACCAGGTCGAAGCCATGACCATGGCTGACAAGGTGGTGGTGCTCAATGGCGGCAAGATCGAGCAGGTCGGCTCGCCGCTGGACCTCTATCACAACCCGGCCAACCTGTTCGTCGCCGGGTTCCTCGGCACGCCGAAAATGGGCTTCCTCAAGGGCAAGATCGCCCGCATTGACAGCCAGAGCTGCGAAGTCTCGCTGGACGCCGGTACACGCATCACCCTGCCGTTCAATGCCGCCAATCTAAGCGTCGGCAGCGCGGTGACCCTGGGCATTCGCCCGGAGCATCTGGAGCTGGCGCAACCGGGCGACTGCACCCTGCAAGTCACCGCCGACGTCAGCGAACGCCTGGGCAGCGACACCTTCTGCCACGTCACCAGCAACGCCGGCGAAGCCCTGACCATGCGTGTGCGCGGTGACTTGGCGAGCCGCTACGGCGAGCAACTGAACCTGCACCTGGACGCCAGCCATTGCCACCTGTTCGACGCCAATGGCGTGGCGCTGACCCGCCCGCTGCGCGCCGCGGCCTGAATTTCGAGACTTGTCCGATGAAACTCAATAAGCAAAATCTGCAGCGCCTCGCCCCCGAGGTGCAACTGCCGGCCTACAGCCTCAGCGACACCCGCCAGGGCATCGCGCACATTGGCGTCGGCGGCTTCCATCGCGCGCATCAGGCGTATTACACCGATGCACTGATGAATACCGGTCAGGCGCTGGACTGGGCAATCTGCGGCGTTGGCCTGCGCACTGAAGACCGCCGTGCCCGCGACGATCTCAAAGAACAGGATTACCTGTTCACCCTGTTCGAACTCGGCGACAGCGACGACACCGAAGTGCGGGTGATCGGTGCGATTCGCGACATGCTCCTGGCCGAGGACGGCGCGCAGGCGCTGATCGACAAACTCGCCGATCCGCAGATCCGCATCGTCTCGCTGACCATCACCGAGGGCGGTTATTGCATCGACGACAGCAACGGCGAGTTCATGGCGCACCTGCCACAGATCCAGCACGATCTGGCAAACCCGGACGCGCCGACCACGGTGTTCGGCTTCCTCTGCGCAGCGCTGCTAAAGCGCCGTAACGCGGGCACACCGGCGTTCACCCTCATGTCCTGCGATAACCTGCCGCATAACGGCGCGGTGACCCGCAAAGCGCTACTCGCTTTTGCCACCCTGCGTGACAAAGGGCTGCGCGACTGGATCGAGCAGAACGTGAGTTTCCCCAACGCCATGGTCGATCGCATCACACCGATGACCAGCACCGCGCACCGCCTGCAACTGGCCGACAAACACGGCGTCGACGATGCCTGGCCAGTGGTCTGCGAGCCGTTCGTGCAATGGGTGCTGGAAGACAAATTCGTCAACGGTCGCCCGGCCTGGGAACAGGTCGGCGTGCAGTTCACCGATGACGTTTCGCCCTACGAAGAGATGAAGATCAAGCTGCTCAACGGCAGCCACCTGGCCCTGACTTACCTGGGTTTTTTGAAGGGCTATCGCTTCGTCCACGAGACCATGAACGACCCGCTGTTCGTACGCTACATGCGCGCCTACATGGACCTTGACGTCACCCCGCAACTGGCGCCGGTGCCGGGCATCGACCTGACCGACTACAAAGACACATTGGTGGCGCGGTTCTCCAATCAGGCGATTGCCGATCAACTGGAACGGGTGTGTTCGGACGGTTCATCGAAGTTTCCCAAGTTCACCATTCCGACGATCAATCGCTTGATTGCCGATGGCCAGGAAACCAGGCGCGCAGCGTTGGTGGTGGCTGCCTGGGCGTTGTATCTGCAGGGCGTGGATGAAAATGGCGACACCTATACGATTCCGGATCCACGGGCGGAATTTTGTCAGGGGCTGGTAGCGGATGATGCGTTGATCACTCAGCGCTTGTTGGCGGTCGAGGAGATTTTCGGCACGGCGATTCCACGTTCGGCGGCATTTGTGGCAGCGTTTGAGTGGTGCTGCAACAGCTTGCGTGAGGTGGGTGTGACGCGCACGTTGGAGCGGGTGCTGGCTGAGTGATGCGGTGAAACCACCGGCGCCATCGCTGGCAAGCCAGCTCCCACAGGATTTTCAATCGTTGATGAATTTTGCGTACACCCTAGAACCTGTGGGAGCTGGCTTGCCAGCGATTGGCTTCACCTTGACTCACCTGACACCCTGAGGGCCTCACTGTGACCACCCGACAACTCTTCCTCGGCATCGACTGCGGCACCCAGGGCACCAAGGCGATCATCCTCGATGCGGCCAGCGGTCAAGTGCTCGGCGAAGGCGCCGCCACGCACACGATGATCAGCGGCGCCAACGGCCGCCGCGAGCAAGACACCCAACAGTGGCTCGACGCCTTCGCCCTCGCCTCCCGCCGCGCCCTGCTCGCAGCCAATGTCGACGGGCAGGCGATCCTCGGCATCGGTGTCTCCGGCCAGCAACACGGCTTGGTGCTGCTCGACGATCAGGGCCAAGTGCTGCGCCCGGCCAAACTGTGGTGCGACACCGAAACCACGGATGAAAACGATCGTCTGCTCCAACACCTCGGCGGTGCACAAGGCGCGCTGGAGCGCCTCGGCGTGGTCATCGCACCGGGCTATACCGTGTCGAAACTGCTGTGGACCAAGGAACAGCACCCGGAGGTGTTCTCGCGTATTGCGCGGATCCTGCTGCCCCACGATTACCTGAATTTCTGGCTCACCGGGCGCGCCTGCAGCGAGTACGGCGACGCTTCCGGCACCGGTTATTTCAACGTGCGCAGCCGCCAGTGGGACTTGCAGTTGCTGCGTGATATTGACCCCACCGGTCGCCTGCAAGCGGCATTGCCGGAGCTGATCGACGCGCATCAGGCGGTGGGCACACTGCTGCCAGCGATTGCCGAACAGTTGGGCCTCAACCCGAACGCAGTGGTCGCCAGCGGCGGTGGCGACAACATGATGGGCGCCATCGGTACCGGCAACATTCAACCCGGGGCGATCACCATGAGCCTCGGTTCCTCCGGCACGGTGTACGCCTACGCCGAGGCGCCGCAGGTCAGCGCGGATGCTTCGGTTGCCACATTCTGCTCGTCCAGCGGCGGCTGGCTGCCGCTGATCTGCACCATGAACCTGACCAACGCCACCGGCGCAATACGCGAGCTGTTCGACCTCGACCTGGAGCAGTTCAATCAGCTCGTGGCCCAGGCGCCCATCGGCGCGGAAGGCGTGAGCATGCTGCCGTTCCTCAACGGCGAACGCGTCCCCGCCCTGCCCCATGCCACCGGCAGCCTGCACGGCTTGACCCTGAACAACCTGACTCAGGCCAACCTGTGTCGCGCCGTGGTCGAGGGCACCACCTTCGGTTTGCGTTATGGACTGGATCTGTTGCGCCACAATGGTTTACAAAGCCGCAGCATTTGCCTGATCGGCGGCGGCTCGAAAAGTGCGGTGTGGCGGCAGATCGTCGCCGACATCATGAACACCCCGGTGATCTGTACCGAACACAGCGAAGCCGCAGCCCTCGGCGCGGCGATTCAGGCAGCGTGGTGCAAGTCATGGTCGAACGGCCACGAAGACACTTTGGCCGACCTGTGCCAGCGCTGCGTGAAGCTCGATCTGCACAGTGAAACCCTGCCGGTTGCCGCCCATGTCGCGGCGTTCCAGCAGGCCTATGAACGCTATCAACAGCATGTCGCAACCCTATAAAGAGCAAACAATCATGTATTTGGTGTGTGGCGAAGCCCTGTTCGATTTTTTCAGCGAAGACGATGCCAGCGGTCTGGCTTCGAAGGTCAATTTCAAGGCGATTGCCGGCGGCTCGCCGTTCAACGTCGCGGTCGGCTTGCGCCGTTTGGGTGTGGATTCGGCGTTGTTTGCCGGGCTGTCCACCGACTATCTCGGTCGACGTTTGCAGCAAGTGCTGCGGGATGAAGGCGTGCGGGCGGACTACTTGGTCGACTTCGCCGCGCCAACCACGCTGGCGATGGTCGCGGTCGGCGCCAATGGCTCGCCGCATTACAGCTTTCGCGGTGAGGGCTGCGCTGATCGCCAGTTGAGCCTCGCCCATCTGCCGCAACTCGGAGATGACGTGCGTGGCCTGCACATCGGCTCGTTCTCGCTGGTGGTGCAACCGATTGCCGACACTTTGCTGACGCTGGTGCAGCGTGAAAGCGGCAAGCGGTTGATCACCCTCGACCCCAACGTGCGCCTCAACCCGGAACCGAACATCGACCTCTGGCGCGAGCGCGTGGCGACCCTGGTGCAACTGGCCGACATGATCAAGGTCAGCGACGAAGACCTGAGCCTGTTGTATCCCGAACAGGACCCACAACGCGTGATCGAAGGCTGGCTGCAGCATCGCTGCCAGTTGGTGTTCCTGACCCGTGGCGGCGAAGGCGCAACGGTGTTCAGCCGCGCCCATGGCTCGTGGTCAGTACCAGCATGCTCGGTGCAAATCGCCGATACCGTCGGCGCCGGCGATACCTTTCAAGCGGCGCTGATCACCTGGCTGACCGAACAAGGTCTGGACTCGGTTGAGGGCGTGCAACAGCTCAGCCGCGAACAGATCGACGCCATGCTCAGGTTTGCCGTACAGGCGGCCGCCCTGACGTGCAGCAAGACCGGTCCGGATTTGCCCTATCGTCACCAGTTGAGCTGAGCGCGTAGACTGTCGGCCTTTTTGCGCGCATGGGGATGACGGTTTGATGTCGGGGCGGACGGCGGGACTTTTGATACTGGCGGGATTACTCAGCGGCTGCGGCACCTCGCCGCCGCGTTCGCCGGAAGACATCTGCGAAATCTTCCGCGAAAAAAGCGACTGGTACGACGCCGCGCAAGTCACGCAAAAGCGCTGGGGCGTGCCGATCCAGGTGCCCTTCGCGATCATGTATCAGGAGTCCGGCTACCGCTACGACGCCAAGACGCCGCGCAAATACCTGTTGTGGGTGATTCCGTGGGGCCGGGTGTCGACGGCCGCCGGCTATGCCCAGGCCAAGGATGAAGTCTGGGCCGATTACCAGAAGAGTACCGGGCGCAATTGGGCTGACCGAGAAGACTTCGACGACGCCATCGACTTCGTCGGCTGGTACATGGACAAGACCACCTCGATCAACGGCGTGTACAAATACGACGCCTATAACCAGTACCTGAACTACCACGAAGGCTGGGGCGGCTTCCGCAACAAGACCTACGCCAGCAAAGCCTGGTTGATGCCGACTGCGCGCAAGGTGCAGGCACGTTCCGATGTGTATGCGCGGCAGTATGCCGGGTGCAAAGAGGATCTGAATCGCGGCTTCTGGAGCCGGTTCTGGCATTGTTTGTAGGCCGCCGCAGTCCCCCTGTAGGAGCTGCCGAAGGCTGCGATCTTTTGATTTTGTTATTCACAATCAAGATCAAAAGATCGCAGCCTGCGGCAGCGCCTACAGGGGGTGGGGTTTACAGGACGGAGAAGTTGTAACTCACAATCAACCGAGTCTCATCCACATCCCGCGCAAATTTCTCATAATTGGTGCGGTAAGTCGCATTGCGCAGGCGCAGGCTGACATCCTTGAACGTGCCCGTCTGGATCACGTACTTCAACTCGCTGTCGCGCTCCCACTCTTTGCCTTCCTGATCGCTGCCCGGGACTTTGATGTGGTCACCGTTCACATAACGGGTCAGGAAACTCAGGCCGTTGATGCCGATGGCCTTGAAGTCATAGTCGTAACGCAACTGCCAGGAGCGCTCCTGCGCCGCCGCGAAGTCGTTGACCTGCACGTAGTTGACCAGATACGGATTGCTGCCATCGAGGTACGGCATCGAGTTGTCGCCGTTCATGCGCTGCCAACCGGCGCTGAAGGTGTGGCCGCTGATGCCGTACGAGAGCATGCCGCTCAACGCGCGGTTGTCGATGGAGCCGGCCTTGGCATCACCGCTGTCGGCGCTTTTCAGCAAACGCACATCGGCCTTCAGCACACCGTCACCCAGCGGCTGGTTAGCCAACATCCCCACAAAGTGCTGGCGATAGATGTCTTCCAGTTCCGCGTAGTGATACTGCGCGGTCAGGCGATCATTGATCTTGTAGTCGATGCCGTACATGTCGAAATGGTCGGCGGTGGTGTTGCAGGCGTAGCGCTTGTTCTTGCAGTGCACGCGGATGTCTTGCGAATCAGTGGAATCCCGTGCGGTGTACTTGTCCAGACGCGCGGCCATGAAGGTCAGATCCTTCACTTCTCTGGAGGTCAGCATCGCACCGTTGAACATCGTGGGCAGCAGGCGGCCGTCGTTGTACTTGAGCAGTGGCAGATCCGGCAGCAGCGCGCCGTACTTCAACACCGTGTCCGAGACCTTGACCTTGGCGGTCAGGCCCATCTTCGCGTACTGCCCCTTCGAGCCGCGCGGGTTCTCGCCGCTGGATGGCAGCAAGCCGCTGTTGCTGCGATCAGGGCTGGAGTCGAGCTGAAACCCGAGCATGCCCAGCGCATCGATACCGAAGCCGACCGTGCCCTCGGTGTAACCCGATTGCAGATTGAGAATAAAGCCTTGCGCCGACTCTTCCCGCTTGGAAGCGCCCTGGTCGCTGGAGGTGTGCCCATCACGGAAATCGCGGTTGAAGTACACCGTGCGCGATTCGATTTTCGCCGTGGTGTCTTCAAGAAAACCGCTGGCCTGAACCTGCGCGGCAAAACCGGCGCACAGCACAGCGGCTCCGAAGCCAAACGACTGGCGCGGGGTGATGAGAGGGAATGGGGGACGCATGAAAAACTCCAACAGTACAGCGTTTGCGCCGGGGCGCAGTCAGCCAGAAAAATAGCTCCCGTCCCGGGTCAAAAACAGCCGGGAAGAAGTGGACACGCAGGGGTGAGTTGCAATGATGGCAGATGGCTTTTACGGGTTGAAGGCGACTTTAGTCTGAAACTGACTGGCGATTCTTCGGCCTGCGATGGGCTCAAATCATGCGCTGACCAATGGCTCACGACTGCGCCCCCCCCGGTTTCATTGGGTTTAAACGCCGTCATAGGGGTTTTCCCTATACCCCGCGGGGCCCCTCTCTACGGCATTTGCGCCTTGAACGAGGCGGTCTAATCCTCCATCATCCGTCACCTGCTTATTCAATGGACGGAATTCAAGGCATGCTGGACGCCAACGCTACCCACATTACCCTTACCCTCGAAGGCGCCTCCGCCGACCTGCAAGTGCTCAGCTTCACCGGTCGCGAAGCCCTCAACGAGCCTTTCCGTTTCGACCTCGAACTGGTCAGCGCCCGCCCCGACCTCAAACTCGAAGAGCTGCTGCACAAGCCGGGCGTCCTGACCTTCGGCGCCACCGGCGAAGGCAAGATTCATGGCCTGGTGTATCGCATCGAACAAGGCGATTCCGGCAAGACCCTGACCCGCTACAGCATCAGCCTGGTACCGCAACTGGCCTATCTGCGGCACAACCATGACCAGCAGATTTTCCAGAACCTCACGGTGCCGAAGATCATCGCCCAGGTGCTGGAAGATCGCGGCATTCTGGCCGACGCCTACAGCTTCCAGCTCAACGCCGAGTACCCGCAGCGCGACTACTGCGTGCAGTACGACGAGTCCGACCTGCATTTCATCCAGCGCCTGTGCGAAGAGGAAGGCATTCACTTCCACTTCCAGCACAGCAGCAGCGGGCACAAACTGGTGTTCGGCGATGATCAGACGGTGTTCCGCAAACTCAAGGCCGTGAGCTACCAGCAAGACTCCGGCATGAGCGCCGACAAACCGGTGATCAAGCGCTTCAACCTGCGCCTGGAAACCCGCACCACCCGTGTCAGCCGCCGCGACTACGACTTCGAAAAACCGAAGATCCTGCCCGAAGGTGCAGTCAAATCCGAGTTCGCCCCGGACCTTGAGGACTACGATTACCCCGGTCGTTTCACCACCCGCGAGCGCGGCAAATTCCTCTCGACCCGCGCCCTCGAACGTCATCGCAGCGACTACAAACTCGCCGAAGGCAAAGGTGACGAACCGACCCTGACCAGCGGCCACTTCCTGACCTTGGCCGAACACCCGCGCGCTGAATGGAACGACCTGTGGCTGCTGCTGGAAGTCTTCCACGAAGGCAAACAACCGCAGGTGCTCGGTGAAAACGTCACCAGCGACGTCACCGACAACAAAAGCGATTTCCACCAGGGCTACCGCAACAGCTTCCTCGCCACCCCGTGGGACGCGCACTACCGCCCTGCCCTCGAACACCCGAAACCCAAAGTCCTCGGCAGCCAGACCGCGGTCGTCACCGGCCCGGCCGGCGAAGAAATCCACTGCGACCAGTACGGCCGCATCAAGGTCCAGTTCCACTGGGACCGCGACGGCCAGTCCGACGACAAAACCACCTGCTGGCTACGCGTCGCCAGCGGCTGGGCCGGCGCGGCCTACGGCGGCATCGCCATCCCGCGCATCGGCATGGAAGTCCTCGTCACCTTCCTCGAAGGCGACCCCGACCAGCCACTCGTCACCGGCTGCCTGTACCACAAGGAAAACGTCGTCCCCTACGACCTGCCGACGAACAAGACACGCAGCACCTTCAAAACCCTCAGCTCCCCGGGCGGCAAAGGCTACAACGAGTTTCGGATTGAAGACAAAAAGGGTGTCGAGCAAATCTACATCCATGCCCAGCGCGATTGGGACGAGAACATCGAGCACGACCAGAAGATTCGTGTGGGGAATGAGCGGCATGACACGGTTGAGGCCAACACCTACAGCGAATTCAAAGTCGAAGAGCACCGCATCACCCATTTGAATCGCGTCAGTGAAATGCGCGCAGATGATCACCTGACCGTCGCAGTCACCCAGCACCTCAAGGTAGGCACAGCACAATTCGTCGAAGCCGGCAGCGAAATTCATTACTACGCCGGCCAGAAAGTCGTCGTCGAAGGCGCAATGGAACTGACCGCCAAAGCCGGTGGCAGCTTCGTCAAGGTTGACGCCGGTGGCGTGACCATCAGCGGCGCCGAGGTGAAGGTCAATACCGGCGGTGCACCGGGTGTAGGTACGCCGGCCGCGCCGTTGCTGCCGGGGCCGATGAAGGTGGCGGATGCGGATAAGGCGGGCAAAGCACCACTACCCGCTCGTCTCAATGAATCAGGCATCACACCGTTGTGCGGCAAACAGAGTAACGGCGCTTGCAGCCGTAAGGATTGCACATGCATGTAAAAGCGCTGAGCGCTCTGCTGGCAGAGCCTCGTTACAACTTCTCGGATCTGCCCGCTGCAAGCGAATCGCTGTGCTTCATCATCGATCAGGGCCTCCAGCCGCAAGCCTTGAGTCGGCTCTATCGAGTCGGTGAGCCCGTTGTTTCCCAAGGGCTGTTCTTCGGTACCGACTTCGCCGAAATTCCCGAGGGTCCCTTGTGGTTGATCACCCCCAGAGGTAGCAAACTGGCCGCTGAAGCGACAAAACTTTGTGAGGAACACTTTTCGGGAATTGCGATCTCAACACCTGACCCGGAAAAGGCCCTGGCTCACGCACGCTGGCTCCTCAGAGTCAACGACGGTTCTGGAGGGCAAAGTTTGTTGAGCTTCCACAAACCGAGCCTGTGGGCAGCATTGGCTTACACCGCCAATAAAACCTTTGATCAGTTACTGGGTTGCTGGAACGCCGTTTACTCCCCCGCGCCAAAGAACTTCGGCGAGCAGCGTGCTCCATGGTTAGCCTGGGTAGCCAACAAAGAATCGACATGGCCAGGTGACAAAGCGCCATTCAACCTTCCGGAGGCAGCCGCGCAAGTTCAAGCGCGTCTCGGCTGGGTGTATTGGGTAGATGAGGAATACACAGCTTTTGAAGAGCCGAGTGATGATCGTCTGAACGATATCGCCGACAACCTCGACCTCCTGCTCAAGAGCAACATCTATGAAGGTGATCACCTGCTCAAGCTTGGTCATGCCGTGAACGGCCCGCTATTTGAAGCGCAGCCCGAGATCATGGCGATCCTGCAATCAAAGGACGAGTCGTTTATCAAAGTAGATCGGCTCCTGGAATCAGCCGCCGTCGCCCAACGTTAACGGCGACGCGACAACAGAACGGAATCACCATGGAAATCACGAATCACGCCGTCATGCCCGGCGAAACCCTGAGCCAGATTGCCTCGCGCTACAACAGCACCGTGGCGCAACTTCGCCAACTCAACCCCTTCATCACCAATCCGAACAACGTCAAAGTCGGATGGAATCTGAGCGTCCCTAAAAGCGCGCAAGCCGCCTCAGCCACACCCGCTGCTTCGACGCCCGCTGCGCCTAAAGCGCCTGCCGAGACGGCTCCGAATGCTGCAACACAGTGTTCCGCCGAGGATCTGGTTGAGCTGGATCCGGTCAAGGACTCTCCCGATGGTTCCTCAAAGACCTTCAAGCCTCACGCCCCACCCTGCTCCAAGACTTTTGCGAGCGCCATTTATGCGACAGAGGAACAAGAGTTCTGGCTACTCCCTGAGCGGGCAAAGTCCGCCATCAAAGAGTCGATGTTTGCGCTGGAAAAAATGATCGCACCGAACAAGGCGCGTGATGCACGCCTCAACGGGCTGCAGGAGTCAGGTCTACTTGAATACTTCCTCGAACCAAAGTTGAGCAATTTCCTCACGGGCGCTCAGCGCACGCGTATGGAAGAGTTCGAGGCGATGGGAGATGAGATCGAAATCGATCCCGCAACCGCTAAGAAGAGACAAAACGAAGCCAATCGAAACAAGCCGGTAGCCGCACCTGCTCAAGCTCCGCAGGAAGACACTGCACAATCGCGCATTGACCGTTTGAATGCGGACATAGCTACCCAGCAAAGTATTCGCAAAGAGTTTGTAGATTTCCACAAACGGCGGACTGAGTGGCTTGAGCTGAAAAAGGAAGCGATAAAAGCGGCGAAGCTTCAGGGCTACTCCTACGAAAGTGGATCGCTGTACTCCAAGGAGGCAATTGAAGCCCGCGCGCGCGTGCAAGCATATCTTGAAGCGCGAAAAAAAATACTCAGCAATAAAGACTTCAAACAAGTACCCCTTGAAGACGTTGCAAAGGCGCTAGCTGAGCAGAAAAAAAGTTACGAAAGCATATGCAGCGGTATGAGCGACTGTACAGCGGACATGTCTGGGTATGTCTACACGCTGATCAAAAACGCCGACGCACTGAATTACCATGCTTACACCGAGTCCATTATCAAAGTTTCGGAGTACGGTATCGCACTTCCGGAGTTCGCGCTTATCAGTGACGGCCTTCCATCGGGCATCGCGCAATTCAAGTTGTATCTGGACACAGAGAAGAAGCAGGCAGAAGTCACGGCTCAGCTTCAGGAAAAATACAAACGCTGGATCGAAGCGACCGGTCAAAATGCCCAAGCGCCAGCGGGCTTGGTTGACGTAGAGCGAGCCGAGTGGGATCGGCTGCAAAAAATCAAGGACGACCTTCAGGCAACAGCCCAAAGTAATGTCAATGCAACCAAGCCTGGGCGTCATCTCATCTGGGAGCCAGAAGAGTTCCAGCCTAAACCAGTCGACCGCATGGTTAAACCCGGGTTTCCTCTTCGTGAGGTCAGCCTTTCGGACGCCAAGGGTACGCCTTTGGGCTGGTTCAGCATGACAAACCTGAAAGATGCTAAAAAAATCCTGAAGGAGGATGGAAAAAGTTTAGGCGGCTCGTTAAAAAAGGTCATGAAAAGCCCACCGACCGACGCGACAGAAGATTCTGATAAAAACAGTGAAACCAGCTCATTCCGCGAATGGCTCCTTGCGCAGGGCGCAGTCAAGTTCAGCGACCAAGTAGGTGACTGTTTTGATGAAAAGGGTTGGTTTAAAGCCAACGATTTCTACGCTTATTTGAAAAAACAGGGCTACACCGTCACTGAACTGGAGAACAGTGCAGCATTGACCAGTTGGGGCAAGCACCTTCAGCAGTTGGTCTTCCGGAAAAGCGTTCGCGGAAAAATCCGACTCTTCGATAACAGCCCTCAGGCGCAATTCGTTCGCTGCCTGACTCCTCCCCAGCCAAGCATTCACGGCGAAGTAAAGCTGGAAGGCCCCAAAATGTCCGCGGCCGAAGGCTTTCAGATGTCGGCCAACGTAGGTCTGAGCCTGGACCTGGCACGCGGCGAAGTACAGTTGATGAAAATCGACATGCCTGCCAAAGCGAGCGCTAAAGATATAACGCTGGATTATTCTTTGGACGGCGTGCCGCAGAAAATGAGCTTCGGCCGGTTCTCCTTCCACTTTGGCGTGAAAGCTTGGGGGTACGCCGGGGCATCGCTGCTACTGGCGGGCACCGTCGAGTTGAGCCCCATCCTCGGCAACGTCAAATACGGCGCCTCCCTCAGCCCGGTCAAACGCGCACAGCGTGAAGACGCATCAGCCAAAGAAGAACGTGCAGATCACGATGCGGCCAAGAAAGCCAAGGCCGACAGCGGCGACAACAGCCCTACTCCCGATCTTGAACACAAGTCCAAATCCGGCACCGTTGCCAGCACCAAAAGCACAGACCAAGTGCTGACCGGGCGTGCCGCCAATGTCCAGATCGAAAACGGAGCGAAAGCGACTTTCAATGTTTTCGGAGGCTTGCAAGCGGCCATCGAACTCACCGGCGCACTGAACTGGGCACCACCTAAAGAGCTGGTCGCACTGCGCACCGCTCCAACAATGGGTATCGGCAGCGATAAAGACGCGAAAAAAGCCAATCCATGGCTAACCCTTGCCAAGCTGAGTGGGTCTGTGGGGGTTGCGCTGGGCGCAGGATTCCAGGGAACGGCGCAGATTTCTGTGGATAAGGGCCGCTTTATTCTCAATCTGAAGGCTGCGGTAGTGCTGGGCCCAGGTGCTAACGGCAGCTTTAAGTTTGAGATTGGTTATGAGGCGGTGGTTGATATCATCAACCTGTATCGAAAAGAACTTCACAAGGCAAAAGGTAGAAAAATTGAGTGGATGGAACCCGAAGCAGGGAAATATGCATCAGCTCTAAACGTTTTAGGAGCGGCCGGGCTTAATGTGGAAATGGCTTATCTCATGGGTTGGGATGTGGTCATGAGCTTGTATGAGACGATGACAAGTAGCGGAAAAGGGGGGCCGATTGCTCATGCGATCGTTGAATACCAAAACCCCGACGAGTTAAAAAAATGGGTCATAGAAGCGACACCAGAAGCATTAGGCCCGATTTTAATGACACTAATGTCTAACCCTGAAGAGTTCACCATAGCGTCAACAAAGCAAGGTACCATCGGCACTTCGAAAGAAGGTAATAAAAAATACACTAGACAACAATCGTATTTGGCCCAGCAAACAGCAATTGAAATAATAATAACTTACATAACCACAAACGCTAAAAACAACGGAAGCCTCTTAGAAGCTCAAAAGCAATTTGAACTCGCCTGCGCATGCATGAATAAATTCGGAGTGCAACCTGTTGATATCGGTCAAAAATACTGCGAAAACCGCTATCTCCTGGATAATTTCATGAGCGAGCCAGTGCTTAATTTAATTGACGCGCTAGGGAACACAATGAGAGCTCGTTACAAGAAAAATGCCTCACTATTAGGTGAGCCGTTTGATGGCTCTTGTAAAATTGTTATGCACGAAAACAGCTACATACCAAAATCGTCAGTAAGATACTCAGCTCCAGCGAGCAAACTAAATTGAAAATTATAAAATTATTCAACATCTCTCTCTGTATTTTCTTCATATTGCTCTGCAATACTGCGAATGCCGCTCTCACCCAGCAGCAAGAAGAAGCCAAAAAAAAAGGTATTGAACTTTATAATCAATACAAAGCTATCTCCGCAATTGACTTTTTAAAAATCGCAGCCGATGGTGGTGACGACGAAGCACTTTACTACCTAGGGGAAGCATTAAGAAAAAACAACCGTTACTTGACTAAAGAAGCACAAAAAGCTTATGAGGATTCTGCAAAAAAAGGCAATATTTATTCGATGATTCGGCTTGGAGAAGCGGACGAAGATTTGTGCGCAACCATGAAGAATTGTTCTCCTACAGAGCATTCGCCCGAAGAGTGGACGAACAAAGCTAGAGAGCTTGCAACTGAACAGGCATCCAAAGGAAATACTGAGTCAATGTACCTGTTATGGGAAATAACAGGTAACGATGACTGGTTAGAGAAATCTGCTGAAGGCGGGTTCGCTTTGGCGCAATTTCGTTTAGCCACTAAGTACCAAGAAGGGGGTGGCACATTCCTGCTGCCATCAAGAAGATCTGAAGCAATCGAAAAATGGATGAAGGCGTCTGCAGAAAATGGCTATCCTCCAGGCATGATGGGATTCGCAGCAGCCAGTATTGAAAAAAATGATTTATCGTCTTTCAGATTTTGGAATGAAAAAGCTGCAACTTTAAGCTATGTATCCGGAGTTTTCGGCTATGCATCCTACATTGGTGGGATTGAACCAACATACGGCTTCCAATCAGACCCAGTAAAATCATATGCTCTATTATCGAACCTGCTAGAACTTGACGGTGGCGGCAACGTAATAAACAACGTTAACGATACGCTACCAGAAGTTGAAAAAAACATGTCCAAAGAACAGATAGCAGAAGCAAAAAAACTCGCTAAAACGTGGAAGTCCACGCACCCGCCGCTCTCATTTTATCCGGACAAATTAGGATATTAATGCCCAGTGAAGCTAATCAACTACTTCATAACCGCAATAGTTTGTATAGCCGCCACTCCTGTTTCTGCGTTGGAGCCGGCACACGAAGTTTCTCCGGGTATTATCCTATACAATCAATTTAAGCTTGATGCAGCCTTCCCCATATTAGAAAAAGAAGCACAATCTGGAAACATCGAATCGCAATACTACGTAGGAGAAGCATCAAGAAAGCGCAACCGACATATGACGCCCGAAGCACAGCAATGGTATGAAAAAGCTGCGAATAATGGATCTATATTTGCGATGATTCAATTAGGTCGCCAAAACAACGATCTTTGCAAAAAAATGAACAACTGCCCCCCTAGCGAAAAATCAAGCGCCGAATGGTTGAGCCAGGCAAAAGATCAAGCTATGAAGGGAGCAAGCAAAGGCGATCCTGAGTCTTTGTATTTGATGTATGAAATAACTTTTGATCGTACTTGGTTAGAAAAATCGGCTAGCTCAGGCTACGCGCTCGCACAGTATTGGATGGCCGTCGGTGATCGGCAAGGTGAGGGATTTTTCCTTCTTCCCGGGAAGCGGGAAGCATCAGTAAGCCGGTGGTTGAAAGCGGCTTCTGAGGGAGGGAATCCAAAAGCAATGATGGATTACATTGAGATCCTTTATAAAAACAACGATCTCGAGGGCGTCCGTCATTGGCTTCAAGTAGCGGCTGAAACAGGGGATCAAAAAGCAATCAGCAGCTATGGCTCTTACCTTGCTCATGCGCCTGATCAGGTTGGTTACCCTTTGGATTTGGTTAAGGGCTATGCACTGATTAGCCTGCTCAAAGAGCTGGATGGGGGTGGTGCCATTCAGGATTTCGTTCAGGATACTCTTGAAGAGATTGGGGCAAAGATGACTTCCGAACAGATTGAAAGCTCAAAAGCAGTCGCTAAAAAATGGAAAGACAGTCACCCGCCCCTCTCCTTTTTCCCCGAAAAGCTGGGACGTTAAAAACAATTATTTCTGCAAAAGAAATGCCGTAAATAACGGAAAGAGTGAGTTGTATGAACTCTACTTCAACCTCACTCATTCCCTTCTTGCTACAACATCAAACCGGCGCCTTCCAATCCAGCATCTGCTGCTGTGCCACCTGCAGCAAATCATTGCCATCCTGCGCAAGCAGGTACAGTGCATGGGTAATGTGTGGAATGTCCTGAACATCGCCATGGCGGAAGCACAAGCAGTGCAGGGTTTCGAGCAGGTCGCTGCAGGCGCGGATGCGCTAGACGGCGGCTTCGAGGATGTCTTGGGGGTTGGCTTGAGTGTCGATGACCATTGGCGCGCTGTCGGTAACGCTGCTGTTTAGAGGGTGATAACGATTGGGTAACGGATTTAATATCGGCATCAGAGTTATCTCTTGCTGGGTAAGGTAACCCGCCGACACCGTGACCAAACGATGGGAGGCGGACTGTATGCAAGTTTGGTCAACTGAATACCCAATCAGCTCGCCCGAAGGCGTCCTGCACACAGCCGCCACAGCGATGCACTACGAAGACATAGATGTCCGCGGTGCGAATGATGGCACACATGTGTGAGTATTTTCAGGTGACCAAACCCGAGCCGCTGATTTTGCAGCGACGCCAAACCATACCCGCCCCGCTCCCGCCGCCGAAAGCAGACAAGGCATCACCCCTTGTAGGAATCGGCACCGCATCCCCGAGAAATCCTCCCTCTGCCAGACAGCCGGCGTTCAGCCAGGTTAACCATCGCTTAACGCCGCAGTCCAAGACTGTACTGAACCGCACACCTCAGCCGCTGGCTGACGCCGAGTGCGGCAGGTTCGGCCGTATGGCGCCGAACGCTTATTCCGTCGCACGGGAGTCCGATTCATGAACATTCGCACGCTATTGCTCACCTCCGCCCTAGCCTGCAGCGCATTCGCCGGGCTGGCTCAGGCCAATGACACCAACGCTGCTACCCAGCCCGTTCCCTATCAGTACGGCATGCCGTTGCATGTGAACAAAGTGATTTCCCTGACCGAGCCACAGACTCAGCAGTGCAAGGTCATCACCGCTGACATGAAGTACATCGACAATGCAGGCAAGCCGGCGGAAATCACCTACCGGAAAATGTCTGACGCCTGCAACTTCCAGAACTGACAGAAGGCTCTGATTTGCGGCTTCGCGGTAGGCGATGAAGGCTTCGCGGGTTATGCTCGGGGTCCCTTCTTACTGCCGCAAGGACTCGCCATGCAGTTGTCGTTTCGCACATTGTCGATCATCACCGCTTCGTTGTGTTTTGTACTGGCGCTGGTCTGGGGCTTTTTCCCGGAGGTATTGCTGGCGATCTGGAGCATTGAGTATTCGAGCGCTGTCGGGTTTGTCGCGCGGCGCAGTGCGGTGCTGTTTGCGGCGTTGGGGGTGATGTTTTATCTGGTGCGCAGCGCGCCGCCGTCGCTGGGTCGCAATGCCCTGAGCAACGGGTTTATCGTCGGTTGTTTTGGTCTGGCGGTGCTGGGGTTTGGCGAATGGCTGAACGGCCATGCCGGCCCCGGGATTCTGCTCGCGGTGCTGGTCGAGTTCGCGCTGGGCCTCGGCTTTGTGCAGGCCCGGCGCGTGACGGTCGAACTGGGTGAAACGGTGAGTTAAACGGCTCTGGAGCGAGGACTGTAATGCTGTGGCGTGGTTTGTTGCGCCAGATCCGAGCGCAGGCCGGCAATCAGTTCGTTGATCTCGCGACAGCCATTGAGGTGGCTGGCGTCGATACCGCTGACGTGCAGATCAACCTGGTCAGTCTGGTGGTCGCCGAAGACCTTGACGGTCATCGACAGGTCGGGCGACAGCGTGCACTGGCAGCGTTTCGGCAGAAAACTGCTTTCAATGATATTGCGTAGTTCCAAGGCAGACAGAAACATGGTGAACCTCTCCTTATTGATGAAACTGCCAATCAACTCTTCACGTTGACCGCTTTTGCTGCCCCTGCACGGGTGTGTCCCCGCTGATTCCCTGGTGCGGCAAACGGTTGTACTGCGAAATGCCCATTGGAGTGTAGGCGCCCGAAGCCGGTGCGCTGCACCAAAGCGACGCATAAAACGTGCCTTTCATCGGGTCATTTCGACCCTCATGAAATCAAGCACTTGGCGCGGTGGCCAGCAGTTAGCCAGTTGCAAAATGCAAGATCGGGCCTTCTGCGCACTGCAATTTGCAAGTCGACGCCGGTTTGCATTCATCGCTGATGACAGTGAGAATGCCCGACATCCACCCTACACCCGCCAGGAGGCTTTCATGGGTTCTTTACGCGCTCGCGCGACAATCGGTCTGCTCATTGCCGGCCTGTCCACCCTCGCCCACGCGGCCAAACTCGAAGACGTCGCGCCGTATCCCAAGGCGGAAAATGGCTTCACCCGCCAAGTCATCTATCTGCCCAAACAGGATCAGGAAGAGAACTTCCAGGTTGAAGTCCTTGCCGGCAAGACCCTGGAAGTCGACTGCAATCGCCAACGTCTGGGTGGTGTTCTGGACGAGAAAAATCTCGAAGGTTGGGGCTACCCGTTCTACCGGCTGGAAAAAGTCATCGGGCCGATGAGTACGCTGATGGCTTGTCCGCCCGGCAGCCAGAAAAAGCGCGCCTTTGTCCCGGTCGTCGGTGATGGCTTCATGCTGCGTTACAACAGCAAGCTGCCGCTGGTGATTTACGCGCCCAAGGACGTCGAAGTGCGTTACCGCATCTGGTCGGCTTCGGACAAGGTCGGTACCGCCATCGCGGAATGACCTGAAACAGGGAGCGCCACACTTGATTACTTGCCATGTGCGATACGTGATCGATCCGTACCAACTGACTGAGTTCGAAGCCTATGCCAAGGCCTGGCTGGGCATCGTCGAGCGCTTGGGCGGCACCCATCATGGCTATTTCCTGCCCTCCGAGGGCGCGAGCAACATCGCCTATTGCCTGTTCAGCTTTCCTTCGCTGGCCGATTACGAAAGCTACCGGCACATCGCGCTGACCGACCCGGAAAGCACGGCGCTGGTGGAATCACTGGTGCAGAAGAAATTCATCGTCAGTTACGAGCGCAGTTTCCTGCGCCCATTGCTGCCCTGAGTGTAATCACGCCGGGACGCCGCACATCGCGGCGCGCTCGGCGACGTGGCGCAGGCTGTCGAAGTTGATGTTGGCGCCGGAGTCGATCGCGACGAAAGTCTGCTCGCGAACACCGCTGCGCGCCACGTATTGTTTGATGCCGGCCACCGCCAATGACCCGGAAGGCTCGGTGATCGAGCGGGTATCGTCGTAGATATTCTTGATCGCCGCGCACAGCTCGTCATTGCTGACGGTAACCACCTCGTCCACGCAAAACCGGCACACCTCAAATCCATAAGCGCCGATCTGCGCCACGGCCACGCCATCGGCGAACGTACCGACACTGGGCAGCACCACCCGCGCATCCGCGTGCAGCGCCGCCTTAAGGCAGGCCGAGTGCTCCGATTCGACACCGATGATCCGTACCTCCGGCCGCAGGTATTTGACGTACGCCGCGATGCCGGCGATCAGGCCACCACCGCCCACCGGGACGAAGATCGCATCCAGCGGTCCCTGATGCTGACGGAGGATTTCCATGGCCACCGTGCCCTGGCCGGCGATCACCTCCGGGTCGTCAAACGGCGAGACGAAGGTGCGCCCGGTTTGCTCGGCCAGTTGCAGCGCATGGGCCAGGGCAAACGGAAAACTCTCGCCGTGCAGCAGCGCCTCGGCACCCCGACTTCGCACCCCAAGCACCTTGAGTTCGGGGGTGGTCGAGGGCATGACGATGGTCGCCGCGACCCCCAGTTCACGCGCCGCCAGCGCCACGCCCTGCGCATGGTTGCCCGCCGAAGCGGTGATCACCCCGCGTGCTTTCTGCGCATCGCTCAATTGCACCAGTTTGTTGTAGGCGCCACGGATCTTGAAGGAGAACGTTGGCTGCAGGTCCTCGCGCTTGAGCAGAACCCGATTGCCCAACGCCTCGGACAGCGCTGGCGCCGCTTGCAACGGCGTACGCACGGCAATGTCGTAGACCGGCGCGGCGAGGATCTTTTTCACGTACTGCTCAAGCAGGGTTTGCTGGTCAGGGCTGTATTTCATCGTCATCTCCGGGCGCTCTGTGTAGGAGCTGCCGAAGGCTGCGATCTTTTGACTTTGTTATTCTCAAATCAAAAGCAAGATCAAAAGATCGCAGCCTTCGGCAGCTCCTACAGGGAGCCTTCGTTGGTAAAACCCCGGAGACAGAAAATGAAAACCCGCCTCTAGGGCGGGTTGGGTGCTGCAGTCGTGAGCTAGCCCGCCAAATGAGGAATGGCGGTAATAATGCTTGGCTGGCAGCGCAATACGGTGGAAGTCATGGGCCTGAAGTTAGCCCGGCGGCGGCCGGCGAGTCAACGGCTTATTTAACGCTGGCGCTATAGGCTGGCGTCGGCCAAGTCACCACCGATCACTTGGCCAACCGCCGCAACCCAAACAACATCCCCCCTGCCCCCAGCAACATCACCAGCAGAAACACCGGGTAGGAAATCCACCACGGCGTGCCCGCCGTCATCATGCTGAATTCCGACATCCCGCCAATGCTCGCAATCAGGTTCAACGGCAGAAACACCACGTTGATCAACGTCAGTTTGCGCAGCAGGTTGTTCATGCTGTTGTTCATCAGATTGCCGCGCGCATCGATCAGCCCCGAGAACACCGTGGAGTAGATCTCCGCCTGCTTGTAGCACTGGTTATTCTCGATGATCAGGTCGTCGATCAGTCCGATCGCCTCGCTGCCGAAATGCTGTTTTTCCGCATGATTGCGCAGCCGCGTCAACACCGCGCCGTTGCTGTGCAAGGCATTGATGTAATAGATCAGGCTTTCGCTGAGGTTGAACATCTGCACGAGATGCTGGTTCTGCATCGAGGCGTTGAACTTCTGTTGCAGCTCGCGGGCGACCAGTTTGATCACCTTCAGATGGCCAAGGTAATGGTGGATGTTGTTGAACAGCAGATCGAGCAACACATCCAGCGGCGCATTGAGCGGCTGGCGCGTACCGATGCCGTGCAGCGGCGTGTCGTCGGTGGCGATCACCAGTAATTGACCGGGCGCAAACAGCAGGCCACAAGACGACACTTCAAACGCCAGGCTGCCACCGCCGGAATAGTTTTCCGGGCGCTTCCAGATCAGAAACAAATGATCAGGGTGAAACTCGATTCGCGACACTTCGTCCGGGTCCAGCGCCGAGGCCAACGCGTGTTCGTCGACCTTGTAGTGGCTGTGGAGCAAATCGCGCTCGGCCGCATCGGGGTTGCTGAACAGCATCACCTCGGCGTCCAGCCGCTCGACCCGCTGCAACGCGCCATGAGTCAGTGCGAAACTGCTGATCATCGGCGCTTCACCAGGCCTGGCCGCGACGTTTGAGTTCCAATCGTCGCACAAACTCCTCCAGCACCAGTGAATACAGATCGTCCTGCAAATAGGCATCCTCGATACCGGCGTCGAGGTTCGGGTTGTCGTTGACCTCGATCACCACCACTTTGTCGCCGGCCTGTTTCAAGTCCACGCCGTAGAGGCCATCGCCGATCAGATTGGCGGTCTTCACTGCCAGTTCCACCACCGCTCGCGGCGCCTCGTGCACGGCCAGGGTGCGACACTCGCCGTTGACGTCCTGGCCCTTGGCTTTGTGGTTGTAGATTTGCCAGTGGCCCTTGGACATGAAGTACTGGCAGGCGAAGATCGGCTTGCGGTTGAGCACGCCGATGCGCCAGTCGTACTCGGTGTAGAAAAACTCCTGAGCCAGCAACAACACCGAGTGTTCGAACAGTTCGGCAGTAGCCTCCAGCAGCGCCTGCTGACTTTCGACTTTGATCACTCCGCGAGAAAAACAGCCGTCGGGGATCTTCAACACCAGCGGAAAACCGAGGCGTTCACCGACCCGTTCGAAATCTTCCGGTCGCTCCTTGTAGAGAATTTCCGTGGCGGGCATGCCCAATTGATGGCTGTTGAGCAGGTCGGTCAGGTAGACCTTGTTGGTGCAGCGCAGGATCGACGTCGGGTCGTCCATCACCACCAGGCCTTCGCTTTCAGCCTTCTTGGCAAAGCGGTAGGTATGGTTGTCGACGCTGGTGGTCTCGCGAATCAACAAGCCGTCGTACTCAGCGATCCGCGCATAGTCCTTGCGCTCGATCAGCTCGACGTCGATGCCCATACGCTTGCCGACCCGGACGAAATTCTCCAGTGCCTTGGCGTTGGATGGCGGCAAGGCCTCCTGCGGATCGTGCAGGATCGCCAGGTCGTAACGCGCCACTTGCGGCGAGCGTGGTGCTCGCCAGACTTTACGGCTGAAGCCGTCCAGCGCATTGGCGAACTGATCTTCTTGGTCATCACGCAGCTTGTGCAGGGCACCGGACTTAATGCCTTCGATGTGCCAACCGTTAGTTCGCCGAAACTCAACTAACAGAATCGGGCACGGAAACACTTCAAACAATTGTCGAGCCAGATCCTGTAGTGGCTCGATATGCGTTTTTCCGAAGTAAAGCGTCAGGGTGAAACCTTCGGTATCGCTGTACAGATGATGAGTGAGGGCTTTTTCCAGAGTTTTATCGAGATCGTCCAGTGCCAGACCGTAAAGCGATTTTTTCGTCAGTTCGCTGATGGTGCGCACCGATGGAATCACCTTGTGGCCGCGGGCTTCTGCCAGCAGTGAGCAGTAGTAACCGTGCCCCAGGTACTTGTAGCTGCGGCACAGATTGATCACCTGCACCCGCTTGCCCGGCTCGTTGTCACGGGTTTGCTCGAGGTATTCCTGAGCGGTGACGATGTCCTCGCTGGGGAAGTACGAGGCCCAATCTTCCTTGCGTTCGACGATGATCAACACTTGACTGGAAGTTCTGATGGCTGGATTTAAAAAAGTTGCCGCCGGCAAACTTTGCTCGGATACTTCGCGCCAATGACCCTGTACCGCTGACATAGAGATTGATCCGTTGGAGAACAAGACCATTTCTATTAAGCACGAAGTTTTTCGAAAGTCCCGTTTCGTTACGCAACTTTTACGGTGGTCATATGAGTGCTGTTTTTCGTTTGGCGGTAGTTGAAGATTTGCCAGCGCTGCTCTCTCTGGAAATGCAATGTTTCACCAGCGACCGGCTCACCAGTCGCAGCTTTCAATGGATGATCACCCGCGCCCATGCGCAACTGCTGGTCGCCGAACTTGACGGTCGATTGCTCGGCTACGCCCTGGTGCTGTTTCATCGCGGCACATCACTGGCGCGCCTGTATTCCATCGCCATTGCCGGCGAAGCTCGCGGTACTGGGCTGGGAAAACAACTGCTGCAACGTATCGAGGCCTGTGCCGTCGAGCATGACTGCGCGTACCTGCGTCTTGAGGTGCGCATCGACAACCCCGGCGCCATCGCGCTTTACGAGCGCAACGGCTATCGGCGCTTTGCGTTGATTCACGATTACTACGAAGACCATGCCGATGCGCTGCGCCTGGAAAAGCGCATTGTTCAGCACCGTGATTCGCGCAATATCAAGGTGCCCTATTACCCGCAAACCACCGATTTCACTTGTGGCCCGGCCTGTCTATTGATGGCCATGGGCGCATTGCAGTCGGCGCGCTCACTGGAGCGACGTGAAGAATTGCAGATCTGGCGTGAGGCAACCACGGTGTTCATGACGTCCGGCCATGGTGGCTGCAGTCCTCAGGGTTTGGCACTGGCCGCTTGGCGTCGAGGTTTCCAAGTGCGTTTGCAGCTCAGCATGGCCGGGCCATTGTTTCTCGATGGTGTGCGCGATGAGCATAAAAAAGACGTCATGCGCCTGGTGCATGAGGAGTTCAGCGCACAAATGCACGAGACCGATATCGAGCGCAAAATTGGCAACCATCTGGATTTACCGCGCCTGCTGCAGGCTGGCGGACAGCCTCTGGTGCTGATCAGCAGCTATCGCCTGACCCGTTCCAAGTCCCCGCATTGGGTGGTGGTCACCGATTGCGATGAAGACTTTGTGTATCTGCACGATCCGGATGTCGACCACAGCCAGCATCGTCAACCGATGGACTGCCAGCATGTACCGGTCAGCCATGGTGAGTTTGAGAAGATGAGTCGGTTTGGGCGTGGGAAATTGCGCGCGGCGGTGGTTTTGTATGCCCGCGCTACGCCAACTATCGTCAGGCCCTAGAGGTTTTTTTGTGGCGAGGGAGCTTGCTCCCGCATTAGTGCGTAGTGCTCATAAGAGCTTNGGAGCAAGCTCCCTCGCCACAGGACATCAGTGAAAATTAGAAGTGAAGTTATTTCAGGCCGACCTTGTACAGCGCACCGTCCTGCTCATCCGTCAGCACGTACAGATAGCCATCCGGCCCCTGCCGCACATCACGAATCCGCTGTTTAAGTTCGCCCAATAGCCGCTCCTCGTGCACCACCTTGTCCCCATCGAACTGCAAGCGGATCAGCTCCTGACTGACCAGCGCGCCGATGAACAAATTCTGCTGCCACGGCTTGAAGCGATCAGCGTCATAGAACGCCATGCCGGAAACACCCGGTGATTTCTCCCAGACATGGTGTGGGTCAACCGCACCTTCGACACTTTTGCCCTTGGCTTCGGGTATTGGTTGCAGGGAATAGTTGATGCCGTGGGTCGCCAGCGGCCAGCCGTAGTTTTTGCCGCGCTCGATGATGTTCACCTCATCGCCGCCACGGGGACCATGTTCGTTCTCCCAGAGAGTGCCGTTCCACGGATTGAGCGCCGCGCCCTGCGGGTTGCGGTGGCCGTAGGACCAGATTTCCGGACGTACGCCGGACTGCCCCACGAACGGGTTGTCATCCGGCACCTTGCCATCGGGAAAAATCCGCACGACCTTGCCCTGCAGTTTGTCGAGATCCTGCGCGGTCGGCCGATCATTGTTTTCGCCGAGGGTGATGAACAGATAGCCATCGCGGTCGAACACCAGACGTGAACCGAAATGGTTACCGGTCGAGAGCTTCGGCTCCTGACGGAAAACCACCTTGAAATCGCTGATCGTCTTCAAATCGTCCGACAGCCGGCCTCGCCCCACCGCCGTCCCGGCCTTATCCCCGGCGCCACCGCCCTCGGCGTAGGACAGGTAGACCAGTCGATCCTGTTTGAAGTCCGGCGACAGCACCACGTCGAGCAAACCGCCCTGGCCCTTTGCCCAAACCTTGGGCACGCCGCTGACGGGCTCGGAACGCTTGCCATCAGCGGTAATCACCCGCAGGTTGCCCGGCCGCTCGGTCACCAGCATGCCCTGACGATCCGGCAGAAACGCCAGCGCCCACGGATGCTCCAGGCCTTGAGTAATCGTGGCGACTTCAAGGGCGCCCTGCTCGCTCTGCAGCGCTTTGGGGGGCGCGGCGAAAGCTGGCGCGCTGATCAACGCGCCGGCGCACAGCGTGGCTAGAAAGGTTTTACGCAACATGCACGATTCCTTTTGTTCGTTTCGAAGGCTGACAGGCGCTCAGGCCTGATGTTCAACGGTTGCTGTCTCCATCACGCGGCGGTGGGTTGGGAATGAATTTGGGTGGTGTACTCGGTACCGAGCGTTGCTGCTGACCATTGCCGATGCCGCCATTGCCAACGGTGGGCGTACTGGGCACCGGCACTGTATTCGGCCCGCGAATCACCGGCGTACTGGGCTGGGTGCCCTGCATGCTGTTGGGATTGGCCCGGCGAATCGGGCTGTTGTAGGGATTGTTGCTGTTGCCGGTGGGACTTTGTGCCAGCAACAGCGGCGCGGACGGTGCCGTGAACTCGGCATGCGCAAGACCTGCCCCAAGGAGCAGAACGATCATTCCGGGCAATATTCGGTTCATGGGACGGCCTCTCGATGCACAGGTGATAGAGCCTTCGAGTCCACGCTACGCCCCGGGTTCGGATTTGTTAACCCATCGCCCTTAAACAAGATGTAACACGGCTTGACCGACAGCACTGCTGTCTCCGGCAAACGCTGGAAACTTTCGCCGCCGGCTGCAGGTCACCTGAACATCATTCGCGGAGGACTCACCATGGCTCGGGCAATCTGGAAAGGCGCAATCAGTTTCGGACTGGTGCATATCCCCGTTGCGCTGGTGTCGGCAACGTCTTCGCACGGCGTCGACTTTGACTGGCTCGACAGCCGCAGCATGGATCCGGTGGGTTATAAACGGGTAAACAAAGTCACCGGCAAGGAAGTCACCAAAGAGCACATCGTCAAAGGTGTGGCCTATGAGAAGGGCCGCTATGTGGTGCTCAGCGAGGAAGAAATCCGCTCGGCGCACCCGGTGTCCACGCAGACCATCGACATTTTCTCCTTCGTCGATGCCGAGCAGATTCCACTGCAGAACATCGACACGCCTTATTACCTGGCCCCAGACAAACGCGGCGGCAAGGTCTACGCCCTGCTGCGCGAAACATTGAGCAAAACCAACAAGGTCGCACTTGCCCGCGTCGTTCTGCACACTCGCCAATATCTGGCGGCGCTGATGCCGCTGGAATCGGCGCTGGTGCTGGTGAAACTGCGCTGGCCGCAGGAGGTGCGCGGCCTCGACGAACTGGAACTGGGCAGCGAGGTGACCAAGCCGCAACTGGCCAAGGGCGAGTTGGACATGGCTAAACGTCTGGTGCAGGACATGAGCGGCGACTGGAACCCGGAGGACTACAAGGACGAGTTTGAGGACAAGATCATGGCCTTGGTCGAGAAAAAGGCCCACGAAGGCAAGATCGAGGATGTCGAAACCGTGGGTGGCGAAGAGGAGCGCAAGTCTGCGGATGTGATCGACTTGACCGAGCTGCTTAAACGCAGTCTGGGTGGGAAAGCGCCGGCCAAGTCCAAGGCTAAACCGGAGAAACCCACGAAGTCCACGCCGGCAAGGAAAACCAAAAAAGCCTCTGGGGAATGAATATTCAACGCCTGTCAGGTAACTGACAGGTTGCTTTTGAGACAGTCATCGCCAGCAGGGTGGCTCCCACGGTTTGCAATGCATTCCCCTGTGGAAACCAGTCTGTGGCAATGACAAACAGGCGCGACACAACAGTCAGATCAGAATGAAGATCGCCAGCAAACCGCCAAAGATCGCCCATTTTTCCATGTAGTAACGCGCGCGATTGCGCTTTTTAAGCTCTTTACCACGCAGTCGCACTTTGTAGATCCTGGTAAACAGACGGTTGATCCCACCGGTACGGTCGCCCGCATCGTTAGGCGCGCCTGCCGCCGACATCACGGTGCGACTGAACCATCTGTTGAACGCTGCCGCCCAGCGATATTTCATCGGACGCTCGATGTCGCAGAACAGGATGATGCGGTTTTTGTCGGTGGTATTTTCGGCGTAATGGATGTAAGTCTCATCGAACATCACCGCTTCACCGTCGCGCCAGTGGTAGCTATCACCGTCGACGTTGATGTAGCAACCCGCGTCGTTCGGCGTATCCAGGCCCAAGTGGTAGCGATAGGAACCCGCATACGGGTCACGGTGACGAACCAGTTTCGAACCCGGTGGCAGTTCGGCAAACATCGCGGCCTTGATCGAACCGATGCTCTGCACCAGTTCTGTGGTGCGCGGGCACAGTTTCATCGCCGACGGATGACTCTCGCCGTACCACTTGAGGTAGAAACGCTTCCAGCCACTTTTGAAGAACGAGTTGAAACCCACATCGTCGTACTGATTCGAGCGTTTGATCTCACCGGCACGCAGCAGGTCTTGCCCTTCCTGGCGAATTTCTTCCCAATGCGCCTGCAACGGGCTCAGGTCCGGAAACTCGGACGGATCGAGATAGGGCTTGTTTGGTTTCTTTGAAAACAGGTACAGAAAGCAGTTGATCGGCGCCAGAAACGTCGAGTGGTCGCTCAACTGACGGCCCAGTTTGTGACGCACACGACCACGAAGGTGAACGTATGCAATGGAAATGACATAAATAGCGGCAATGATGAGTTTCACGGAAATCGTCACACGTCAAAAGTGAACAAACTGCGCGCCTGCCGGCCAAAGGCCCAGGGTCTGATGCAGTGGCATGAATACAAATACTGTCCCGGTGGCACTTCCTTGAGCCCATGCCGTGAGCGGCTATTGGGTAATCGGATGGCATTTTAGCCATACTTTGTAACCAATGGTGAACCTGATCTGTGAAAAACTGTCGGCTGAATCTGCCAAACGGCAGACGCGACAGTACGCTCGTGCAGGCGCATGAGTGCTGACGCAGAGCAAAACAGCGGTTATTCCGGGAAGCGCCGCAGCGTTTGCGCTGAGCTTTGACGTGTACGTTTCAGCCGCTGCGTACCAAGCCAGATGTAATCCGCACCGGACTTGAAAATGGTTCGCGGGCCATGAGAAATGAGTTTGAAAGGGTGAAGCGAAACCCGCCAGGTTTGGAGCTCAACCGAGCATGACACCTGGCGGGTTGCGAGTAAGGGCTTATTTATCGGTGGAAAGGCTCGCCTTGCTCAATCCCTTGGTATTGTGATCGCCTGGCGTCGTGGCGGAGATCGCCGTGGCTTTCGACAACCCCTTGGTGTCCTTGGAATGCGCTACACCTGAAGTCGCCAGGCCGTGCCCGCGGTCGGTATTGTGGTCGCGTCCAATATGTTGACCACTGACGCCATGATCCCGTACGGCCCTGCCATCATGATCCGTTTCCTGGCCTTCAGCGCGGCCATTGCTGGAGACGCTGCCTGAGTGCCCGGCACTGTCGCCGCTATGGCCAGCGCTGCCGGCACCGCCGCCGTGACTGCCTCCACCGCCAGCGCCACCGGCGCCACCACCATGACCGCCACCACCACCACCACCACCACCACCACCACCACCACCACCATCTTTGGCGTGGGCAGAGGCAATGATGGACAGTTGAGCAGGCAGTAATGGCGCAGCCGCAAACATCATTACGCAGGACATGACGGCAACCAGATTTTTCTTTTTAAAACGCATGACGGCATCCACAGGGGTTGGTTTTACTGTCATGTGAGATGCATTCAATTAGATCTGGTTCACCCACAAGCGACCAGCGGAAGCCAATCGCCTTATATATAAAGTGGGTGAGAATGTATTGCTTTTACTTTAGGTGAACGGACTCAAAAAATCAGATTCATTGACCTGCGATCAGACTAATCGAAAGCGCCATTCAGCACTTCGTAGATAAGCCCGCTCGCAATGGCCACCAGAATCAAGTCGGTGCCCACCTGCTGCCACTCATATCCGTCGTAATGAGGCAGTCGCCCCGCCAGACGTCCATCCAGTTTTTTGGCGATGCCCGGCGGCAGCGGTTTGCCGCGCGCCAGATTCTTTTGAATACCGGGAGGCAGCGCCGGACCTGGGCTCCAGTAGTCTCTGTAGCCGTTGAGCACGGTCAGCACACCGCTTCGATCGACTACTGGTGCATGGTCCCAGTTGCCCGAACTGGATCCTTTGTTTTTGCCCCCTTGATTGCCATGGCCCTGACTGTTCTGCGGGCCGCCCTTGCCGTTCCCTTTGCCGTTGCCATTGCCATTTCCGGGATCGGCCAATGCCGTTACAGAACTCACCGCCAAGGCCAGACAAGTAACAGACGCAACCAGTAAGCGTTTTTTAAACATGACCGTCCTCTCATCGGAAATTCCTTGATGAAATGTAGACGACATCAGGCGTTTTAGTTCCTCCCATGATTGTTGGAAGCCCGCATCGACACTCGTGAATTCGATAGACCACGGCGTGAACGCGCATTTCACGCTCCCCGATGCAGGCAGTCTGCCGGTTCGTCAGCCTCCGCCATACAACTGCCGCATGACTTATGCGACAATGCGCGCAATGTCTGGCATGAATCCCGCCTTTAATGCCCAACAGCCTGGACGCCGTGTCCAGTTGCTGCTCTCACCCCTCGCCTGCTGGCTACCGCCAACACTGACCGGGTAGGGAAGAAAACGCTCCAAAATGCCCCAGAAATGGCCCAAGCGCCAAATGTGCGGCTCGCAACCCATTGATAGGTAAAGCAATTGATCTCCACAGCTAACATCACGATGCAGTTCGGCGCCAAGCCGCTCTTCGAAAACGTTTCGGTCAAATTCAACGGCGGCAACCGCTACGGTCTGATCGGCGCCAACGGTTGCGGCAAGTCGACCTTCATGAAAATCCTCGGTGGCGATCTCGAGCCGTCCGGCGGTCAGGTCATGCTCGAGCCGAACGTTCGCCTGGGTAAATTGCGTCAGGATCAGTTTGCCTACGAAGAATTCACCGTGATCGACACCGTGATCATGGGTCACGAAGAGTTGTGGAAGGTCAAAGCCGAACGCGATCGTATCTACTCGCTGCCGGAAATGAGCGAAGAAGACGGCATGGCCGTGGCCGAGCTGGAAACCGAGTTCGCCGAGATGGACGGCTACACCGCCGAATCCCGTGCCGGTGAACTGCTGCTGGGTCTGGGTATTCCACTGGAACAGCATTTCGGCCCGATGTCTGAAGTGGCGCCAGGCTGGAAGCTGCGGGTCTTGCTGGCTCAGGCACTGTTCTCCGATCCGGAAGTGCTGTTGCTCGACGAACCGACCAACCACCTGGACATCAACACCATTCGCTGGCTGGAATCGATTCTCACCGTGCGTAACAGCACCATGATCATCATTTCCCACGACCGTCACTTCCTTAACAGCGTGTGCACGCACATGGCTGACCTGGACTACGGCGAACTGCGTCTGTTCCCGGGCAACTATGACGAGTACATGACGGCCGCGACCCAGTCCCGCGAGCAACTGCTGTCGGACAACGCCAAGAAGAAAGCGCAGATTGCCGAACTTCAGACGTTCGTCAGCCGCTTCTCGGCCAACGCCTCGAAAGCCAAACAGGCCACTTCCCGCGCCAAGCAGATCGACAAGATCCAGCTGGCCGAGGTCAAGCCTTCGAGCCGTGTCAGCCCGTTCATCCGTTTCGAACAGACTAAAAAGCTGCACCGCCAGGCCGTGACCATCGAGCAGATGTCCAAAGGCTTCGACGGCAAGACCCTGTTCAAGAACTTCAGCTTCACCGTAGAAGCCGGCGAGCGCGTGGCGATCATCGGCCCGAACGGTATTGGCAAGACCACGCTGTTGCGCACCCTGATGGGCGAGCTGACGCCCGACGCCGGTTCTGTGAAATGGACCGAGAGCGCGGAGCTGGGCTACTACGCTCAGGATCACGCCCACGACTTCGAAGACGATGTCAGCCTGTTCGACTGGATGGGTCAGTGGACGCAGGGCGAGCAAGTGATTCGTGGCACCCTGGGTCGCATGCTGTTCTCCAACGACGAGATTCTCAAGTCGGTCAAGGTCATCTCCGGCGGTGAGCAAGGTCGTATGCTGTTCGGCAAGTTGATCCTGCAAAAGCCGAACGTGCTGGTGATGGACGAACCGACCAACCACCTGGACATGGAATCGATCGAGGCGCTGAACCTGGCGCTGGAAAACTACCCGGGTACGCTGATCTTCGTCAGCCACGACCGTGAGTTCGTATCGTCTCTGGCCACGCGCATCATCGAGCTGAGCCCGAACGGCGTGACTGACTTCAGCGGCACTTACGATGACTACCTGCGTAGTCAGGGTGTGGTGTTCTAAAGATAGCTGCGAGCTTCCCGCTCCAAGCTTCAAGCGAAAGCCCTGTCGGTGTGACAGGGCTTTTTGCATTTCAAGGGATCGTGATTTTGTGCTGCGAAGCCCTTCGCGAGCAGGCTCGCTCCCACGGTAATCGCGTTCCAAATGTGGGAGCGAGCCAGCTCGCGAAGAACCCCTCAAAAACACCACCGGCTCCAAGTAAATTAGTTAGCCTGCTTCCTTTTATTTCAGCACCCAGCCATGATGCCGACTCTCCCACCGCCGCCCGCGAACGAGTCCACATGCCTGCGCAGCAACAGCCTTTGCAAAGCTCCCTGGCGATCACCCTGCAGATCGTCTCCATCGTTTTCTATACCTTTATCGCCTTCCTGTGCATCGGCCTGCCGATTGCAGTGTTACCCGGCTATGTCCACGAGCAACTCGGGTTCAGCGCGATCGTTGCCGGACTGGTCATCGGCTCGCAATATCTGGCGACTTTGCTCAGTCGACCGATGGCCGGGCGCATGTCGGACACGCTGGGTACCAAACGGGCAATTGTCTATGGCTTGTCGGGGATTGTGCTCAGCGGGCTGCTGACGCTGATTTCGACGCTGCTGCAGGATTTCCCGGTGCCGAGCCTGATTATCCTGATCATCGGTCGGCTGCTGCTCGGCGTTGCACAGGGTTTGATCGGCGTCGGCACCATCAGCTGGTGCATGGGCCAGGTCGGCGTGGAGCACACGGCAAGGTCGATCGGCTGGAACGGCATTGCCTCCTACGGCGCGATTGCGATTGGCGCGCCGCTGGGCGTGGTGATGGTTGCCGACTACGGCTTTACCAGCCTGGGCATTGCCCTTTCGGTACTGGCGGCGGCCGCTCTGGTGATCATCCGTAATAAACCCTCGGTACCGGTGGTGCGCGGCGAACGGCTGCCTTTTTGGGCGGTATTCGGGCGCATCGCACCGTATGGGGCCAGTTTGAGTCTGGCGTCGATCGGTTACGGCACGCTGACCACCTTCATCACCCTTTATTACCTCAACCGTGGCTGGAGCGGCGCCGCGTATTGCCTGACGGTATTCGGCGTGTGCTTCATCCTGTCGCGGTTGCTGTTCATTTCGGCGATCAGCCGTTTTGGCGGGTTCAATTCGGCCATCGCCTGCATGAGCATCGAAACCGTCGGCCTGGTGCTGCTGTGGCTGGCACCGTCGACCGCGTTCGCCTTGATTGGCGCGGGGCTGGCCGGGTTTGGCCTGTCGCTGGTGTATCCGGCGCTGGGGGTCGAGGCGATCAAGCAGGTGCCCAGTTCCAGCCGTGGCTCGGGGCTGGGGGCTTATGCGGTGTTCTTTGATCTGGCACTGGCGATTGCCGGGCCGTTGATGGGCGCGGTGGCGTTGAACCTGGGATATGCGTGGATTTTCTTCAGTGCGGCGCTGTTGTCGGTGCTCGGGTTGGGGTTGACCTTGTTGCTCAAGCGCCGGGCGTTGAGCTGAAAAACGAAATCAAAAGATCGTCCGATCGCGGCCCGAGCCTTCGGCAGCGCCTACAAAAATCTACTGTAGGAGCTGCCGAAGGCTGCGATCTTTTGATCTTTGATCTTTATTGATCCGCGGTCTGCATCCCCGCCCGGCTCGGCCTGCCCAGCGTGCGCGAGAAAAACTGTCCGGCTTCGGAAATCAGGTTGCGGTGGATGTCTTCGCGATCCACGCCGTCAGCGTCGGTGCACAGCGCCGGCATGGCGCGGATCTGCTCTTCGTTGCACGGCGCCATGAACACAAAGTGCCCTGCCCCGGCCAGCAATTTGAAGTCCGGCGCGGTCGGCAGTTTGCGCGCCAGCGCCGCGGCGTTTTTGTCGAAGGCCACCAGTTTGTCGCCATCGCCGCTGTACAGCAGCACCGGCACATGCACGTCCGCGAGGGTGTGACGACCAAATTTGAGGCTCAGCGGCGCCATCAGCAACAGCGCATGCACGCGCGGATCAGCCACCGGTTGCAAGTCATCACGATCGACGATCAGTTCGCCCTGAGTGTTGCAGGCGTCACGGTCGTCCGGGCGCTCCTGACAGTACCGGCGCAGGCGATCCAGATCCGGCTGCGCGCCAGAGAGAATCAACGCGGTTTCGCCACCGGCCGAATAGCCGATCACCCCGACCTGATCGGCGTTGACGAATGGTGAGAGCATCGGGTCGCCGAGGGTGGCGGTGATCGCTTCGGAAATCTGGATTGGCCGCCCATACAGATTGCTCAGGGTACCGAGGCGGCTATGGTCTTTGGAGTTGTCGCCGGGATGAATCACCGCGACCACCACAAAGCCCTTGCGTGCCAGCGAGGTGGCAAGGTCATGCAGCGCCAGCGGCGTGCCAGTGTTGCCGTGGGACAGCATCAACATCGGGAAGCGGCCGATGGCAACCTTGGTGTCGGCGCCCGCCTCGACGGTGTAACCCTCAAGCAGGCTGCTGTGTTCGCGGTCGCTGGAGGGATAGAAGGCGATGGCGCGCATCGGTTGCAGATCCAGCGGATCGAGAAACGTCATCTCGTGGTAACCGACACTCCAGACAGGGTGTCGCCCGGGCGCGGCATGCACTGAACCGAGGCTGCCAAGCAGGCAAATCAGTAACGTTGCACAAAGACGCATCATCGGATGGCCCACCCTGTGTTACTCAATCGAAAGATCCTTTGTGTTCCGACACGCCCGTAACCCTGAGGTTCGGTGATCCGGCGTGGCGTTGCACTCAGACGTTGATCGTTTGACTGCATAACCCGGGCCAGATTATGCAACAGTCTGAAACAAAAAACTCCGCACCTGGCCCTTGCAGAACCAGAATACAGAGTTTTTTGAGGCGCTACCTGAACGGCAGCTGGTCTTTACGCAATGCTTACGCAGCGGCGAACAGTTGCTCGGCGATCTTCGCCTGAGCGGCGCTCATTGCGTTGTTGCGCACTTCATCACCGTAGGCCAGACCTTCGGCACGGACGATTTCGATGTCGGTGATGCCGAGGAAACCGAGAACCAGCTTCAAATATTCTTCGTGGGCGATGCCGCTCGCCTGACCGGCATGGATGCCACCGGCGGTGGAGACGATCACCACTTTCTTGCCACCGCACAGGCCTTCCGGACCCGCTTCGGTGTAACGGAACGTCTGGCCGGCAACGGCGACGCGGTCGATCCAGGCCTTGAGCTGGGTCGGCACGGTGAAGTTGTACATCGGCGCGGCGATGACGATGGCGTCGGCAGCGATGAATTCAGCCAGGGTCGAAGCGCTCAATTCGGCTTCGTGCTGTTGCGCGGCGTCGCGCAGTTCAGCGGTGGTACCGGCAGCCACCAGGGTGGTCGACGAGAAGTGGCTGATGGCGTCGGCGGCCAGGTCGCGGTAGGTGACCACGGCGGTTGGCTCGGCGGCTTGCCAGGCTTTGACGACTTGGCTGCTCAGCTGACGGGAAGCGGAGTTGTCGCCCAGAATGCTCGAATCGATGTGCAGCAGTTTCATGTGGAATCTCCTGGAAAGAATCGCCGGCGGCGACGGAATGGAGACAATCCTACGGAAGAAACCAATAGCTGATTAGCCGCCGACAATGCGATAGTTCGTCCCACTGATAGAACGGTGGGCTTTTCATGCAGGACCTCAACGATCTGTACTATTTCGCCAAGGTGGTCGAGGCCGGTGGCTTTGCGGCAGCCGGCCGCTTACTGGGCATTCCCAAGTCGCGGTTGTCGCGGCGCATTGCCGAGCTCGAAGAACGCCTGGGCGCACGCCTGCTTCAGCGCACCACGCGCCAGTTGAATCTGACCGCTGTCGGCGAACGCTATCTGCGCCACTGTCAGGCGATGTTGCTGGAAGCGGAGATGGCCGACGAAGCCGTTGCCAGCATGTCCAGTGAACCGCGCGGGCGCTTGCGGGTATCGTGTCCGACCGGGCTGGCGCGAGAAATGTTGCCATGGGTAATCAGCGAATTTCTGGGCAAATTCCCCCAGGTGCAACTGGAGGTGGTGCTGCTCAATCGCCGCGTGGATCTGGTCGCCGAGGGCTTCGACGTGGCGCTGCGCGTACGTGAACTCGGCGATGAGGATCCATTGCTGGTCACCCGCCGTCTGCGGCAGGCGCAAATGGTGGTGGTGGCCAGCCCGGCCTTTGTCGAAGGCAAGACCATTGCCCACCCGCAGGATCTGAAAAACCTGCCGGTACTTGGCGCGCTGGAAGCCGACCGCATGGTCCACGTGCGTTTGCTTGATCAGCAAGGCAATAGCGTCGAGCTGAATATGGAAGCGCGCCTGGGCATCGATGACTTTATCGTGCGCAAAGCCTGCGTACTCGCCGGTCAGGGCTTTACCCTGTTGCCGATGATGTATTGCGAAGCCGATCTTGAAAGCGGCGCGCTGGTGCAACTGTTGCCCGAGTGGTCGTTGCCCGGCGGCTGGTTGCAGGCGGTGTATCCGCACCGGCGCGGGGTGATGCCGGCGGTGCGGGCGTGGATCGACCATCTGGTCGAATCGTTCAATGCGTGCGGGGAGCGGCTGTTATGAGCAAGGGAAAGATGAACGAAGCGGATGTCGCCGCCTTTTGCCTGGCCTTGCCGGGCGCGCGGGAGGATTACAAATGGGGCGGCGTGCGGGTGTTCTCGATTGCCGGCAACAAGATGTTTGCCTTGCAGGGGCTGCGCGGGGATTCACTGGCATTCAAGGTCGACAAGGATCTGTTTCTCGGCCATTGCGACCGCCCGGGTATTCACCCGGCGCCTTATCTGGCGCGGGCACAGTGGATCATCATGCACCCGCCCTACCCGCTGGGCGCCGAGGAACTGCAGGGATTGCTGACGCGTTCGCATCAGTTGGTGGTGGGCAAATTGCCCAAAAAAACTCAAATCGGATTACTGCTCTGAACCCGATCCCTGTAGGAGTTGTCGAAGGCTCGGGCCGCGTTCGGACGATCTTTTGACTTTGATCTTTGAAAAAGCAAGATCAAAAGATCGCAGCCTGCGGCAGCTCCTACAGGGGGATTTGCGGTGATTCAGAAGAGTGACAGCAGGTTCGAACCCAGAAACAACTGGTCGATCCAGAACACCTGATGCAGCGCCACAATCACCCAGAACAGAATCTGGAACGACACCTTGCGCGTCTTGTGCCGGAACACCTGCTGGGCAATCAGCGCACCGGGCCAGCCGCCGGCCAGTTCCAGCGCATGCAGGATGTTCTCCGGCGTGCGCCAGGCATCGGCGCGGGCCTTGCGCTTGTCTGCCCAGTACATGAAAAACGCCAGCAAACTGACAACCCCATAAGCGGTCAACGGTACCAACGAGATGCCGCGCAGCCACATCGACAGCGAGCCGAACAGCGGCAGCGCGCAGACAATCAGCAGCACCGCCAGTTTCAGTTTCAGATGCTGAATGCCGCCGCCGGACGGGCGTCCATCCGGGCGGCGTGCGCGGGAATCACTCATGGTTTGGCCGCCGACCAGTCCACCCAGCCGAACTGCCAGGTCGCCAGAATCACCAGACCGAAAACGATCCGGTACCAGGCGAACGCCGCGTAGCTGTGGCTGGCGATAAACTTGAGCAGACCGCGCACGGCAATCATGGCGAAGATAAACGCCGTGATGAAGCCGATGGCGAATACCGGAAAATCCGCCGGCACGAACAGGTGGCGATACTTGTAACCGGAGTACACCGCCGCACCGACCATGGTCGGCATCGCCAGGAAGAACGAGAACTCGGTCGCGGTCTTGCGCGACAGTCCAAACAGCAGACCACCGATAATCGTCGAACCGGAACGCGAGGTGCCGGGAATCATCGCCAGGCACTGGGCGAACCCGACCTTCAGCGCATCTTTCCAAGTGATCTCGTCCACGCTTTCGGCGTGCACTTCATGCTGGCGGCGCTCTGCCCACAACATGATCACGCCGCCCACCACCAGTGCGGTCGCGACGGTGATCGGGTTGAACAGGTACTGGTGAATCAGGTCGGCAAAAATCACCCCCAACACCACCGCCGGCAGAAATGCGATCAGCAGGTTGGCAGTAAAACGTCGCGCGCTCGGCTGGGTCGGCAAGCCAATCACCACATCGAGAATCTTGCGACGAAACTCCCAGACCACCGCGAGGATCGCGCCGAGCTGAATAATGATGTTGAACGCCATGGCCCGTTCGCCGCCGAAGTCGAGCAAGTCGGCAACAATGATCTGGTGTCCGGTACTGGAAATGGGCAAAAACTCCGTCAGCCCCTCTACAACTCCAAGAATCAGTGCCTGCAAGGCGATCCAAAGATCCATCAGTCCCCCAAAGAGCGATGCACGCTGGCATGCCCCGATAATATTTTTACGTTCACTGCGATCAGCGTAGCTGTTTATTGCTGTACCGATTCCGCGCGCACAGCATCCACACGAAACGGTCAAAATTCCGTGAAATATCAACTTGGATTCAGGTTTTCGCGCGCGGGGCCGAAATCCTAACAGACAAGCCTTAATAGTGCTGCGGCGTTATACGACTTGGGTCGCGTATGCCCGACCACTCAAACGTGGTTGGATGCTGGCGTTGATTTATTACAAGAAAAAGAAATCGGAGTGGCAGCGTTATGAACAGCTTGCGCAGTGTGTCGATCAGCCGACGCTTGTGGCTCATTTTGATTGTGGCCGTGGTCATGTTGTTGACCTTGGGTGTGTTGATGCTCAAGCAGATCCACGATGACCTCTACCACGCCAAGGCGCAGAAAACCCAGCACGTGGTGCAGACCGCGAGCGGCTTGCTGAGCTACTACCACGACCTGGAAACCGCCGGCACCCTCACCCGCGACGCCGCACAGAAGCAGGCACTGACCGCCATTCGCGGACTGCGCTACGACCAGAGCGACTACTTCTGGATCAACGACCTCACCCCCGTGATGGTCATGCACCCGACCAACCCCAAACTCGAAGGCCAGAACCTCTCGGCGATCCGCGATCCGGACGGTTTTGCGGTATTCAACGAGATGGTCGCGATCGCCAAAAGCAAAGGCGCGGGCATGGTCGATTACCGCTGGCCGAAGCCCGGCGCCAGCGAACCGGTCGCGAAAACGTCCTATGTAAAACTGTTCGAGCCGTGGGGCTGGATCCTTGGTTCCGGCGTTTACGTCGATGATGTGCAGAGCGAGTTTCGCGGTCAGTTGATCAAGGCCTCGGTAATCGGCCTGGCGATTGCGCTGATCATGGCCCTGCTGGTGATCTTGATTGCCCGCAGCATCGTGCGTCCGTTGCAGGAAACCGTGAACGCCATGGCCAACATCGCCAGCGGCGAAAGTGACCTGACGCGCAGCCTCGATACCCACGGCCAAGACGAAGTCACACAACTGGCGCATCACTTCAACGCCTTCACCGCCAAGTTGCGACGGGTCATCGGTGACCTGCAGATCTCGGCCAGCGCCCTGGGCCAATCGTCCAGCGAACTGGGCAACGATGCGACCCAGGCCCAGCAGCGCAGCCAGCAGCAATCGCAGCAGATGGAACTGGTGGCGACCGCGATCAACGAAGTCACCTACGGCGTGCAGGATGTGGCGAAGAATGCCGAGCATGCTGCCGCTGAAATGCGCGATGCCGAAGCCCAGGCGCAGCAGGGCCAGATCAACATCGACGGCAGCCTGCAACAGATCGACAGACTGTCCGGCACCATTGACCAAGCGGTCGAAGTGATCCGCACCCTCGCCGCCGAAAGCACGCAGATCGGCAGTGTGCTGGAGGTGATCCGCTCGATTGCCGAGCAGACCAACTTGCTGGCCCTCAACGCGGCCATCGAAGCGGCCCGTGCCGGTGAACAGGGCCGGGGCTTTGCGGTGGTGGCTGATGAAGTACGGTTGCTGGCGCAGCGCACGCAAAAGTCGACGGCGGAAATCCAGAGCATGATCGAACGCCTGCAGAATCATTCCGAAGCGGCGGTGAAAGTCATTGGCGACAGCAGCAAGGCCTCGCAACTGACCATCGAACAGGCCGGCCTCGCCGGTGCCAGCCTTAACGCGATCGGCCAGGCCCTGCGCAATCTCAATGGCCTGAACGCCTCGATTGCCAGCGCCACGCTGCAACAGGCGCATGTGGTCGAGGACATCAACCAGAACGTCACACAGGCGGCCGGCCTGTCTCACAGCACTGCGCTGGCGGCGGAGCAGTCGAGTGCGGCGAGCGTCAAGCTTGGGCAGTTGAGTGAACAGCTGAACCAGTTGCTGCGCCAGTTCCGCGTCTGACCCCTCAACCTTGTGGGAGCGAGCCTGCTCGCGAAGGCGTAATGTCAGTCAACANCGCTTTCGCGAGCAGGCTCGCTCCCACAGGTTTTTGGGTACAATCCGCTCCCTCCTCAACTCCCTCAAGGAACCCCCATGTCCGGGCTTGAACTGTTTGCCGCCGCCCTCGGTGTGATTGCCGTGTGGCTGACGGTCAAACAGAATCCATGGTGCTGGCCGATCGGCCTGGTCATGGTGTTGCTGTACAGCTGGATTTTCTATGAGGTGAAGCTGTACTCGGACATGTTGCTGCAAGTGATCTACGCCGCGCTGCAAGTCTACGGCTGGTGGCAATGGACCCGCGCCGGGACAATGCATGACGGACGCGACGTCACGCGTCTGGATCGGCGCTCGATCCTGTTCGGCCTGAGTGTCGGCGCACTGGGCAGCCTGCTGCTGGGCGCGGCCATGGCGCACTGGACCGACGCCGCACAACCGTGGCTTGATGCCGCACTGACCGCGTTCAGCCTCGTCGCGCAATTGTGGATGGCGCAGAAACGCCTGCAATGCTGGGCGCTGTGGTTCGTGCTGGATGTGATTTTCGTCGGCCTGTTTCTTTACAAGGGCCTGTACCTCACCGCCGCGCTGTATGCCCTGTTCACCCTGATTGCGGTGCAAGGCTGGCGAGAATGGCGCGCCGATCCGGCGTTGCAGCGATGAAGGTGGTTGTCCTCACCGGCCCGGAGTCCACCGGCAAGAGCTGGCTGGCCGCTGGCCTTCAGGAGCGCTTCGGCGGCCTGCGGGTGGACGAATACGTGCGCTGGTTCATCGAGCAAAACCCTCGTGATACCTGCCTGGACGACATCCCCGCTATCGCTCGCGGGCAGTTGCAGTGGGAAGATCAGGCGCGGACGCAGCAACCGCAGTTGCTGATTCTCGACACCCATTTGCTGAGCAACATCCTGTGGAGCCGTACCCTGTTTGGTGACTGCCCGGCATGGCTGGAGCCCCAGCTGCTGGCGCGGCATTACGACTTGCACCTGCTGTTGTCGCCAGAGCAGATCGACTGGACCGACGACGGCCAACGTTGCCAGCCCCAACTGAGCGAACGCCTGGCGTTCTTTCAGGCCACCCGCGACTGGCTGGAACAGCACAAGCAGCCGTTGCAGATCATTCAGGGCGATTGGGATCAACGCCGCGTTCAGGCCTTTGAAGCCGTCGCCCGGTTATTGGCTGATGGATCCATCGAATAGCTCCATTCAGGACGAAAGTGTCCATTCCTGAAACACCTCCCTGCGCGCAAAGCGGCCAGTTCAATGGCCTTCATCATTTTGTCAGGACATCTGTTTCGCCAGTGAAACAGTCCCCGGCAAACCCTTGTCCCAGAGCTTTGCGCCGCCATGCAACCCGTGGGCGTCTGCACGACTGTTTCAGCGTTGAAACAGCTTTTGTATCAACCCTGCGCGGCCCATCGCCAACCCGTTGAAAATCAACAACAACTCAAAAGCGGCACAGCTTTCGCTCTCTCCTTCCCAACGCTGACAAGAGCCAGCCCACTGAAGAAGGAATTGCCGCCGTGGGGAATTTCAATAAAGGCCTGACCTGCCTTCTGCTGATTGGATCAGCCGCCAGCACTTTCATCAGTTTCAACGTTCAGGCCGAAGGCAATGGCGTGATCGTTCTCAACCGCGATGTCCAGCCCATTCCAATCGGACGCAGCGGTGGCAAAGACCCCTATCCCACCACGGTCAATGCCAACCCTTCCGATCGAATCCATCAAGCGATGACCAGCACCGAACTCAGTGACGGTGAGTTCGCCAGTGTCGCCAGTGGCGCTTCGATCCGCAGCAACATGATCACGCCGAACTCGGACATGCCCGGCATGAATGTGCTCACGAGCCCCAACGGCCTGCCAGGCATGAGTGCCGGTCATGGTGGCGGCGGTGGCGGCACGATCTCCAACACGATCAATCGCTCATTGAGTACCGGTCTGGCACCGCTGACCCGCATGGCTGGAGGTCAATGAGATGAATCGTTCCCTGCTGCTGCTTGCTCTCTTCGGCTGTGCCAGCGCCATGGCCGCCGAGCCCGGGTCAGTCAACAACGCCGACATTCAGGACACCGGTGTGCAGTACCGCGGCAACTTCAACGTCAACCAGGCCGCTGGCGACCAGATGCAACAGACCAATACCAAAGCGATCGCCATCGGCACCAACGCCAGCGCCACAACCATCGTCAGGCAAAAGCTGGATACCCCAGCCAACCCGTCGATGAACGCCAGCGCCACCATTGGCGGCACCTCTTTCAGTAATGGCAACGGGATCCTGGGCGTGAACCAGGGGGCCGGAGCCAACAACCAGATGGCCAACGTGACGCACGTCAGCATCAGTGCTGCCCCGCAGAGCGTTGACGACAGCGCCCTGTCGCAACAGAACGTGGCGCTTTTACCGAGCTCAGGAGCAACTGGTACCTCACCCGGCAGTCGCCAGGTCACGACAAGTGATCAGGCCTTCACCGGCAGCCGAGGGGTAATCCAGGTGAACCAGAGTGCCGGGGTGGGGAACCGTATGGCTAACACCCTGAGCATCCGGGTCGCTGACTGACCCAAACAACAAAAGCAGTGCAATTAGAAAGTACCAACACTTAACCAACTAATAAGCACGATGGAGAAACACCATGAAAACTACAATGGCTCTCAAACCACTGGTTTTCGCACTTGCAGCAGTAATGGCAATGGCGGCTCAAGCAGGCGGTAATGATCATGGTAACAATGGTGGTCACGGTCACAACCCTCCTCCACCAAAAGGCCCTACCCTGGAAGAACTGCTGCAAATCGGCGCAGGTGCCGGTGCTGCAGTACTTGACGTGCAGAACAACGCCGACAACACCGTCCTGAACCAGGGCACTCAAAACAACGCTGGCATCAGCGGCTCGCTCAACGGCGCCAACGGTAACGTCGGCGCAAACAACGTGGCCGGTGACGGCAACCAGCAAGACAACGCCGCTGCACTGGCAACTGCCGACGAAAGCTTCATCTTCGGCTCTGCGGTGTCCGCTTCCAGCGCCACTCAAGTCAACAGCAACAACACCGTTGGCAACTACTCCACCACTAACAACGCCGGCATGAACAACGTCGGCAACAGTGGCTCGGGTAACATCGGCGTGAACAACGCTGCCGGCAACTTCAACCAACAGAAAAACAACCTGGCAATCGCTGTGTCCGGTGGCCGTGTAGCGCAAGCCGCTGCCGCTGCCAACCAAAGCACTACCGGTCTGCAAGTCGGCAACAACGGCACTCAGACCTTCAAGAAAGATACCCTCACTGGCACTGTCGCCGCCGTCGGCGTATTCGGCGCCGTGGGCGAAGCTACCATCAAGGGTGACAGCCACGGCGGTGGCGGTTACGGCAATGACGACAGAGGCCATGGCGGCAATGGCGGTAGCAAAGATCAAAAAGCTACCTTCGAAGCTGTCGGTGCCTTCGGCCTGGCGGGTGTGACCACTCAACAAGTGCTGACCCCAGACGGCTGGAAAAACCCTGTCACCAACACTGCCAGCATGACCAACGTAGGCAACAACTGGTCGGGCAACGGTGGCTTCAACAACGCCTCCGGTGTGGGCAACCAACAAAGCAACTCGCTGTCCATCGCTGCAGGTTGCAAAGCCTGCATGTAATCGCGATCGAAACGAAAGCCCCGGAAACGGGGCTTTTCCTCAGTCCGCAAAGGCGTATCGATCATGCGTAAGACTGCCTTTATCGCCCTGCTTTGCCTGTCCGGCCTGACCCAGGCTGCCCAGATGCCCGTCGCTGCCCTGCCCGGCGGCGTACTCGTCTACAAAAACGTGCAAAGTATCCGTGAGCGCAAGTTTGCCGACATTGTCGAACAGAAAACCGATTTCAGCTGCGGCGCCGCCGCACTGGCCACGGTATTGCGCCAGGCCTATTGGCTCGACGTCGATGAGGAGCACATCATCAAAGGCATGCTGGTCAACGCCGACCAGGACCTTGTTCGCACTCAGGGTTTTTCCATGCTGGACATGAAGCGCTACGTAGAAAGCATCGGCATGCGCGCCAGGGGTTACAAGATTCCACCGGAGAAGCTCGACGCAGTCACAATCCCGGTGGTGGTACTGTTGGAAATTCGCGGCTACAAGCATTTCGTGGTACTGCAGCGTTCGGACAAGGATTGGGTTTACATCGGAGATCCCGTCTTAGGCCACAAACGCTACACCCATGATGACTTTGTCAAAGGTTGGAACGGCATCGTCTTCGCCATCGTCGGCCCCGGTTATGACAAAACCAATGCATTGCGCTCACCACCGACTCCGCTGACGGCCAAGAACAAGCTGGATAACTTCAACCCTGTCAAAGATGCTGAATTGATGGACTTCGGGTTCATACAGAGCGACTTCTTTTAATCGCCGATTATAAAGAATGGGGCTGGATGTCCCGGGAGCAGCAGATGAAAACCTCATACTGGCTGGCCGCCGCCTGCCTGGCAGCGAGCGCGTCAGGCTATGCCAATGCAGGGTTCAAACCTATCGAAATCCAGGATCAGGAGCTGTCACAGCTTCGGGGTCGTTACGTCATGCCGGGGCGGATCATCAGCTTCGGCATTGTCATGAGCAGTACCTGGCGCAACGCCAGCGGTGATCTGATCGGCGCTGCGACGTCGATGCAAATCCAGGCCGCCACGATCAAACCGGAATTTTATGTCTCGACCATCAAGGAACAGGGCAACGGCAGCACCCCGACGCCGGGTACTGGCAATGTCATTGGTGGTGCGGCACTCAACAGCAGCCAGGGCGTGACCCAAAGCGTGCGCGCCGCCGGCGACGGCAACACCGCCAACAACAATGTGGCGATCAACGTAAAAGAGGCCAACACCCCTCCTCCACTGGCCCCCGCACAAGGTCAGGCCCTGATCGCCGGGCAAACCATCGGTGCCAGCAATGCCGCTGGCAACGTCGCCGTTTCGGCCAGCAGCAGTGGCGTGCAAATGGCGATCCAGGCCTCGGGAAATCAGGGCACCGCCCTGCAACAAATCGCCCAGGGTGGCCTGCTGCAGAACACGCGCCTGCTGGGCAGCGCCAACGTGGTCAACAACATGACCCAACTCAATGTTGTACTTAACAATAACGGCATCAGCCCCGGCGCACTGGACTGCAACCTGACTCAACTCAGGGCACTACGCAATATCGGATATTGAACTACGCTGAGTCTCGATCATTGGGCTTAAAGGGACGGCTTATTCATGTATCGATCAGTATCACTGCGTGCCGCTGTATGTCTGAGTACTCTTCTACCTGCGGCGATGCTGCAAGCAGCACCCGACGCAGATGTGGAGACCCTGAAACAGGAACTTCTGGAGCTGAAGCAACGATACGAAGTACAACAAAAGGCCCTGGCGGTGCTCGAACAACGGGTCCGTCAGGTTGAAGATCAACCGGCAGCGCCGCAACCCAAACGGCTGGCCAAGTCGCCGTCTGACATGAAAGGCAATCCAAAAGTCGCTACCAGCACCGGCGCGCCCGGGACTGGGGCGGCAGCAGCGTCGGGGGGCGCAGCAGGGGGCAGTGGCGCGTCTTACGGCCAGTCGCTGGCCGACGATTCGCAACCGGCACAGAGTGTGTCAAACCTCTACGACGAGGCCAGCGGCTTCTTCGGTGGTGGCAAATTCAGCTTTGAAACCGGTGTGACCTACTCGCGTTACGACACCCGGCAGCTGATCCTCAACGGCTTCCTCGCACTGGACTCGATCTTTCTGGGCAACATCAACCTAGACCGGATCAAGGCCGACACCTGGACGCTGGACCTGACCGGCCGCTACAACTTCGACAACCGCTGGCAGTTCGACGTCAACGTACCGGTGGTCTACCGCGAGTCGACCTACCAGTCCGGCGGCGGCAACGGTGGTGCATCGAACGTCACGACGGAACAGGATGTTTCGCGTGATCCAACCATCGGCGACGTCAACTTCGGTATCGCCTACAAGTTCCTCGACGAGTCGGTCAACACCCCGGACGCCGTGGTCACCCTGCGCGTCAAGGCGCCAACCGGCAAGGATCCGTTCGGGATCAAATTGCGCCAGACCGATGCCAACTCCAACCTGTTCGTGCCTGATACCTTGCCCACCGGTAACGGCGTCTGGTCGATCACCCCCGGGGTTTCGCTGGTCAAGACGTTCGACCCGGCGGTGTTGTTCGGCAGCCTGTCCTACACCCACAACCTGGAGGAGTCGTTCGACGACATCAGTGCCACCGTCAATCAGAAAACGCCAGGCAAGGTCAGCATTGGCGACAGCTTCCAGATCGGCGCCGGTATCGCGTTTGCACTCAACGAAAAGATGAGTATGTCGTTTTCGATGTCTGATCTGGTGCAACGCCGCAGTAAACTCAAACCCGATGGCGGGGATTGGCAATCGGTGGTGTCCAGTGACGCCAACGCGGGTTACTTCAACGTCGGCATGACCATTGCCGCCACGGACAACCTGACCATCGTACCCAACCTGTCGATCGGCATGACCCCGGATGCCCCGGACTTCTCCTTCAGCCTGAAATTCCCGTACTACTTCTAACGTAAAAGATCGCAGCCTGCGGCAGCTCCTACAGGGATTACAACTGTAGGAGTTGTCGCAGGCTGCGATCTTTTGATCTTTGGTTTCTAGCGAATCTGATGCTTGTGCAGCAGGCGATAAAACGTTGGCCGGGAGACCCCAAGCACTTTCGCTGCGACGCTGAGGTTGTCGCTGTGCCGGTTCAATACATCGCACAAGGCCTGGCGTTCGGCCCGGGTCTTGTAGTCTTCAAGCGTGCCCATCGGCGTGGCGATTGAGTGCTGACTGATCAACCCCAAGTCCCGGGCTTCAATTTGCCGCCCCTCCGCCAGCACCAGGCCCCGTCGCACGCGATTGGCCAGCTCGCGCACGTTACCCGGCCAGTCGTGCTTGCCCATGGCGATCAACGCATCCTCGCTGAAGCTGCGTGGACGGCGGCCGGTTTCATGACTGTAGAAATGAGAAAAGTGGTTGGCCAGCATCGACAGATCACCGTGTCGCTCGCGTAATGGCGCGGTCACCACTTGCAGCACATTGAGACGGTAATACAGGTCTTCGCGAAAGCGTTTTTTCTCGATGGCGGCTTCCAGGTCGACGTGGGTGGCCGCGAGGACGCGCACATCCACCGGAATCGGCTGGCTGCCACCGACACGCTCAATGTGTTTCTCCTGCAGGAAACGCAGGAGGTTGGCCTGCAACTCCAGCGGCAAATCACCGATTTCATCAAGAAACAGCGTGCCACCGTTGGCCGCTTCAATGCGCCCGACCTTGCGCTGATGGGCACCGGTAAAGGCACCTTTTTCGTGGCCAAACAGTTCGGACTGAATCAAGTGCTCGGGAATCGCCCCGCAGTTGATCGCCACAAACGGCTTGCTGTGGCGCTGGGACTGGCGGTGCAGCGTGCGCGCGACCAGTTCTTTGCCGGTACCGCTTTCACCGCGGATCAGTACCGGGGACTCGGTCGGCGCCAGTTTGCTCAACAGTTTTCGCAGCTCGCGGATCGGCTTGCTGTCGCCGAGCAACTCGTGTTCCGGCTGATCGACATGAATCGTGCCTTGTCCACGCAAACGCGCCATGCCAAACGCGCGCCCAAGGGTCACCTGGACCCGCGAGACATCGAACGGCAATGTATGGAAATCGAAGAACCATTCGCAGACGAAGTCGCCAACGTTTTGCAACCGCAGGACCTCCTGATTCAACACCGCGATCCACTCGGTGCCGCTGCGGCTGATCAGTTCCTTGACGGCTTCCGGGCGCTCGAGGTGAAAAGGTTGCAATCTGAGCAGGCCGACGTCGCATGGCCGATCGGCGGCATTTTCCAGGGTACAGCTGTCGACATCCCAGCCGACCGCGCGCAATCCGGGTAACAGGCGGTGGCAGTCGTCACAGGGGTCGACTACCAATAAACGTCGTAACGCTGGCGCTTCGATCATGACTGTTCCTTGGCGCCAAATTTAAGGAAATTATTGTAAAAACAGTCATTTGGCAGACCCGACTGTAACATTAGCAAGAAATTGACAGGGGCTTGTATCGATTGCTTATAGGTGTACAAGCTAATGAGTTATAAGAAGCCGGGTTATTAGTTAGCTATCGAGTTGCTCTCTTTCGCCAAGCTTTCAAAAACTGTCGAAATCTTGAGCATAAGCAATAAAGTTGAAATTTCTCCGTTTCGTGTGTGACCTGCTTCGGGGTTGCGTGCATCAGTACAAGTAACCAGCCGAACGGTAAGCCCAACCGACGGCACATCACTTGATTGGGCACGACAGAGAGAAGACCCCATGACCGCCCCGCTCCGTATCAACGAAGCTCTTTTGATTGCCAACCACGCATTTAAACCTTTCCAGTGCGTGGCCTGGGCCCCACAAGACGGCAACGGCGAACTGAACCTGACCGTCATCGACCGTACCAATTCGCATATCGGCCGCAAGCAGATTCCAAGCAGCGCTTACTCCGATCCGGCGCAACTGGAACAACTGCTGCAGCAGGCACGCGCCGAACTCAGCGAAGAAGGTTACCTGTTGCAATCGTGGTCGATGCCGCACTGATCAGAAGGTAATGCGGACGACTTCCAGTCGTCCGCCCCGCTCTTTTTATTGATCTGTTGCTGTTTATCTCCAGTACTTTTGTACAACTTTCCTTAAAGCGTCAGGCGACACTGCTTGGCAGGCTTTCATTTGGTACAAAAAGACACTGTTCTGGCACAGTGCGACCCTCCACCTGTTAGTTATGTCAGTTGTACTTCGGCGTATTCAGGGATTGAATGTTTCGCTCATGCAGTTACCCACCCGAATCGGGCCTGGTCAACTTGCAAGGAGAAGCATGCATGTCCCCCGAGAACGCCATTGCGCTCCCGCCGCCAAAGACTAACGCCGGGCAACTCGACAGAGATTTTGCCCACTTCGGCATTGCTCAAGTGTATTTCGCCGGCAGCGTGTCGAGCATGACTCAAGGCCTGGCTCTGGATCCACAAGGCCGGGTGTTGGTGGCTGCCAAGATTGGCACTGCCGATGGCAGCCGTTTTGGGCTGGCGCGAATGCTTCCCGACGGTTCTGCCGATCTCGGCTTCGGCGCTCAAGGCAGTGTGATCGGCGAATTCGCCCCCGGATTCGAAGCCATGGGCGCAAAGGTGCAAGTGTTGCCAGACGGACGCATTCTGCTGGCCGGTCTGCATTATGAAAACGCTCACCGTACCCTGCCCGCCTTCGCCCGATTCACGGCTGACGGCTTGTCTGACCCATCGTTTGGCGACAATGGTCGACAAGTCGTGCGCCTGCCGGGTGACCTGTCCGTCGGCTCTCGGGATAGCTGGCTTCCGCCCGGCGTGCCGGGGGCCGAAGCATGCGACTTCGCGGTGCAGGACGACGGGCACATTCTGTTGATCGCCAATCACCACTTCGAATTGGCCGACCATGCCGGCATGCTGATTCGTCTGACTCCAAACGGCACCCTCGATCCCGGCTTCAATGGCCGTGGATTCGTGATGATCCGTCACCTGCTGCTCAACACCTGGCTCAACAGCCTGCTGCTGCAAGAGGATGGGCGCATCATCGTTGCCGGCGCCATCGACTTTCCTCAGGAAGGTCTGGTGGCACGTTATCTACCTGACGGACGTCTGGATGAGCGCTTCGCGGTGGACGGTTTCCTCGCCTTCAAGGCCCACGGACAAAGCGCGATGGTCAGTCAGGTGCTGCATTCGATGGAACACCTGCACTGCTTTGGCAGCAGCCGCGACCCGATCCGCTGCATGGCGCTGAGCCTGCACCCCAACGGTCGCCCGGAGTTGCGCAACAATGCCGGCCACCCGCATCTGCTGGAGATCGGCCCCAGTGGCTGCCAGTGGAGCGCGGCGCAGTGCATGACCGATGGCCGCATCATCGCGGTGGGCGCGACGATTGGCGGTATCGAGGCCGATTTCATCGTCGCGCGCTATCTGGCCGACGGCCAACTCGACCGCGAGTTCGGTAACGGCCACGGCTGGTTGCGCACGCGACTGGGACGCAGCCTGGATATCGCCAACTCACTGGCGGTGCAGGCCGACGGACACATCCTGGTCGGCGGCTATTCTCTGGACGGCAACTACCGGGCCATGGTTGCCCGCTATCTGAATCAATAACCCCCCGAGACTTGAACTTGCCAGTCACTTGCGGCACTTTGCGCGCTTCTTAATACAAGGAGCAACCGATGTCCGGTTCACTGGCCCAGGCCTTCGCGCATAATTTCCTCGGGCATTCGCCCCGCTGGTACAAGGCGTGCATCGTCGGGTTCCTGATCCTCAATGCCGTGGTGCTATTTACCGTCGGCCCGGTCGCCGCTGGCTGGCTGCTGGTGATCGAATTCATTTTCACTCTGGCCATGGCCCTCAAGTGCTATCCGTTGATGCCCGGCGGCTTGTTGTTGATTGAAGCCCTGCTGCTGAAGATGACCACGCCGCAGGCGCTATACGATGAGTTGGTGCACAACTTCCCGGTGATCCTGCTGCTGATGTTCATGGTCGCAGGCATTTACTTCATGAAGGATCTGCTGCTGTTTCTGTTCTCGCGGCTGCTGCTGGGCGTACGCTCCAAGGCGATTCTGGCGCTGATGTTCTGCTTCCTTTCGGCGTTTCTGTCGGCGTTTCTCGATGCCCTGACCGTGACGGCGGTGATCATCAGCGCCGCCGTCGGCTTCTATTCGGTTTACCACCGTGTGGCCTCGGGCAACGATCCGCGTCAGGACAGTGGATTCAGCGACGACCGACACTTGCCGGTGCTGCACCATGACGACCTGGAACAGTTTCGGGCGTTTCTGCGCAGCCTGCTGATGCATGGCGCTGTGGGCACCGCACTTGGCGGCGTCTGCACCTTGGTGGGCGAATCGCAGAACCTGTTGATCGGCCATGAGATGGGGTGGCACTTCGCGGCGTTCTTCCAGAAAGTCGCACCGGTCTCGTTGCCGGTGCTGGTGGCGGGGCTGGCAACCTGCGTACTGCTGGAAAAACTGCGCTGGTTTGGCTACGGCACCCTGTTGCCGGACAACGTGCGTACTGTACTGGCTAACTACGCCGCCGAAGATGACGCCGAACGCACTCCGCGTCAGCGTGCCGCGCTGCTGGTACAAGGCACTGCTGCGTTGATTCTGATTGGCTGCCTGGCGTTTCACGTTGCCGAAGTCGGCTTGATCGGCCTGATGGTGATCGTGTTGATCACCGCGTTTACCGGCATCACCGACGAACACCGCCTGGGTAACGCATTCAAGGACGCCATGCCGTTCACCGCGTTGCTGGTGGTGTTCTTCGCCGTGGTCGCGGTGATTCATGATCAACAGCTGTTTGCCCCGTTGATCCGATGGGTGCTGGCACTGCCGGCGGATCAACAGCCGGGCATGCTGTTCATTGCCAACGGTCTGCTCTCGGCGATCAGCGATAACGTGTTCGTCGCCACGATCTACATCACCGAAGTGAAACAGGCCTTCCTGTCCGGGCACATGAGCCGCGAGCATTTCGAGACGCTGGCCATTGCGATCAACACCGGCACCAACCTGCCGAGCGTGGCGACGCCAAACGGTCAGGCTGCATTCCTGTTCCTGCTGACCTCGGCGATTGCCCCGCTGGTGCGACTCTCGTACGGGCGCATGGTGTGGATGGCGCTGCCCTACACCGTGGTGATGGGCCTGCTGGGTTGGTATGCCGTCAGCTACTGGCTCTGACAACAACCTCATGCAGGAGCTGCCGCAGGCTGCGATCTGTTGATCTTGCTGCATAAAAAAAACAAGATCAAAAGATCGCAGCCAGCGGCAGCTCCTGCAAGTGTTACGGGAGGATGTACTTCTCGATCGCCAGGGCTACGCCATCTTCGGTGTTTGGCGCGGTCACCACGTCAGCCTGCCGCTTGACCGCCTCCTCTGCCTGCCCCATGGCTATCGCCAATCCTGCGCAATGGAACATCGCCGGGTCGTTACCGCCATCGCCAATCGCCGCCGTCTGCTCCAGCGGGATGCCCAGATGCGCAGCAATCGTCGACAGCGCGGTGCCCTTGTTGGCCTCCAGCGCCGTCACGTCCAGATAAACCGGCTGCGAACGCGACACCTGAGCCATGCCGTTGACCTTGGGCAGCAGGCGCGCCTCAAGTTCAACCAGCAAATCCGTGTTGTTGCTGGTCGCGACGATCTTGTCGATGCGCTCCAGAAACGGCTCGAAACTCTCGACCACCACCGGCGGATAACCGAGGCCGTGCTGTTCGCGCGGCACCATCGGCCCGTGCGGATCCTTGAGCAGCCAGTCGCCACCGCTGAACACCCAGATTTCCACTTCCGGCTGATCGGCGAACAACGCCAAAGCAATCAACGCCGTCGGCACCGGCAGGTAATGCGCCACCAGCACGCTGCCGTCCGGATTGACGATGGTGCCGCCATTGAAAGCGGCGGTTGGCAGATCGACCCCCAAGGCTTCGATCTGCTGCAGCATGGCCTTGGGCGGGCGCCCGGTGGCCAGGCTGAACAACACGCCCGCCTCGCGCAGCGAACGCACCGCATCGATGGTGCGCTGACTCAGGCTGTGATCGGGCAGCAACAGCGTGCCGTCCATGTCACTCAATAAAAAACGGATCGACTCACTCATCCCAGACCATGCCAGACGCGACCATCGCGAGTCAGCAGATCGTTGGCGGCTTGTGGACCGTCTTCCCCGGCGGCGTAAGTCTGCACGCTCGCATCCTGTTGCCAGGCCTCAAGGAACGGTTGCACCGCGCGCCAGCCGTTCTCGATATTGTCGGCGCGCTGGAACAGCGTCTGGTCGCCGGTCAGGCAGTCGTAGATCAGCGTTTCGTAACCGGTGGACGGCTGCATTTCGAAGAAATCCTTGTAAGCGAACCCCAGCTCGATGTTGGCCATGTTCAACGCCGGTCCCGGCCGTTTTGCCAACAGGTCGAACCACATGCCTTCGTTGGGCTGGATCTGGATACGCAGATACGTCGGCTGCAGTTCATCGACTTCGGTGTCGCGGAACTGCGCATACGGCGCCGGTTTGAAGCAGATGACGATTTCGGTGTCGCGCACGCTCATGCGCTTGCCGGTGCGCAGGTAGAACGGCACGCCAACCCAGCGCCAGTTATCGATCATGACTTTCAGCGCGACATAGGTTTCGGTGTTGCTGTCAGGCGACACGTTGGCTTCCTGGCGATAGCCATTCAACGCTTTGCCATCGACTTCACCGGCGCTGTACTGACCCCGTACCGAATTGGCCCGCGCCTCTTCGACGCTCCACGGGCGGATCGCGCCGACCACTTTGGCCTTTTCACCGCGCACAGCGTCGGCGCCAAACGCGGCCGGCGGCTCCATGGCAACCATCGCCAGCAACTGGAACAGATGATTGGGCACCATGTCGCGCAGCGCACCGGTGTGCTCGTAAAAACTGCCACGGGTTTCGACGCCGACGGTTTCTGCCGCGGTGATTTGCACGTGGTCGATGTAATGGTTGTTCCAGAAGGCCTCGAACAGGCTGTTGGAGAACCGGCTGACCAGAATGTTCTGCACGGTTTCCTTGCCCAGATAATGGTCGATCCGATAGATCTGTTTCTCGGACATGACCTTGAGCAGGCAGGCGTTCAAGGCTTCGGCAGTATGCAGATCGGAACCAAACGGTTTCTCGATCACCACCCTTCTGAACGCTTCGGGGGTTTCTTCGAGCAGTTTGGCGGCGCCGAGACGGCGCACCACTTCACTGAAAAAACGTGGCGCGGTGGCCAGGTAGAACACCGCGTTGCCCGTGCCGCTGTCGGCGATTTTTGCCGCCAGCGCGGAATAGGTGCTGTCGTCCAGGAAATCGCCCTGGACGTAGCTGATACCTTTGGCGAGCTTGGCCCACAAGGCCGGATCAAGCATCTGATCGCCCTTGCCGACCTTCGCCGCCACTTCGGTACGAATGAAGTCTTCGAGTTTTTGCGCGAAGGCCTCATCGGTAATGGCGTTGTGATCAACGCCGACGATCCGCAGATTTTCGTCAAGCAAGCCGTCGCGACTGAGGTTGTACAGCGCCGGCATCAGCAAGCGCTTGACCAGGTCGCCGTGGGCACCGAACAGAAACAGCGTGGTCGGTGGTGCGGGTTCTGCCTTGGATTTTCTGCGGATCGTATGGGTCATTTCTTCGGTGTCTCCACGTGGCCGCCGAAGCCGAAGCGCTGGGCCGAGAGAATCTTGTCGCCAAACGTGCCCTGACCGCGCGAGCGGTAGCGCGAGAACAGCGAGTTGGACAGCACCGGTACCGGCACCGCTTGTTCCATGGCCGCTTCGATGGTCCATTGACCTTCGCCGCTGTCCGCCACCGAACCGGAGAACCCGTCGAGCTTCGGATCGCTGGCCAGCGCGTCGGCGGTCAGGTCGAGCAGCCAGGAGGAAACGACGCTGCCACGACGCCAGACTTCAGCGATGTCGGCCACGTTCAGGTCGAAACGCTGATCTTCCGGCAGGCGTTCGCTGGATTTGGTCTTGAGGATGTCGAAGCCCTCGGCAAACGCGGCCATCATGCCGTACTCGATGCCGTTGTGAATCATCTTCACGAAGTGCCCGGCACCGGCGGGACCGGCGTGGATGTAGCCGTGTTCGGCGCGGTGATCCTCGGACTTGCGGTCCTTGGTGCGCGGAATCTCGCCCATGCCCGGCGCCAGAGCGGCGAACAGCGGATCCAGACGGTTCACGGTCTCTGCATCACCGCCGATCATCATGCAGTAACCGCGCTCCAGGCCCCAGACGCCGCCGGAGGTGCCAACGTCGATGTAGTGCAGGCCTTTTTCGGCGAGGGTCTTGGCCCGGCGAATGTCATCCTTATAGTTGGTGTTGCCGCCATCGATGATGGTGTCGCCGGCTTCCAGCAAATCGCTCAGGGTGTTGATGGTGTCTTCGGTCGGCGCACCCGCCGGCAGCATGACCCACACGGCACGTGGCTTGGCCAGGCCGGCGACCAGCGCAGGCAGATCGGCAACGCCCGTGGCGCCCTCGGCGGCCAGGGTGTCGACAAAGGCGGTATTGCGGTCGTAAACAACGGTGGTGTGACCGTTGAGCATCAGACGCCGCGCAATATTGCCGCCCATGCGGCCCAGTCCAATAATCCCGAGTTGCATGTGCTGATGCTCCTTACTACAAATAAATGTGTGTCATTGGTTATAGCCCAACGCGACTAATGGAGGTTAGTCCAGAGCGTCGGGCCGAAGTTTCCGGGCATTGTGCCCGATCCAGACTGATAACGCCCCGAATCATGCCGAAGACACACCGACCATGAAAAATAAAAAAGTTCCATTCATGGGCAAAAGAAATCAAAATTGGCGCCGATAGCAGATCAGTAGCCCGGCACCGGGACAATCTGCAGTTGAGACACGCCATTTGCGAGGTGAGCAATGGGCACAGTACACACAGCAATGCCGCCACAAACCCTGTATGTCACGATCCGTCGCGATGAATTGCGCCAGTTGAAGGACGAGCGCGACCAATTGAAGCAGGAGCTGGCGCAACTGCGCTCGCTGACCCAGGGCGCTCAGCCCAAACCTCTGCCGGTTGTCCAGCGTCAACCGCACGCCTGACCTGCCCCGCCCGCTTCGGGAACGGCGCCCGTCGTTCCCGTCATGATCCGCTCCTGCCAACAATCAGCAACTAACGAAGTTTTCACATTACGTTCGTGATACTCGCGCCCATTCTGGCCGTGCGTTTGCGCGCGGCTTCCGTTCGTCGGTTTGATGTAGTGTTCCGGCGGTGGTTAGTGACGATGAGCTGGAGTGCTGAATGGCATTGTTCAAACGCAGCAAAACGACTGCGACAGGTTTCGACTGGGCCGGGGTTCTCTGGCTCTTTGCTTTTTTCTGGTACTTCTCGGGCATCACCCAACTGTTGATCCAACTGACCGGGACCTCCGGTTTCAGCGGTTTCCGTCAGGCCTTCGTGATGAGTGCGCTGTGGCTCGCCCCGATGCTGGCGTTCCCCAAACGCACCAAACTGCTGGCTGCGCTGATCGGTATTGTCCTGTGGGCCTGCTCCATGGCCAGCCTGGGCTACTTCTTCATCTATCAGCAGGAATTCTCGCAAAGCGTCATTTTCATCATGTTCGAGTCGAACGTGTCGGAAGCCGGCGAGTACATGACCCAGTACTTTGCCTGGTGGATGATCCCGGCGTTCCTCGCGCATACCGCTTTCGCCTATTTCCTGTGGACCCGCCTGCGCCCGGTGTACATGCCCCGAGGCCGTGCGTTCGTGGCTGCGATCGCGATCGTCTTCGCCGTAGTCGGCTACCCGCTGATCAAGCAGACCCAGCGTACCGGCAGTTTCGCCGGCGGCTTCGAGAAGTTCGAAGACCGCATCGAGCCAGCGGTGCCTTGGCAAATGGCCGTGGCTTACCACCGATACCTCGACACTCTGGCCGGCATGCAGGACATGCTGCACAGTGCAAGCAAGGTTCCGCCGCTGCATAACCTCAAGGCTGCCGACGCGGATAAACCGTCGACGCTGGTACTGGTGATCGGCGAATCGACCAACCGCCAGCGCATGAGCCTGTATGGCTATGGCCGCAAGACCACGCCGGAACTGGACAAGCTCAAGGATCAGCTCGCGGTGTTCGACAACGTCATCACCCCGCGCCCGTACACCATTGAGGCGTTGCAGCAGGTGCTGACCTTCGCCGACGAAGAGAATCCGGACTTGTACCTGTCCACGCCGTCACTGGTCAGCATGATGAAGCAGGCCGGCTATAAGACCTTCTGGATCACCAACCAGCAGACCATGACCAAGCGCAACACCATGCTCACGACCTTCTCCGAACAGGCCGACGAGCAGGTGTACCTGAACAACAACCGCAACCAGAACGCCGCGCAGTACGACGGTGACGTGATTGAGCCGTTCAACAAGGCGCTGAGCGACCCGGCGCAGCGCAAGTTGATCGTCGTGCATCTGCTCGGCACGCACATGAGCTATCAGTACCGCTATCCGCCGACCTTCGACAAGTTCCAGGACCGTACCGGCGTGCCGGCCGGTGTGCGTGACGATCAGGTGCCGACCTACAACAGCTACGACAACGCCGTGCTGTACAACGATTTCGTGGTATCGAGCCTGATCAAGGACTACGCCAAGTCCGATCCGAATGGTTTCCTGCTGTATCTCTCCGACCACGGTGAAGATGTGTTTGACTCGGTCGGCCACAACACCCTCGGCCGTAACGAGAACAAACCGACCGCGCCGATGTACACCATTCCGTTCATGGCCTGGGCATCGCCGAAATGGCGCGAGAACCATGACTGGAACTTTGCCGCCGACCTGAGCCGGCCGTACAGCAGCTCGCATCTGATCCACACCTGGGCGGACATGGCCGGTCTGAGTTTCGATGAACTGGACCGCAGCAAGAGCCTGGTCAGCGACAGCTTCAAACAGCGTCCGCTGATGATTGGCAACCCGTATGAACGCGAGCAGCGCGCCCTGATCGACTTCAGCCTGATGAAGCCGAAAAAGGTCGAGCCCACCGCAGCGAATGTCGTGCAGCAGTAACCGCCTGGAAGGCGCCGGTTACGAGAGATCGCAATCGGAGTAACGCATAAAGAAAAAGCTCCGTATCGCAAGATACGGAGCTTTTTTCGTTCTGGGCGGTCAGGTTGCCTGCTTTTACGGGGCTCTGCTGTGCCGCCTGCGGGAAATCGGAGCGGCCAGCATGTTCGCACGCCCCCTCCCCCTTGAAAAAGCAGCCAGCGCGCCCACAGGGCGTCAGCCAATCGCGCCGCCAGGTCCAAGGTTTTTTCCAGCACAAAAGCAAACGCCCCGAACAAGTCGGGGCGTTTGTGGGTGCATTCGCTTGGGTGCTTTCACACCCTTCGCGTTGCAGATCCGGCGCGATCAGTAAGCCTTGCCGGTCTTGTAGAAGTTCTCGAAGCAGAAGTTGGTCGCTTCGATGTAGCCTTCAGCGCCACCGCAGTCAAAACGCTTGCCCTTGAACTTGTAGGCCATGACGCAGCCATTCTGGGCTTGCTTCATCAGGGCGTCGGTGATCTGGATTTCACCGCCCTTGCCTGGCTCGGTCTGCTCGATCAGGTCGAAGATGTCCGGCGTCAGGATGTAACGACCGATGATCGCCAGGTTCGACGGCGCATCTTCCGGCTTTGGCTTCTCGACCATGCTGTGGACGCGGTAGATGTCGTCGCGGATCATCTCGCCGGCGATCACGCCGTACTTGCTGGTTTCCTGCGGGTCAACTTCCTGAATGGCGATGATCGAGCAGCGGAACTGCTTGTACAGCTTGACCATCTGGGTCAGTACGCCGTCGCCTTCGAGGTTGACGCACAGGTCGTCCGCCAGTACCACAGCGAAGGGTTCGTCACCGATCAGCGGGCGACCGGTGAGGATCGCATGGCCCAGACCTTTCATTTCGGTCTGACGGGTGTAGGAGAACGAGCACTCGTCCAGCAGCTTGCGGATGCCGACCAGGTATTTCTCTTTGTCGGTGCCCTTGATCTGGTTTTCCAGCTCGTAGCTGATGTCGAAGTGGTCTTCCAGAGCGCGCTTGCCACGACCAGTCACGATCGAGATTTCAGTCAGGCCAGCGTCCAGAGCTTCTTCAACGCCGTACTGGATCAGTGGCTTGTTTACCACCGGCAGCATTTCTTTGGGCATGGCTTTAGTCGCTGGCAGGAAGCGAGTACCGTAACCGGCTGCTGGGAACAAGCATTTCTTGATCATATAAGTCCTTGAAAGGGCTGTGTGTACGAGTTTCGGCGCAGTCTAATCAGGCGGCGTGCACCTTACAATGCCCCGCACTGGCTAACCGATGCCAACATAGAGAAATATTCTCGCCGATAGTTCCGTTGGCGACTTCGACCCGCGAAAACAGAGTAGCTCAAACACGCAGATGCGCCGCATCACTCTACGCTCATCATCCCCCAATGTGAGGATTTGTCGGTATCATGGCGCCTTTGAACCAGCGAACGAGACAGATAGATGGCCGCGGTAAAAATCATCAACGGGTATGTGATCGACAAGAAAGACGGCAAGTGGAACCTGACCACAACCAATGGCGAACACATCGCCGGGCCTTTCGACAGCGAGCAGCTGGCGACTGATGTGGCGTCGGTGTTCACTGACACCCCTGCGTCGTCCAAACGCCGTGGCAAAGATCAGGACTGACCGGTTGCGACACGCGCCGAGCCCTGCCCTTGCGCAGGGCTTTTTTGTGGCCGCTCGCAAACCCGATGAAAACAAGTGGCCAATCGCTATAACCTTTTCACTCCGGCGCTGTCAGAGCGTTTAGCCCTCCCTCGCTGAAGACGACACACTTATGAACATGAACAGATTGCTGCCGCTGATCGCGGTATTGGCCCTGGGTGGCTGTGCCACCTCGCAAACCACCTACCTGAACAACGGCGAACAGGGTTTGAGTATCGACTGCTCCGGGGAAGCCAACTCCTGGGCCACCTGCTACGAAAAAGCCGATGCCTCCTGCGCGGGCACCGGTTATCGCATTGTCGGTACCGACGGCACGCCTGCACCCAAGGACAGCGACAAGACCTTGGGAGTCGATGTCGGCAACTACAAGAATCGCAGCGTGGTGGTGGTCTGCAAATAGACCTACATGTGGATCTCGGCGAATTTGATCCCGAGCCCGCGCACGATCTCAATCAGGTCATCGAGCCGGGCGAAGGATTCGACTTCGTCGTTATCGTCGACCAGAAAATAGCTGCGACCGGCGCTCTTCTTGAAAAACACGATCCACTCACCCGAGTTCGCCGGATTCTGAATCACATGCGTGGCAGAGATAAGGCCCTCTGCATGCCGTTCCCGTACTTGCTCTCGCTTCATGCGCGACTCCAGAAATGAAAATGCCGCCACAGCATGACTGTGGCGGCATTGGTGCTGATGGCCGTTATTCTATCAGCCGGAAATGCAGGCATTGGCGGCGTTTTGCACGTCGCGAGGACGAATCGGCACATTGGACATGCGCTCATGCAACTTGATGCTGCTGCCGCCGGAACGATCGTCGATATCAAACACCGCTGCCGCGCCAGTGGAAAATTTCCCGGGAACAATCACCCGCACGCCATCCTTGTGCGGCTGCATCTGCAGTGCGCCGCGACTGTTAGCCAGCTTGTCCGCCAGGCACTGCGCATACTCATGGGGTTTCTTGCCGGAAATCACGCTCATGGTGGGCAAGGTTTCATTGATTTCGGAAACACTCGCGCAACCACCCATGACCAACATCAACGGCAGACACACCACACCCCACTTCATACAAATACCTCCCATAAAGACCCTCGGACAGCAGTAATGCCATTTTTCTCCGAGGCTTACTCCATTAAACCCGCAGCGAATCGCGAATAACCGTTTTTAATTGTCAAAGCAGCGCTCGACGGCGGGATAATAACCCGTTCGGGCTGATAAACTGCGCCAATCGCACATGCTATCGTTTTGATTTAGTAGAAAAAGCCCTTCTGGAGGCGCCCATGAAATTCATTCACCAGCGCGAGCACCTCAACGAAGACGACATTGTCGTCATCCAATGCTCGCAAACCTGCAACATCCGTTTGATGAACGACGCCAACTTCCGCGCGTTCAAGAACGGCGGCCGCCACACCTACCACGGCGGCGCTTTCGACACGTTTCCTGCGCGCATCACCGCGCCGAGCACTGGTTTCTGGAACATCACCATCGACACCGTCAGCCGGCGCGCCATCAGCGTCACGCGCAAACCGACCCTGACCCACTCGATCAAGATCATCCGCCGCTCCAGTTCCAAACTGAGCTGAGTCGCCCCAACGCAAAGGTAAGCATGACCGTGGCCCAAACGACCAAATACGTCATCAAATACAAGCTCAACGGTGAACGCCGCTTCGAGTTCGCGCAACTGCAAAACGGCACCGTGGAAGAAGCCAAGGCTGCACTGGATGCCATCCACGGCCAGACTGAGGATGTGATCAGCGATATCGCCGTCAGCAAAGCCCTGTAACCAATCAACCCGGATTCGACCGCAAGCGACGGAGTGTTCTGCCGCCGGGATTTGCCCAGACTGACAGCCTCGACCAAAGGGTTCAGGAGTCAGAATGTCAATGTCCCCGTCTCGGCTGGATGCGCTCGATTGGGCGTGCCTCGAACAGCATCTGGATCAATATGGCTATGCCATCGTCCGCTCGCTGCTGTCGGCGCAAACCTGCGAGCGCTTGAGCGCCCTGTATTCGCAGACCGAACCGTTTCGTTCGCAGGTCATCATGGCCCGCCACGGTTTCGGTCGCGGGGAATACAAGTACTTCAGCTATCCCCTGCCGACAACCGTCGAACGTCTGCGCACTGCGCTTTACCCGCGTCTGGTGCCGCTGGCTAACCGCTGGTACGAGCGCATGAATCTGCCCGTGCGCTTTCCCGCGACCCATGCCGGGTTCGTGCAGCGCTGTCACGATGCCGGCCAACTGCGGCCCACACCCTTGCTGTTGCAATACGGCCCGCAGGACTACAACTGCCTGCATCAGGATCTGTACGGAGAACTGGTTTTCCCACTGCAAGTGGCGATTCTTCTGTCGGAGCCCGGACAGGATTTTACCGGTGGTGAGTTCGTCCTGACCGAGCAGCGTCCACGCCTGCAGTCGCGACCACACGTCGTGGATCTGCAAAAGGGTGACGCCGTTATATTCGCGGTCAACCAGCGCCCGGTCAGCGGCACACGCGGCGATTATCGGGTGACCATGCGTCATGGCGTCAGTCGCCTGCACAGCGGAAACCGGCATACTCTGGGCATCATCTTCCACGACGCAATATGAGCAGCATGCAACCGAGCCACTTCGACCTGTTCGCCGACCACGAACCCGAGCAACAACCCCGCGCCGAGCGAATCGGCGAACAATCGTGGGTGTTGCGCGGTTTCGCCCTGCCGATGATCGATCAACTGTTGCCGGCGCTGGACGGCGTTCTCACCGCAGCGCCATTGCGTCACATGATGACCCCGGGCGGTTTCAGCATGTCGGTGGGCACCAGCAGCTGCGGAGCGCTGGGCTGGATCACCGATCGCAGCGGTTATCGCTACAGCACCGTGGATCCGCTGAGCGGCAGACCATGGCCGGCAATGCCCCAAGTGTTGTTCGAACTGGCACAGAGAGCGGCGCAGCGCGCAGGATTTGCCGGATTTCACGCCGACTCCTGCCTGATCAACCAATATGTCCCCGGCGCCAAGATGTCTTTGCACCAGGACAAAGACGAACATGCCTACGCGGCGCCGATCGTTTCGCTGTCATTGGGGTTGCCGGCAATGTTCCTGTTCGGTGGTTTTGTCCGCAGCGACAAGAGCCAGCGCATTCCTCTGCTGCACGGCGACATGGTGGTCTGGGGCGGGGTCGATCGCCTGCGTTTTCACGGTGTGCTGCCGATCAAGCCCGGGCGGCATCCGCAGTTGGGCGAACGCCGGATCAACCTGACCTTGCGTGTCGCCGGGTGAACTGAAAAGTTTGACCGCAAGGCCCGGAGTGTTACCCACATTGCAGCTGGTTAACCTGAATCAAACAGGTCAACGGACTACTCGCCATGAAAAAGCTTTCACCCCTCATCAACGTTGAAACCGATCCACGCTGGGCCGCCGTCGTTGCACGGGACCCGCGGGCCGACGGACAGTTTGTCTATGCGGTGAAAACCACCGGCATCTATTGCCGCCCCAGCAGCCTTTCACGTTTACCCAAGCCGCAGAACGTCGAGTTCTTCGAAAGTGCTCAAGCTGCCGAGGCGGCGGGTTACCGCCCAAGCAAGCGCACCAGCAAGGATCAGACTGAAGTCGCCAGCCAGCACGCCGCGACCGTGGCGATGGCCTGTCGGCAGATCGAGTCGAGTGAAACAGTGCCCGCACTCAATGAACTCGCCGAAACCGCCGGCCTCAGCCCTTTCCATTTTCATCGGGTGTTCAAGGCCGCAACCGGCCTGACACCAAAGGGTTACGCGGCGGCGCATCGTTCGCGCCGGGTGCGTGAACGGCTCGCGGATGGCGGCACGGTGACCGATGCGCTGTACGACGCTGGTTTCAATTCCAACAGCCGCTTTTATGAGTCAGCCGACAAGGTGCTGGGCATGAAACCCGGCGACTACCGCGCGGCTGGACGCAACAACGACATTCATTTTGCCGTTGGCCAATGTTCCCTCGGAGCAATTCTGGTAGCGCAGAGTGAGCGCGGCGTGTGCGCGATTCTGTTGGGCGACGATCCACATCAACTGGTGTGCGATCTGCAGGATCAGTTCCGTCAGGCCAACCTGATTGGCGCCGACGCCGGGTTCGAACAGTTGATTGCCAAAGTGGTGGGTTTTATCGAAGCGCCAGCACTGGGCCTCGACTTGCCACTGGATGTGCGTGGCACAGCGTTTCAGGAACGGGTGTGGCAAGCGCTGCGGGAAATCCCGGTGGGTCGCACCGCCAGTTACGCCGAAATCGCACAACGTATTGGCGCACCGACTTCCATGCGCGCGGTGGCGCAAGCCTGCGGCGCCAACCGTCTGGCCGTGGCAATCCCTTGCCATCGCGTGGTGCGCAGCGATGGCAATCTCTCGGGGTATCGCTGGGGTGTGGAGCGCAAACGCCAGTTGCTGGAACGCGAAACCCAGCCTTAGCGAATCCCGATGCAGACCGCCACGGACTCGGGGCTGATATAGGCCTCGTAGTCGGTGGCATAACGACGCTGAATCTGAGGGTTCTCCTCAAAGAAAGTCCAGATCCGTCCCCAGGTCGCAATGACCGCGTCGGGCAACGGGCCCTGCGCCTCGAACACCAGATACTCGCCCGCTTCGATCTGTACGGTCTCATAGCCTTTTGGTCGTGCATTGACCGCGACCCCCGCGGTGACATCGAACGCACCCGAGGCATCGGATTCATAGGCCGAATACACACCATAAATTGCTGAGCCGGGGATCTTGCCGGGAATACTCTCGGCCTGTTCTTCACTGAAAAACCGGCCCCACATCGGGCCGATCTTTGCGCTATGGGGCTGGTGCTCTGCGGCGTTGGTCGTGCGCACACGCAGGCCGGCCACGGTGAAGGCGTCGATTTGCTGTCGTTTCAAATCCATCGAAAATGCCGCTCCCTGTAATAGAAGTGCGGCCACGCAGGGCCGCAATGGCGCTTACTCTGTCAGCGATTGACGTCGACCACAACCCTGCCGCGCAGCTGTCCGGCGAGCAATTTGGGGGCCGCGTCGATGGCTTCGCTCAGGGCGATTTCGTGGCTGATCAAAGGTAACAGGGCGAAGTCCAGATCCTTGGCCAGACGTTTCCAGGCCTCGATCCGCCGGGCCTTCGGTTGGGTCACGCTGTTGATGCCGGCCAGGGTCACGCCGCGCAGAATGAACGGCGCCACCGACGCAGGAAAATCCATGCCCTGGGCCAGACCGCAGGCCGCCACCGTGCCTTCGGCGCGGGTGCTGGCACAGGCGTTGGCCAGGGTGTGGCTGCCGACCGAGTCGACCACGCCGGCCCAGCGTTCCCTGGCCAGCGGTTTGCCCGGTTCCGACAAGGATGCGCGGTCGATGATCTCGCTGGCGCCCAGTTGTTTCAGGTACTCATGCTCGGACACCCGGCCGGTGGACGCCACCACGCGATACCCGAGTTTGCTGAGCAAGGCGATGGCGAAACTGCCCACCCCACCATTGGCGCCGGTCACCAGCACTTCACCCTGATCCGGCGTCACGCCGTTACGCTCCAGCGCCAGAATGCACAGCATCGCCGTGTAGCCGGCGGTACCGATGGCCATCGCTTGCGCGGCGCTGAAGGCCTCGGGCAAGGGAATCAGCCAATCGCCACGGAGGCGCGCCTTTTGTGCCAGGCCGCCCCAGTGACTTTCGCCCACGCCCCAGCCATTGAGCAGCACCTGATCACCCACCTTATAGTCAGGATGCGAACTGACCTCGACCGTGCCCGCCAGGTCGATCCCAGGCACCATCGGAAACTGGCGTACCACCGGGCTGCTGCCGGTAATCGCCAGACCATCCTTGAAGTTCAGCGTGCTGTACGCCACCTGCACCGTCACGTCGCCTTCGGGCAACTGCGCTTCATCGATCTGCTGCAGGCTGGCGCGGTAACCGCTGTCGTCTTTGTCGATCAAAATGCCGTTGAACATGGCTGCCTCTCACTCAATGGATTCAAATCCTCGCGCCTTGAAATAACACAAAGCAACACATTGCCCCACCCGACTTTGCGCCAATTCGCAAATCCGTCCAGTCATTCCAGAGCGGGCGACTATGCTTTTTCGACGGTCGTGCTTTCGCTGCCCCCCTGCTGAAAGCGGCCTCTGTCGATGGAGCTGACAATGCCTTACCCGCGCTCATGGCTTGCAATCCTCATGCTGTGCCTGCTGACCGCCGGCAACCCGTGGGCCGCCCCGGCGACTGCCGACAAACCCGCCGCTGCTGACGCCGCCCCCAGCGCGCCGACGTGGCCGCAAGTGATCACCAGCGGCAAGGCCAGGCTGACCGTGTACCAGCCGCAACTCGACAGCTGGGATGGCTACACACTCAATGCCCGGGCGGCGGTCGAAGCCACCGGCGCCGACGGCAAACCCACCTACGGCATTGTCCAGTTCAGTGCGCACACGTTGGTCGACAAGGCCACGCGCTGGGTCGCACTGGATCAATACAAGATCATCAAGGCCGACTTCCCCGCCGATGCCAGTCAGGCGGATGTCTGGCTCGCGGCACTGCAAAAGGATGCCCAGAGCCGCAAGAAGACCATTTCCCTCGATCAACTCGAGGCCGCCGTCGGTGTGTTGTCGGCAGAGCAGAAAGCCGACAGCGCGCCACTGGAAAATACCCCGCCGGCGATCATCAGTTCCGACGTCCCCGCCCTGCTTGTCTATATTGATGGCGACGCGGCGTATCGCGCGGTCGAGGGCACCGCGTTGCAGCGGGTGATCAACACCCGCCCGTTATTGCTCAAGGACGCCGAGGGCAAGCACTACTTGCATGTGTTTGATGGCTGGATGGTCGCTGACAACCTCAGCGGCGAATACACTCGTCTGACCACACCGCCGGCCGATCTGGAGAAGGCCAAACAGGTGGCGATCCAGAGCCGTCAGGTCGATCTGCTGACCGGGCAGAGTGATCCGAAAGACAAGGTGCCAAATCTGGCCAAGCCGCCGCAGCCGAAAATTTTCATCGCCACCACCCCCACCGAGCTGATCGTTACCGACGGGGCTGCGCAGTGGTCGCCGATCCAGGGCACCAGCCTGCTCTACGTGAGCAACACCACAGGGCACATCTTCAAGGAAATCGGCGACCAGAACAGCTACGTGCTGATTTCCGGACGCTGGTTCCGGGCCGCCGACATGAACGGGCCGTGGACGTTTACCCCGGCGGACAAATTGCCTGCCGACTTCGCCAACATCCCCGACGACAGTCCGAAAGAGAACGTCAAGGCCTCCGTCGCCGGTACGCCGCAGGCCAAGGAAGCCGCGATTGCCGCCACCATCCCGCAAACCTCGGCGATCAAGAAAAGTGCAGTGAAAATGACCGCGCCGCAGTTCGACGGCGAGCCGCAACTCAAACCGATCAACACCACGTCGCTGCAATATGTGGTCAACAGCGCGACGCCGATCATTCGTGTCGACAACGACAGCTGGTATGCCGTGGAGAACGGCATCTGGTTCAGCGCAACGACAGTCAGCGGACCGTGGGTCGTCGCCAGTTCGGTACCGTCGGTGATCTATTCAATCCCGCCGAGTTCGCCGATGCATTACCTCACTTACGTCAAAGTCTATGAGTCCAGCGGCGACACGGTGGTGGTTGGCTACACCCCGGGGTATCAAGGGTCGAACCTGGATCCGGCCACGGGTGTGGTGGTTTACGGCACCGGATACCCGTACACGCCGTGGGTTGGCAGTGTCTGGTATGGGCCGCCCGTGACCTACGGTTTCGGCGTCGCGATTCGCTATACACCCTGGACCGGCTGGACCTTCGGTTTCGGCTTCGGCTGGAGCTGGGGCGGCAACACCGTGGCAATGGGTTGGGGCTGGGGCGCTTATCCGTGGTGGGGCAATTACGGCTGGGGTTATGCCTGGGGGCCGCGCTTGTATCCAGCGCCGCTGGCCTGGGGCGGCGCCGCTTACGGCTATCGCGGCGGTGCCGTGGCCTGGGGGCCCGGTGGCTGGGCCGGCACCACCGGCAACATTTATCGTCAGTGGGGCGACCGCGCGACCGTCAGTCGTTACGGCGCCGGCTACAACGCCTGGACCGGCAATCGCTGGGCCGGTCAGGTCGGCTCGTCCTATAACTCGCGCACCGGGATTGCCGCGGCGGGCCAGCGCGGCGCCGTACACAATGCGTACAACGGCAACTACGCGGCCGGACGCAGTGGTGAGGTGGTCGGGCCGAACGGTGGCGCCATTGCCGGCGGCCGAGTGACGGCGGGCAACGCACGCAACGGCACGCAAGTCACCGCCAACCGTGGCGCGGTGTACAACCCCAACACCGACAAGACCACGCAATATGCTGGGGTCAAGGGACGCAACGGCGGCGCCGCACGGGTTGGCGACAACGTCTATGCCGGGCACGACGGTAACGTCTACAAGAAAACCGACAACGGTTGGCAATCAATGGTCAAGGGCAGCCCGACCCGCACGGCACCGGTCAACAACACTGCCCAGCTGCAAAACCTCAATCGTGAATCTGCAGCGCGCAACTTCGGCAACCAGCGCACCAACAACTTTCACAACTCCTCGCAAGTCATGAACCGTTCATTTGGCGGCGGTGGCGGTGGTTTTCATCGACGCTGACGGCGCATGGCTGTCCGTGCGAGGAAAATTCGCGCTGGCCCTGAGTCCGGTTTTGCTGTTAAAAAACCGGCTCTGCCGTCCCTGCCCCGTTTCATCGTTCGGAGAACCGCTTCCATGAGCCAATGGCCTGACACTCGCATTCTTGACCTGCTCGGCATCGAGCTGCCGATCATCCAGGGCCCAATGGCCGGTGCCACGAACTCGGCCATGGTGATCGCCGTGTGCAACGCCGGCGGCCTGGGTTCGATGCCCGCCGCAATGCTGAGTATCGAGCAACTGCGCGAAGAACTGCAGACCATCCGCGAACACACTCGCAAGCCGTTCAACGTCAACTTCTTCTGCCATCAGCCACCGGCTGCCGATGAACAGCGCACGCGGGACTGGAAAAACCTGCTGGAGCCGTACTACCGCGAACTGGGTGTCGATTTCGATGCACCGACGCCGGTGTCCAACCGGGCACCCTTCGATGCAGCAGCGTGCGCCGTGCTGGAAGAGTTTCGTCCTGAAGTCGTGAGTTTTCACTTCGGCCTGCCGGAGAAATCCCTGCTGGATCGGGTCAAGGCCACGGGTGCGAAAATCCTCTCGTCTGCCACCACTGTCGATGAAGCGGTGTGGCTGGAACAAAACGGTTGCGACGCGATCATCGCCATGGGCTACGAGGCAGGTGGTCATCGCGGGATGTTTCTCAGCGATGACCTGAGCAGTCAGGTCGGTACCTTTGCCCTGGTGCCGCAGATTGTCGATGCGGTGAAAGTACCGGTGATCGCTGCCGGTGCCATTGCCGATGCGCGCGGGGTGGCCGCGGCATTCATGCTCGGTGCATCGGCAGCGCAGGTCGGTACCGCGTATCTGTTCACCCCGGAAGCGAGAGTCAGCGCCTCCCATCACCAAGCGCTGCGCACCGCCAAGGAAAGCGAAACCGCGATTACCAACCTGTTCACCGGCCGCCCGGCTCGCGGCATTCTCAATCGGGTGATGCGCGAAATCGGCCCGATGTCAGCGAAAGCCCCAGCCTTCCCGCTGGCCGGCGGAGCGCTGATGCCCTTGCGCGCCAAAAGCGAAGCGCAATTCAGCAACCTCTGGGCCGGGCAGGCTTTTCCGTTGGGCAAGGAGCTGAGCAGCGCCGAACTGACCCGGGAACTGGCGCAAGGCGCGCTGATAAAACTGGTCCGACACTGACCCGATCCAGGATGAGGCACGGCGCAGCCTCATCCTGCATACAACAGCACTTCCTGTTTAGCGGCATTTCGCTATATATTTCGCTATATAGCGTTTCACCCTTCGCATCGGTGCAGTCCACCTCCAACAATAACTGCCCTCTGCAATCGCCAATAACGGAGCTGTTATGACCATTCGTGCCTCACGTTTTGCCCCCACTTGCCTGGCTTCTTTGCTGGCGGTATTTGCCTTTGGCGCCGCTCACGCCGATGAGGTGCAGGTGGCGGTTGCCGCCAACTTCACCGCGCCGATCCAGGCCATTGCCGCCGACTTCGAAAAAGACACCGGGCACAAACTGGTCGCCGCCTACGGGGCCACCGGCCAGTTCTACACCCAGATCAAGAACGGCGCGCCGTTCGAAGTGTTCCTCTCGGCGGACGACACCACTCCGGAAAAACTGGAAAAAGAAGGCGATACCGTCAAGGGCTCGCGCTTCACCTACGCCATCGGCACCCTGGCGCTGTGGTCGGCGAAGGAAGGTTACGTCGATGGCAAAGGCGAAGTGCTGAAGAAAAACGAATACCAGCACCTGTCCATCGCCAATCCGAAAGCCGCACCGTACGGGCTGGCCGCCACTCAGGTGCTGGAAAAACTCAAGCTGACTGAAGCGACCAAAGCCAAAATCGTCGAAGGCCAGAACATCACCCAGGCTTACCAGTTCGTGTCCACCGGTAATGCGGAACTGGGCTTCGTAGCACTGTCGCAGATCTACAAGGACGGCAAGGTCACCAGCGGTTCGGCGTGGATCGTTCCAGCGAACATGCACGACCCGATCAAACAGGACGCGGTAATCCTGAACAAAGGCAAAGACAGCGCCGCTGCCAAAGCACTGGTTGACTACCTCAAAGGCCCGAAAGCCGCTGCGGTGATCAAGTCCTACGGTTACCAGCTCTAAATGTCGCTCTCGAGTGCCGACTTCGCGGCGATCTGGCTGACCCTGAAACTGGCGTCCCTGACCACCGCGATCCTGCTGGTCGTCGGCACTCCGATTGCCCTGTGGCTGGCGCGCAGTCGTTCCTGGCTGCGCGGCCCCATCGGCGCAATCGTCGCCCTGCCCCTCGTGCTGCCGCCGACTGTGATCGGCTTCTATCTGCTGTTGGCAATGGGGCCCAATGGCTTTCTCGGCCACTTCACGCAATGGCTGGGCCTGGGCACGCTGACCTTCAGTTTTACCGGGCTGGTGATCGGTTCGGTGATCTATTCCATGCCGTTTGTGGTGCAACCGTTGCAGAACGCGTTCTCTGCCATCGGCACCCGCCCACTGGAAGTGGCCGCAACCTTGCGCGCCAATCCCTGGGACACTTTTTTCCGCGTGATCCTGCCGTTGGCCCGCCCCGGGTTCGTGACGGCGGCGATCCTCGGGTTCGCGCATACCGTCGGTGAATTCGGTGTGGTGCTGATGATCGGCGGCAACATTCCCGACAAGACCCGCGTGGTCTCGGTGCAGATCTACGACCATGTCGAAGCGATGGAATATGCTCAGGCCCATTGGTTGGCCGGGGCGATGCTGGTGTTTTCGTTTCTGGTGTTGCTGGCGCTCTACTCCAGCCGCAAGACCCGCGCGGGTTGGAGCTGATCGATGATTGATGTACGTCTGAAAATCACTTATTCGGGCTTCAGCCTGGATGTTGATCTGCATTTGCCGGGGCGTGGCGTGACTGCGCTGTATGGTCATTCCGGTTCGGGCAAAACCACCTGTCTGCGCTGTATCGCCGGGCTTGAGCGCGCCGAGCAAGGTTTCATTCAGATCAACGACGAAGTCTGGCAGGACAGCGAACGCCGGATTTTTGTCCCGCCGCACAAACGAGCGCTGGGTTACGTGTTCCAGGAAGCCAGTCTGTTCCCGCACCTGTCAGTGCTGGCCAATCTGCAGTTCGGTCTCAAGCGCATTGCCAAGGCCCAGCGCCGTGTCGACATGGCGCAAGCCACCGAACTGCTGGGCATCGGCCATCTGCTGGAGCGCCATCCGCAGCATCTGTCCGGCGGCGAACGCCAGCGTGTCGGTATCGCCCGCGCGCTGTTGACCAGTCCGAAACTGCTGCTGATGGATGAGCCGTTGGCGGCCCTCGACAGCCAGCGCAAAAACGAAATCCTGCCGTACCTGCAACGCCTGCATGATGAACTGGACATTCCGGTGCTCTATGTCAGCCACGCGCAGGATGAGGTGGCGCGGCTGGCCGATCATCTGGTGTTGCTCAGCGACGGCAAGGCCCTGGCCAGCGGCCCGATTGGCGAGACCCTCGCCCGGCTGGACCTGCCAATGGCGCTGGGCGATGACGCCGGGGTGATCATCGAAGGCCAGGTCAGCGCCTACGATGCCGAGTACCAGCTGCTGAGTCTGCAATTGCCGGCCACGGCCATGAACATCCGCGTGACGCACGCGCCGATGGCGGTCGGTCAAGCCTTGCGCTGCAAGGTGCACGCCCGCGACATCAGTCTGGCCCTGCACAACAGCGAAGCCAGCAGCATCCTCAATCGCTTGCCGGTGACCGTGGTCAGCGAGCTGGCGGCGGACAACGCCGCGCATGTGCTGATTCGTCTGGATGCCGGTGGAACACCGCTGCTGGCGCGGATCACGCGATTTTCCCGGGATCAGCTCGGCATCCACCCGGGCCAGCATTTGTGGGCGCAGATCAAGGCCGTCGCCGTGCTGGCCTGAATTGGTTGGCACGACGGCCACGCCCCGCGGTCAATCGCTGTAACAGAGCGATTCGCCAAGGACACCGCCATGCCCGACACCGTACTAGCCGACGTCTTACCGCCCGACCTGCATTACGTCGACGACACCCAACCCGGCATCCGCCGTAAAAAACTGCGTGGCAAATTCGCCTACTTCGATCCGGCCGGACAACGCATCAACGACCCCGATGAGATCAAGCGGATCAATTCGCTGGCGGTGCCGCCGGCCTATACCGACGTGTGGATCTGCGCCGATCCGCGTGGCCATTTGCAGGCCACCGGCCGCGATGCCCGGGGCCGCAAGCAGTATCGCTATCACCCGCGCTGGCGCGAGGTACGCGACGCCGACAAGTACTCGCGCTTGCGTGAGTTCGGCCTGGCGCTGCCGAAGTTGCGCAAACAGCTCGAAACCCTGCTCGACGCCCCCGGTTTCAGTCGCGACAAGGTCATGGCCACGGTCATCACGCTGCTCGACGCCACGCTGATTCGTGTCGGCAACACTCAATACGCGCGGGACAACCGCTCCTATGGCCTGACCACCCTGCGCAGCCGGCATGTCGAGGTCAACGGCAGCGCGATCCTGTTTCAGTTTCGCGGTAAAAGCGGCATAGAACACCAAATCACCGTCAAGGATCGTCGCCTGGCGCGCATCATCAAGCGCTGCCTGGAAATCCCGGGGCAGAATCTGTTTCAGTATCTGGATGAAAATGGTGAGCGGCACACCGTCAGCTCCCACGACGTCAACAGCTACCTGCAAACCCTTACCGGTGCCGACTTCACTGCCAAGGATTACCGCACGTGGGCCGGCAGCGCGCTGGCCCTGGCGGTATTGCGCGAACTGCAATGGGAGTCGGAAGCCGAGGCGAAACGGCATGTGGTGGAGATGGTCAAGAGCGTGTCCAAACAGCTGGGCAACACCCCAGCCGTTTGCCGCAAGTGCTACATCCATCCGGCCGTGGTCGAGCGCTTCCTGCTCGGTGCACTGGCCGAACTGCCACGCCCGAGGGTGCGCAAGGGCTTGCGCGCCGAGGAAGTGGCGCTGGCGATGTTTCTCGAGCAAATGATGGACGCGCCTTGATCGCGCTGGTAGCCGAGCAATCAATCGCGGTTTCCCACGTTCCAGAGTTTCTACAGGCGTTCAAGCCGACGCATCGCCTGGATTGGCGCGCCACCGAGTGGCTGCAACCGACGAACTGACTGGCTATTTTTTGCACGATCGGCCAAGGCTTCTATAGTTGATCTGACACCTATTTGCTGTGGTGACGCCATGGAAGACATCTTTGTCGTGAAGCGCTGCAACAAGATCATCATTCACGGCCGTCGCGCCGGGGAAAGTCAGCATGAACCTGCCGAATCCAGCAGCTGGTTTCGGATCAATGACACCCGAACCGGAGGCTTCATCGGTGACGGCTATGATCTTGAAGAAGATGCCCGGCGCGAATGCCAAAGGCTCAATGCGGCGAGCTCGCCGCGACCGGCGCGACAATCGGCCGGCTGATGCAATTGACAGGCGGGGTCTATACTCAAAACAGCTGACGGACCAGTGCCCCAACGGCAGAGAGCTCGCAGCCCGCGGGCTTTTTGCTGCCTCTCAACGGTTTGTCTGAACGGAGGTGCTCCATGTCCGAAAAAGAGTCCATCACCACCCTCCTCACCCTGCTTGACTCCCGTCAGGCTCGCCTGGCTGCGGCCTGCAAGGAAATTGCCGACTGGGTCGATCATCAAGGCGGCCATCCGACCGCCCTGCGCATACGTGATCGCCTGAACGACATCGAAAAAGATACGCCACTGATTCGCAGCACCCTGTCTTCGTTGCAACCCGTCGAGCGGCCTCTGCCTCGTTTCAGATGACCGGATGGCAATAAACGACAGTCTCAACGCGTACCGCCTGGCCGACCCGGCGAACACCCGCAGTCGTGGGAGGTCATAACCTGTACACGTCACCAGGAGACTGATCCATGGTTATCCATTTCAAAGTAGACGGACACCTGGCTTGTGGTCACAAAGGCAACAACCTTGCCTCGAGCCAGGAACTCAATCGCGTTAAATGCCGCAGCTGCCGAAATACCGATGCCTACAAAAATGCGCGCAAAACCCAGCGCAATGCTGCTCGGCGCGCAGCGCGCCACACCAAGGCTGACCACGGTGCATCGAACTGGCGTTCGGAATGGATCGCACGCTTGACCGCTCTGGCGGGTCCGCAACGCCTGCCACGGGGCTTCTTCGGGCAAGCGTTTGTGTAACCGCTTGCTGTCTTGGTTTTCGACCATCACTCAGCGCGAATTGCCACGAGTTCACCGCTCGAAACCATCAATGCCCTGACCTTATCGTCAGGGCATTTTATTGAAAACACCGTTTCGAGCAGCCCTTCACCCTGAGTCAAGCTTGCAAATAGCCAACGCGCCCTCATAACCAGATCCGTATCCACCGTCACCGAGAGGCAAAAAGATCATGACCGGAAAGACCGAAACCGCGATTCTCGCCGGAGGCTGCTTCTGGGGCATGCAGGACCTGCTGCGACGCTATCCCGGCGTGCTGCAAACGCGAGTCGGCTACAGCGGTGGCGATGTACCGAATGCCACGTACCGCAACCACGGCAACCACGCCGAGGCCATCGAAATCGTCTTCGACCCTGCCGTGATCAGCTACCGGCAAATCCTTGAGTTCTTTTTCCAGATCCACGATCCCAGCACACCCAACCGACAAGGCAACGATCTCGGCCCCAGTTATCGCTCGGCGATTTACTACCTTAACGAACAGCAACGCGACATTGCTGAAGACACCGCTGCCGACGTCGATGCATCCGGGCTGTGGCCGGGGCGCGTGGTCACTGAAATCGAACCGGCGGGCCCCTTCTGGGAAGCGGAACCCGAGCACCAGGACTATCTGGAGCGGATACCGAATGGTTACACCTGCCATTTCATCCGCCCGAACTGGAAGCTGCCGAAACGCAGCTGAAAACACATTTGCGTAATCACTCCACGCAAGGCGCTGGCCTCAGCTGAGGCCGGCGCTTGCGCACCTCTGGAATATCATTTTGGTGAGCCCTCCGTAGCACAGTTCAAGCGCCCGAGGATGAACATACGTTCATCGCAAGCATGGCTCTAAGCGTCTAGCCTGCGGGTTCCAACATAGTGCCTACAGGAGTACCCCACCATGTTCTCGCACGAAAGCATTCCGCTGATTGCCATTTTCACCATCATGCTGCTGTGCGTACTGGCTGCATTTTTGCACCCGGTACATGCATTCTTCAGCTGGCTGCGCAGGCGCAAGGAACGATTAAACGCCCAGGCTGCAAAAGAGGTTGATTCGCGCTGAATGTATTCCCTATACCGGCCCGGGCATGCCTGGGCTTGTTGTTTTCTGACTGAACAGCAGATACAAAAAAGCCCAGCACGGAGCTGGGCCTGATTTTTTCGCCAACATTAAAAACATCCAGGCTTTTCAGCCACAAGAGTAGAACTCAAGTGACTTACGCAAGAGCCCTTTCGTGCTCGCTTTCATGCACGTAAACCCATGAAATTCCGGATGGCGAGGTCTGGTCGAGGCGCATAAGCGCCGAATCGACTTTCTTCTTGGTGATGCCGTCTTTGACAAGGTCGAAAACGGCCAGGAAGCAGTCCCCTGGAAGCGCTGTGATCGAGAGGTTAGTAATGTGCGATTCAGGGCTTCCAGCACGCTTGCCATACAAACCCCAAAGTCGCTCCCAATAATCCGCTCGACTCATGATCTGTCCATCAGTGAGTACCACACGAAACTCATTCGCCAACGCGTCGTACAGGGGTTTGATGGCGCCTTCCGACCGGGAAGACATACCACGCGACCACGGAAAGAAGAGATTGTACCAACGGTACACCTCGGCCTCGACGAGAGCGGTTTTATCGGTTGCTGCGTGCACTTGATTGATTGCCATCGGTGTTCTCCTTAACACGTCAAAAATGGCGGGTCTGGCGTAACAGACAGGCCGTCTGAATGCCCATCGCCTGAACGATGCACCGCGCCTTGATCAAGATCCATCCTGATATCAACGCCATCGGGTCAAGCTCAAATGTTCACTCAATGACTTTTGATATCTTCGACCAAGCCAAAACCGTAGACGCTCGCACGATTGATTGCATCAAGAAGTGACCAACGGTCTTTGCACACAGGAGGAAAAGGGAAACGGAAGAATTGGCGAGAAGCCATTTAAAAATGGCGATCTGAAAACAAACAAGGGCTTGCATCAGCTTTCGCCCGCAAACCCTTGATTTTAGATGGTGCCCGAAGCCGGAATCGAACCGGCACGCCCTTACGAGCGGGGGATTTTAAGTCCATATTTTTTCCTTTGTAAATCAGTATATTAGAGCCTGGATTTTTCCGCGTCTCACCGTTTTTTCCATCGTTCAAAGCCAGTAAAACCTACACCTAAAAATAAATTGCGGAATGAAAACACTCTTCATATATGGCGTCCATACGCGACCAAAATGCGGCGAAGCGGGATAAGCTCAGTGCAGAGAAATGACTTCGCCACCCAAGTTCGGCTAGTCTTCTTGCATCACATGACTTAGGACCCCACAGATGACACATCACTCCGAAGCGAACATAGCCGTTGCAGACGCGCTTACACTGCTTCTTCACAATCAGCACGCTATATGCGCAGCCATTGAGGAAATCACACAGTGGTTGTCTGAAAACGGCTCCGGTAACTTTGCCGATAATGCAAAGGCGGCAATGGATACGCTGGATGCCAACGCTCAGGGTATCACCAACGCTATTATGCGGCTGCGGCATAAATGAATGGCCGCAGAAGTCGCCTAGAAGCCGTCGATCACATCTACTTGCAAAATCAGGGCCGATTCACTGATAACGCCGCCATATGTATTAGCTTGCTTTTTTATCGCCCAGGGTTTTGAGAATCAGCTCTACCGGACTTGAAAATGGTATTTCAGCGACTGTTCCAGACTGGGTTGATCTGAATAAGCTTTCCAAAATCAGCTTCCTATCTTCATCGGACTTCAATTTACCTTCGTTGAGCAACGCTAGATAAGTTTTAGTAAACGTGATGCGCTCTGCTGACTCCAAAGCAAGATGCGAATGGCTATTAAACTGACGAAGACAAATTCGAATAATCACACTCAAAAGTGTGATTAACAATACCGCCCCAGCTAAATCAGCAGCTGCCAATGACAGTTCAGATGTTGCTCGCCCCATTATTAACCCAGATTGACTTACTCCTGTAGCAGTTGTAGCCACCTCTGGCTGATGAAAATTTCTCAAAAAGCTAGAGAGACCAACTGCTCCACCCATTCCATAGTATCCAAGCATAGAGAAAAATGTTATTGCCATACTGAGTAAAACAGCTATGAACCAAACAAATTTGAATATTGCATGACCTTTCTTACGAGCAGTCCAATACTGTACAGAAGCATCCAAATCTACTTGATCATGATAAGCCGCCTTTGCAGAAGCCAGAGTTTCGGTGGCCTCTTTCAACGCATTTTTAGCAGCAAGCCTCATACGTCCAGCGTAGTTTGAATATAATTTTTTTCGCCTTACATAAGAGTCGGTTATAGATTTTGCACAATCGTCAACCAAAATGGTGGAAGATTGCATTTTTTCGGAAATCTCAGAAACATAGCTATTTACCGCTTCCGTCGCTAAGTCAGCTTGGGAAATAAATCTCTCTAACGTGTCTCTTATCGCCGTAGACCTGGCATCAGATATCAATGGAACAAAATTCTGAAAGGATAAGCCAACCTGAATAGCAATTGACCTTTCAAATGTCAAATTGGGATTTTCTACAAAATTTCTTATCTTGCCATCTCGAGCAATTGAATTTCTGGTGGTCTTATCTAGGTAGACTAAAGAAAGCGCCGCGGTTACATCCCCATACTCTCGGCGAACTTTTTCGATCAAATAACCTTCATCACTATCATAAGTAACAAACGGCATTTTCTCACCACCCAGTTCCAACCTACTGCTGATTCCATCCTCAACGCGTGAGCGAACGCTGCTTATTTGATCCGAGAAAAACATCTGAAAAATAGAAACACCAACATCTCTAAATGCTTGAGGGAGTTTTGTAAGCCACTTCCAATTTTGTTCTTGAGAATAAAAAAACTCCTCCAAAGAAGCACGACCTTCAAAAGTTACTTTCTCGTCATTCAGCTTTAGCGTGATTACCTGATCTTCCTGCATTGCCCCTCCTTGGAATAAAAAACTTTGAAATACTTGTTTTTATATATAGGTTCAGACCTAAAACCCCTCGCAATAAATAAATACTATTAGCCGCCAACCACCAATCACCCCAACCTATCTGTAGATCGGTACGCTTTTTTGCGAAGCACGTAGTAATGTTTTCTTTTTCTCATGAAAACTGATGAAAATAAAGCATGATCGTCATCATGACCCACATTTCTGCCTAGCATCTATACGATAGAGCGCCGCCGCAGTAATTAACCTCAGCCACGCCCTCAATTTTTAGCCTAACGTCTAGTGTTCAACACGCACTTGTAACTGGAAGCTTTGCATTCAAGATGCCCGTGATGGCACTCTGGACGCCTAAGGACTGCCGCCATACTGATGGAGAATAAGAACGTGGAAGAACTGATCAAACCATGGATTTTAGAAAAGATCGCAAGCGGGAAAGCGGTGCTATTTTTGGGTGCGGGAGCTTCTTTCGGCTCCAAAGGCGATAACGGAGAACTACCGATCTCAGGTTTTGGCTTAAGAGATGCGTTAGCTGATCAGTTTTTGGGAGGAGAAGAAAAGCAAAAAACCTTGGTTCAGGTAGCAGATTATGCAAAGCATGAAGCTGGACTATTAGAAGTGCAGCAGTTTATAAAAAAGAAATTCTATCCTTTAAAGCCAGCAAACTTCCATAAAATAATCGCCACTTTCAGATGGCATTCTATTTTTACAACCAACTACGACCTGATTCTAGAGCGCGCATATTCTGACTGCAAAACAAGACAACAGGAACTCGCACCAATAATAAGAGACGGTGATAATTTCAGTGAAGTAATGAGTGATGTAAACTTGCTACCCTACTTCAAACTACATGGCTGCATCAATACGATCAATGACACGGAGCTACCATTAATTCTAGCAAGTGAAGAATATGCAAAACACCGCAAAAACCGAATAAGATTATTTAGACATTTAGCCGACTTCGGCCTTGAACACCCAATAATATTTTGTGGATATCAACTAAGCGATCCAAACATACAGCAAATATTATTTGACTTAAAAGATATGGGCATAAACAGACCCACATACATGCTGGTTGATCCTGGACTGGGGAAATACGACCTAAAAATGTGGGCAAGTCAACGCGTCGAACCGATAAAAGCGACGCTGGAAGAATTCCTGAACTTTTTAGACAGCAAGATAGACAAGCAAAAAAGAGTGCTGGCAAAGCTCAGCTCCCCTGCCAAAAGTCCAATTTTCAAATTTTTAAAATTAGAAGCTTCTCTTTCGAACCACTTGCAAACATATCTTATTACAGAGATGGAGCACGTCTATCCAGGATTTAATAGCACTGGCGTTCAACCTATGGATTTTTACAGGGGGCTAGATCAAGAATGGGGTGGCATACAACAAGATCTAGATATAAAACGCCGAGTAAGCGACCAGATTATTATTGATGCCGTAATCGACAGCGCACCAACAGGTGTGAATACCTTTCTCATAAAAGGTTATGCCGGGAGTGGTAAATCTACAGTATTAAAAAGAGTAGCATGGTATGCCGCGCACGATCTTGGCGCAGCTGTAGTTCGCCTGCGGAGTGGTGCAATGCTAAGACCTGCTCTTATTAAAGAGCTTGCCTTAAACTGCGAATCAAAATTGATACTAATATTGGACGATGCAATTTCGGTGGCCGATGACCTGCTAAAACTGTACAGAGCCTTTGAATACGAGCCGGCGAACATATCCATTTTAACATCCGCGAGAAACAACGAGTGGAATCAATACGGCGAAGACCTTGACCAGTATATTAATGCAGAATACGAACTATCTACTCTTTCAGAAAGAGAAATCAACGAGCTCATTGAGAAGCTGCACAAGCACAACTGTCTAGGAAATTTAAAAAGCAATAATATTGATGAAGTGAAAACACATTTCTCCCTAACGGCAGACAGGCAGCTTTTAGTTGCCCTTCATGAAGCTACGTCTGGCAAGCCATTTGAACAGATTGTTCTAGATGAATACACCAGAGTTGTACCAGCTGAAGCTCAAGTCCTTTATATGGATGTTTGCACTCTCAATCGCTTGGACGTTCCTGTTCGAGTAGGACTTATTTCTAGAGTTTCGGGCATAGGCATTGAAGACTTTAGAAATAGATTCTTCGACCCGCTTGAACATTTGGTAAAAGTTTACATGGACTATAGTTCAAGGGATTATGCTTTTACTGCCAGGCACTCACTTATTGCAAAATTCGTATTTGAACACGCTTTAAAAACGCCAGAAGAAAAGGCGTTCCAAATCATTAGGGTCTTGGAGCATCTCAACCTCGAATACACTGCTGACAGTGAGGCTTTTTCGCATCTAATCAAAGGCAAACAGCTTGCAGAGATTTTTGGCGATAAAGCCCTTGCAAACAGGATCTACGAGGCTGCAGACAAAACAGGCGCAAACGCACACTACATACTTCATCAAAAGGCAGTATATGAACTAAATCATGCAGGATGCGATACCAAAGCCGCTTTGAGTATTATCTTGCAAGCTGAAAAGTCTCTTTCCGATGGACGTGGTGATAAGTCTATCTCTCATACAAAAGCAATGATTTATAAAAGATTGGCTCGCGAATCAAAATCATTTCTTGAGATTGAAAAATATAGATCAGAAGCAAGAATAATATTTGAAAGACTGGTAACAGGACAGAAAGATTCACGAGCTGTCAATGGCCTTGCTGAATTGCAACTGGATGACCTGGATGCAAAAATCAAATCAATTAGCGAAACAGAATCTGATGACTTGACTAAAAGAGTGTTCTTAGAACATGTCAAGAAGATTGAGGCCACCATCTATAGTGGACTGCAAAAATTTCCTGGCGATGAATATTTGCTCACAAGACAGGAAGATCTCGCAAAAAAACTTCTTGACAGTGGACGCGCAAAAAAAATTCTCGAAGAAGCGTACAAGAACAATAGCTCAAGTGAATTTGTTTCAATTCGAATTTCCAGACAAAGACTATTATCGGATCAATTCGAGGACGCCGAGAAAATACTTCGCGACTGCCTCATACAAAACCCTAATAGCAAACCACTCCATCTTGAGCTGGCCAAACTTTTAATATCTACGAACAATGAGCAGAAAAACGCGGAAATAGAGCATCATCTAAAACGTAGTTTCTCACCCTTTGATACGAACTACGATGCGCAGTTCTGGTATGCTCGCCACCAGTTTTTACACGGTGACCGTGCAAAGTCTAAAGAAATTTTTTCTTTCCTTAAAAAAGCCAGAATGGCACCTCGTCAAAAGAACGCACTTGAGGGCAACTCAGTTAATTCAGAAGGAGACGAGATCATGTATCGCGGACATATTACCCAAGAGCATGTAAGCTTCTGTTTTATACGATGCACTGATCTTAATGAGAGTATTTATGCCCATGCAACTAGATTTGAAAACCTTCCAAGCGAGGGTATCAAACCGAATGTGGATGTTACATTTAAGCTTTCATTCACAATGAAGGGGCCTACCGCATACGCTGTAAACATTGTCTTCTGACAAATCTCAATTTTGATAAGTAGGAAATCGTGCCCGCCAGTGATGCGTTAGCCAAGCGACACTACAACGACAAATTGGCATTCATAATCGTCTATGAGCTGCGGTCGTACAAAAAGGCCGCTGACTCAGCGGCCTAGCATGCCTTCCCAGGACACCAGCCTCTACAATCCGCGATTCTAGGGCGACTAGCTTTTTATAAATCGAGTGAAAATCAAGCGGAAATCGAAATCGAGCAACTTGTGAAAATATCTCGCCTTAGTAGAGGTCTTGAAAACCGTCGACTGTAACAGGTCCATGAGTTCGAATCCCATCGCCTCCGCCATCTTAAGTACGACAAAGCCCTGATTATTCAGGGCTTTGTCGTTTCTGGCATTCAGGAAATTGGCTCCTCTCTCTATGGATCGTTTCCGCATCTTTTCGGTCATTTCCGCAACCCTCCCCTTCCGACATTGCTTGTTCGACCTCGACACGCAGGGAGATGTGGCTGTCTTCAACAGGCAGCTTTCGGCCAAAAGCGGACGTCGGCAGGCGACCGCTACCGGCCCTTAGCGGACGCTCACAAGCGACCGCTACCGGCCAGAACCAGACGCTTGCAGGCGACCATTTACCGCCAATATCGAACAGATTATTTCTAACGTTCATCTGCTCTCGGTAGCAGCTCTTCAATCGCATGATGCAAAGCATCCAGGTGCACGGGCTTGACCAGGAATCGCGCATTTGGAGGGAGGAGACCCGCCGGCGGCACCGTGTTTCTAGACATCAAAACGACGGGCAGTTCAGGCCATCGCAACCAAATCGCTCGAGCCAAGTCCAACCCATATAGGCGGCCAGGCATACGCACATCCGTGATAACCAGAGCAAGGAGTGTAGTGCTCTCCAATGCGATTAACGCCTGGTCAGCACTGGATCGCTATCACCTCATGACCGAGAATCTTTACAGCCTCCGCCATCACTGAGCGCAAAAATCCGTCGTCCTCGACCAGAAGTATTTTGAGTGGCACAGTGAAGCTCCATCATTCTGAAGTACGAATGAGCGCTTCGGAGCAGTACGAGGAATTGCTGCGGCTCGCCGAAGAATAATGCGCGGAGGGTTTTATAACCCGAGAAGAGCGCAAGGAGATGATTGAGAAAGCGACAGTGAATTACACGCAAGCGGTGGAGGGCCTGGGTCAAGATACATAGCGCATCACGCGATTATCCAGCGCAAGCACAGCGGCTCGATCCTGCTGATGCTCTGACCGTGCGGCATGAATGCCTAGGGCCGGCACAAATCGTCCCTGGCAGCATGGCGTCCGGACAGTTGGAACAGATGGGCGCGCTGCTGCCTGCGGCAACCCGCTGCGCTTGAGCAGCAATGGCAGAGCAGAGGCATTGGCCCCCTGGTCTGCCGCCAGGCGCCCTCGCTAGTCGCTCCATCGACCATCTGATCCCCCACCAGCTCGCAACGACGGCACCGATCAGTCCTGAGACCAGTAATTCCAGCCTGTCGAACTTGTCGAGCAGGCGCGGCAATAACTCCATGCGCTCGAATCCGTTTGCATGATGGAAACTAAAACCTCTACAAACGAATAGTTCACGTATAGATAAAATCACATTAAATGTGAGCAAAATCATCAACTTAGGGATTGTCAGACGATTTTTTGAATTTTTTCTAACAGCAAAAATCACTACCTTATGAACCAAAAAGGAGCGGTAACTCGTGAGTTCGGTAGATATTTTTGTGATTGAGTACAAGCTCCATGGAAGACCGAAGTCTTTTGTCATTCGCACCAAACTGATGAACAACGCAGAGGCTTGGCAGTGGGCGAGCTGCGACGCGGGTATTGCTCCGATACCCAAACCCGGACGCCCTCCTCTCAAGCGGTTCACAAAACCCATGGCAGAACGATTTGGAATCGCCGACGTAAAGTGGCGGGCCACTACTGCCGTCACCTGGGAGGACGTCAGAGCGACGTAGAATAGTGCATCGCCGGAAGCGCTCTACATGTCGATAGAGCGCAGCTCAAACGAATGGGAGGACACATGACATCCAGATCCAGCCCCCTAACCACATCCGATTGGTACGCAGCGACCGGGCGCAGTAATGAACTGTTTCAAGAAGCTGATCGACTCAATGCCATCGCCTACGAACTGCTAACCCATGCGGCCGACTCCCCCGAGGCAATGGAACGCTACAAAGACGCCAGAGATGCCGCGGATGCCAAAACGCTGGAAGGCAAAAAAGCTTGGGACGAGGCGAGAAAGAGACTTAAAAGGCGTCAGTAAAAAGCCCGCGATGGGCGGGCAAAAGGGAATCCACTCGTTCAGCCCCCAGATTCAGGGTCGCTGGCGGGTATGCCGCGAGGCTCCTGCAGATCGTCTGGGCCTGATTAGCCCTTGCTGTGCTCCGGCGACGAAGGCCCTTTGGTAATGCCGCGCGGCCCCGACACGCCCCAGATCACCAAGCCCAGCAACGGCACGAGGAAGATCAGCGCGGCCCAACCGGCCTTGGTCGCGGACGGCTTGTCGCTGCGCATCACGCTGTTGAGTGCCCAAAGGTCCAACAGCAGGAGCAGGACCGCAGCGGCGATCCACAGATATTCGGTTTGCATGATGTTTTCCTCCATGTTGCTCTGAAACGCCACGGCATGCTTAATCGCCGTGGCGTTTTATATGGAGCGCTTCAACCCCTCATTTTTTTTCGAGGGTCGCCGCCTGATTACCGCCCTGTTCGGCAATCTTTGTCAGCTTTTCATCGGCGCCCTTTTCTTCTGCTAGCGTGGCTTGTAGCAAGGTGACGGCATCCTCGAGTTTCAGGTGTTTGGCCATCGCGATCAGCGTGCCGTAGCTGGCGATTTCATAGTGCTCGACTTTCTGCGCCGCACCGATAAGCGCCGCGTCCAGCACCGCGCCTTTTTCGATTTCGTCGAGCAGCTCCTTGGACTCTTCGACCAGTCCTTCCATGGCTACGCACTTCATGCGTTTAAGTTTCAGCCCGGCCAGTTCCACCAGTTGGTCGATGCGTTCGATCTGGCCCTGGGTTTCCTCAAGGTGCGAGGTGAAAGCTTCGGCAAGCAGCGGATTGGTCGCGGCGCGCGCCAGGCGCGGCAAGGCTTTGGTGATTTGCTTCTCGGCGCTGTAAACGTCGGACAGCTCATGGATGAACAGGTCTTCAACAGTTTTTCTAGCCATTTCTAACTTCCTTCTGATGGTTGGATAGTGTTCTGGGCGAGACGTTCAGCGTGTCCGCCAATGTGGCTTTCATTACAGGTGACTCACCCTGCCGAGCAGGTGTTCAAAGCACTTTTCGATTCATGGATGAAGTGTTATTGGTTCAGCCCAGAGCGGTATCGAGGAACATCATCACGCCGAAGCCCAGCATCAAACCGAGCGTCGCCGGCGTCTCGTGACCATTGCGGTGGGTCTCGGGGATGACTTCGTGCGACACCACAAAAATCATCGCCCCCGCCGCAAGCCCCAGCGCAATCGGATAGCCCATGGCAAAGCCACCCGACACGCCCAGCCCGACCACCGCCCCAAGCGGCTCCATCAAACCTGAACCGATCGCGATCAGTGCAGCGCGCCAGGCCGAGATCCCGGTGACGCGTAAGGCAAGCGCAACCGCGAGACCTTCGGGGATGTCCTGTATGGCAATCGCGGTGGTCAGTGGCAGGCCGACTTTCATGTCGCCATTGGCAAAACTGACGCCGATGGCCATGCCCTCCGGCAAGTTGTGCAGGGTGATCGCCAGGACAAACAGCCAGACGCGATTTATGCGTTGTGCATCGGGCCCGCGTCTGCCGATCTGCTGATGTTCGTGAGGCACGAAGCGATCAAGACCGACCATCAAGCCAACGCCCAGGGCCAGGCCGCATACGACCACGCAGGCTGCCAGCAACGGATTGCCACACAGCGCTTGCGCGGCCTCGATACCCGGCAGGATCAGCGAGAAGGAGCTGGCGGCCATCATCATGCCGGCGGCGAAGCCGAGCATGATGTCCTGAGTGCGTGAGCTGATATCGCGCAGGATGATCGCCACTACCGCACCCAACGCGGTCGCACCGAATCCTGACAGGCCACCCAAGGTGGCCAGGCGCAGGTTTCCCTTGTCTGCGCCGACCAGCGCGGAGTAACCGCTAAACAACAGAAGGACGCTGACCAGCATCAGCGTTGCCCAGAACAACACGGCCGGCCAACCGCCGCTGGACGCCATGCTCCACCCGTTGCGCTGCGGCGTTGGCGTCGACGATGAGCTGAGTGACATGTCGCCTCCTAGCGTCCGGTAGAGCGTTTGCCGGTGGAGTCGAGCACGGATTGGCGCAACGTCTCGGTGATCTTCTGCGCGGTTCGATCATACGACGTGACGCTTGCGTTAAACCGACTGAACAGCGAATGCGCCAGGTCGCTGCTGGAAACCCCGGAGTTCTGATTCATGGCGGTACCTCGGATCTTATCGATTGAAAAACCGCACGCCGTTGCGGCATGCGGTCCCGGTCATCACGCGTCGGGTTGCCCCTGAACACCCGCGCCCAGATCGGCGCCAGTGATCGGGTTGCTGTCCGGGTCGGACATGGTTCGCGCTTTCATATCCAGCAGCAGCGCCTCTTCCTCGGCACTGAGCTGAACGCTGGCGCTGCCGTCGCCGCCATCCACCGCAGGCTCTGGACTTTCCACGAACTCCCAGTCATCGCCCTGGTTCCATGGACCACGCGTGCTGCCCTCCCCTTGGGACATGTTGAAGTACACGTTGGTGAACTCCGGCATGCCGGGTTGTTTGCCCTGCGGGAAGTTTGGCTGGATCGCATGAAGGGCTTTTTCGAAGGACAACTGGTGCGCAATTTCGCGGGTCATCAGGAAGCCCAGCGCTTCCTTGACGCCGGGATCGTCAGTGACGTTCATCAGCCGTTCGTAGACGATTTTCGCCCGGGCTTCGGCGGCGATGTTCGAGCGGAAATCCGCTGTGGGTTCACCGATCGTATCGACATACGCAGCCGTCCATGGCACACCGGCCGAGTTGGTCAGCGGCGCGCCGGCACCGTACAGCAGACTGGTTATGTGCGAATCGTTGCCGGCCCCGTTGATGGCCCGGTACAACTCGCCCTCTTCTTCCACGCCTTCGGCCACTCGGCCTTTGGCGCCCTTGTTGAGCATGACGATGATGGAGCCGACGATTTCGAGGTGACTCAGCTCCTCGGTGGCGATGTCCATCAACAGATCCTTGCGACCCGGATCATCCTCGGCCAGCGCTTGCGTGAAGTAGCGCGAGGCTGCCGCCAGTTCGCCCTGGGCGCCGCCGAATTGTTCAAGGAGCAAGTTCGCCAGTCCCGGATTGGGTTCGGCAACACGCACGGTGTATTGAAGTCGCTTGTTATGTAAGAACATGACAATTCCCTCAGGGTGTGTAAGATGAGATTCGTTATAAATTGCGTTACACAGTTCTGAATCGATACCGCGAACTAAAATTTCATTTTTTTGATCAAGGGCGACGAGTGGCAAAGCTGGAAAAATTCTATTTATTGCCAACTTGCTGAATCAATGAACAAATGGGCACTGCTTTTAAAGTTCCAAAATTATTTCTATCGGTAATATCCACCTCGAGTTGTACAAAAGCAAACTCACTGTACAGGAATAAGTCAATAACTATGGCCCTTTGCCTTGATTCCGAAGTTTAATATTTCGAAAAAAGTCAGGATGCAGACATGCCGCTTTCTTTCGATCCGCGCTTCAACGATCTTCTCCAGCGCCTCATTCTCATGGCGCCGCCCGTGGGCCAAATCAATCTGGATATGCTCGATTCCATTGAACCTGAGGCGATTGCCAACCCGGACGAACTGGTTGCGACAATCATCGAAATCAGCAGCCGACTCGCTGCAAAAAAATCTGACGCGCCCGACCATTTTGTAGAACTATTGCTGAAGCTGGAAAGGATTAATGCGCTGCCTCACGACAAGGCACAGCACTTCACTGATCATGTGCTGGCGTATAGCAGAGACAATTGATAAGCACGCAAGGGCAAGTCGAAACCGAGACTTTTAAATTGCACTCGGATAGACCTGCCTTCCGCCTTATGAAGGCTATAAGCAAGTCACCCGCAGTTAAGCCTGCCAAGTGATTAGTCAAGTCTCGTTGGGAATCACCGAAATCTTCCCATTGCGCTCAATGATCGCAAACTTGATCTGCTCAATTCGTTCGATACCCTGACTGGAACGCGCGGCTTCCATGACATCCGCCTCGATCAGCCGCGCATGCCGCAAACGTCGGTGCAGCAGTTTGCCGTTCTCGACGATGATCGTCGGTTCGCCGTCGATCAGCCGCGACACCCAGCCCGACCGCTGTTTGAGCAAAGAGAAACCGACGTCGATGGCGATCAGCGTCACGATCACCAGCACCGCGTTGGTCAGGGAGAAATCATCGCCCAGCAAAGCCTGCTGCGTGGCCTCGCCGATGACCATCAGCAGGACGAAATCGAAGGTGGTCAGGTCCGCCAGCGAACGCCGGCCGGCGATCTTTAACAGCACCATCAAAGCCCCGTACATCACCGCCGCACGCAGTACCGAGTCCATGGGTCACCTACGGAAAAATGAATTGAGAAAGCGTGACGCCGCTGGAGCCTGGCGTACTGATGTGGCTGCGATACAAGCCCAGGCCGTCGCCGCGCATGCTCAGGTAAAGACTCACCTGGCCTTGCTTGTCGGCCTGCAGCCAGAAGCGCACGCCTTCGGCCGCACTGCGACTAGGCAGCGGTTCCGGTTGCAGAGTGTCGATGCTGAAGCCCTGCAACAGATCACCGGCCAGCTCAAGCTCCACCGTCGCTTCCGGCGCCGCTGTGAGGCTGATACGCATTGAGTTGGTCGAACCGTTACGGTGGAACATTTCATACTGCACCCGGACTTGGCCATCCTCGGAGCGTACGTCGCGGCTGCTGATCAGGCCTCTGGAAAACAGTCCCGCCATGGCCAGCACCATCAGCAGCACCAAGGCATACCAGCCGCAGCGCTCGAAGCGCCAGACCTTCAGTTGATAGGCCATGTCTTCGCGAAACGGCACGTCCCGGCTGCGCAGATCAGGGTGGTCGGCATCGTCAGTCATCAACCGGACTCCTCGTCTCCTGCAGTGCCGCACGGTGAAATTGCTGTATGCCCTGCAGCGCGTACTCCGTGGCCTGGTTTTGCACCTCACAGCGACTGCCGGAAAAACGCATTTGCCGAGAGTAGACAAACTGCCCTGCTGCCGACTGAAAAGCCCACGCAAAGCACACCGTTCCGGCAGGGATACCGTCGACGTCCTCCGGGCCGAGAATGCCGGTGGTCGCCACCGCCACATTCGCGGTGCTGTCATGCAACGCCCCCACCACCATCTCGCGGGCGACCTCGACGCTGGTCAGGTTGAAACGTTCAATGGTCTGCGGGTTGACGCGCAACAGGCGCTGTTTGGCCTGAGGCGAGTACACCACGTACCCACATTCGATGAACTCACCACTGCCTGGGACCTCGGACAACAACGTCACAATCATTCCCGCCGTACATGACTCGGCGGAGGTCAGGAGCAGTGAATGTTCGCGTAGATAATCAACAGTCGCTTCAGCAATGGACATGGCAGGCGTCCGGAAACAGAACTGTCCGGTTGACCGTGGCGAGCGCATTTGAGTTTCGCTCGCTCATCCGCACGGCCGATCACTTGTCCGACTCGGCAGCCTTGTCTTTCTGGATCTGCAGCGACGCCTTGCTTTTGTCGCCGTCCTTGTTCGGCGCATCATTGGAACCTTCGAAACAGCCCTGCAACAGCAGCACTGAACAAAGCCCCACACAGGCACAGATGGTTTTCATGATCGTCTCCCGCTCAGTGATCCCGTGGCGAGGGGATCTCGCCACGGGTCTGCTTGCTTACACGGCCGGCACCAGCGGCGCCGTGCCGTCCGCTTCGGCCAGCGGCACATCGCCGCGGCCCGGGGTCAGGATGACCTTGCGGCAGTCTTCCTGTTTTTTATCAAAAATCTTGTAGCCTTCCGCCGCCTGCTCGAGTGACAGCCGATGGCTGATGATCGCGTCCGGCTGCAGGCGCCCGGTTTCGATATACCCCAGCAGTTCGGGCAGATAGCGCTGCACATGGGTTTGGCCCATCTTGAAAATCAGCCCCTTGTCGAAGGCATCGCCGAACAGGAAGCCATGGATAAAACCGGTATACACCCCCGGCACACTGACCGTACCGCCACGGCGCACCGCAGCGATGCACTGACGCAACGCCTTGCCGCTGCTGCCTTCGAGCTTGAGCGTGGCCAGCACGGTTTCGGTAGTGCTGCCCTTGGCCTCGAAGCCCACCGCATCGATCACACCATCCACCCCACGGTTGCCGGGCGTCTGGCTGATGATGGTATCCGCCGGGTCGTCGTCCTCATCGAAGTTGATCGGGATCACGCCGTAGGTGCGCTGCGCATAGGCCAGTCGGTAGGCATGGTGATCGACCATGAAGATGCGCTCGACGCCAAGCATGCGCGCACACGCCGCGCTGAGCAGTCCGACCGGTCCGGCTCCGTAGATCGCCAGACTCGAACCTTCGCCGACGCCGGAATTGATCACCGCTTGCCACGCCGTCGGCAGAATGTCGGACAGGAACAAGACCTTCTCGTCTGCAAGCGTTCCCGGCACCTTGAACGGCCCAGTGTTGGCCTTCGGCACTCGCACCAGCTCGGCCTGACCGCCCGGAACCCCGCCGTACATCCGGCTGAAACCGAACAGCGCCGCCGGCGGGGGAATACGCTTTTTATTCATCGCCGCGCCCGGCCCGGCATTGGTGGTTTCACACGCTGCGTACAGCGCATGCTGACAGAAGAAACAGTCGCCGCAGGCAATCACAAACGGGATCACCACCCGATCGCCGCGTTGCACCGCCGTCACGGCCGAACCGGTTTCCTCAACAATGCCCATGAACTCATGGCCGAAGATGTCGCCGTGCTCGACCGTCGGGACCTTGCCCCGATACAGGTGCAGGTCCGAACCGCAGATGGCCGTGGCGGTTACTCGCAGGATGATGTCATCGGGTGCTTCAAGGATCGGATCCGGCACGGTTTCGACTCTGACGTCGTGGGCGCCTTGGTAGGTCATAGCTCGCATGGTGGAATCCTCTGACAATGGAAGAATTGAAGAACAGCCTCTTCAAGTTCCGAAGGACTCAGTCAGCGCGAGTTCACTCTGTTTTGCATATTTCTGGATCAGTGGGACGGAGGCACCCGGACTTTGTTTGCCGAGTACGGCTAGACGAAGTCAGAGAATCTTGCGGACAGTCGCCAGTTGCTGCCGAACGCATGGCACACCTACTGGCATGGGCCGCATACCATATTGGATGGCAACCCGATCCCTGTAGGCGGCTCTTTCTATGAGAGCTGGCCTCCTGACGCAGCTGAAACAAGGTAACACCCGCCTGCATTCGGCCATAAGCAGACTGAATGAATCTCTCAGTTTCTTTGAAGGAAGAGCCAGGGTTCACTCATAAAATTTGCCAGCCAGCAAAATGGATGCACACCGCTGCCATACATTTGAAACAGGAACATTTTGCGAAGAGCTTTTGGTACTGGCGGTCGCCCATGCAGCCGCCGCATCGAGAAAGGTATCTACAGATTCATTTTCCCACCCCAAGACGCTAGATTCATAAGGAGACGATGGCGTCATTTCCTCCAACACACGCTCACTGGCAAAATCAGAACCAAGAGCCTCGATAAACCTAATGAACGATTGCTCATCGATCACGCGCTCTAACAACTCATCAAGGTCAATAGACATAGGAAGCCATGTATCGGACGTTAGCGAGAGTGCTGGCTGAGATGCTGCTATGCAAAGAAACAGACAGTCAACCTCTCTATTTGCGAATGGCCGCTTTTGGCCGAAAGCAGCCAGCCCCCATCACACTATTCAGGAAGGTAGAACGAAGTACTCGCCAGGCATGGCCTAACGCCATACTGCGCAAGAAGTTGCGCACTTGTTCTGTAAAAATGCTCACCGATTCCGCTAGAGGCCATGTATTTCAAGGCCTCCAGCCAAGTGCGCAAGAAGNCACTTCCAGCCACCTGACTGATCAAAAAACGCTCAAAGCCGCGATCCAGAGTGGTGGAGTCCCCGGCTCCCGGGGACGTGGCAAAAGCTGGCACGCTCCTTGATAACAGTCAGGCACCCACCGGGCGATTTCGCCTCCCGGGCACCCTAACTTTATCCGCAAGGAGCACCTCCCATGGCAACACCAGCGTACATGTCGGTTACCGGCGAAAAACAAGGCCTGATCACTGCCGGCGCCTTCACCGCCGACTCCGTTGGCAACACCTACCAGGAAGGCCACGAAGACCAGGTCATGGTTCAGGCGTTCAGCCACGACGTGATCATCCCGCGTGACCCGCAATCCGGTCAGCCAACCGGTCAGCGCGTTCACAAGCCAGTGATCATCACCAAGGTCTACGACAAGGCTTCGCCACTGCTGCAAGCCGCTCTGACCTCCGGCGAGCGCATGAGCGAAATCGTTATCCAGTGGTACCGCACTTCGGCTCAAGGTACCCAAGAGCACTACTACACCACCAAACTGGAAGACGCGATCATCGTCGCCATCAACAACAAGATGCACAACTGCCAGGATCCATCGAACGCCCACTTCACCCACCTGGAAGAAGTGCAGTTCACCTACCGCAAAATCACCTGGACCCACGAAGTATCCGGTACTTCGGGTTCCGATGACTGGCGTGCTCCAGTCGTTTAATTACGGCTGATCGTTACAAGCATCGGCCAGCTCTGCTGGTCGATGTTGTTTACGCCCCTCCAGAATTTCGCGTGCGTTGAACCGCTTGACGGTAATCGACGAACGCCGCTGTACAGCACGAGGAACAAGGGATGTTCGCGCCGGCCAATGAAACCCACTTTGCCCTGACCATCGAAGGTCTTTCCGCCGATTTCCAGGTGTTTACCCTCACCGGTCGGGAAGCCATCAGCCAGCCTTTTGTGTTCGAGGTGGAGCTGGTCAGTGAGCAGCCGTCGCTGGACCTCGAAACCCTGCTGCACAAACCGGCCTTCCTGCAGCTGTCGCCCGACGGCAGCGGTATCCACGGCCTGATCTACCGCGCCGCGCAAGGCGATTCCGGCAAGCGCCTGACGCGCTACTCCGTGACCCTGCGCCCGCAACTGGCGTACCTGGCGCACCGGATCAACCAGCGGATCTTCCAGAACCTCAGCGTGCCGAAAATCATCGGCAAGGTCCTCGAAGAACACGGCATCCAGGGCAACGCCTACGCCTTCCAGACCGGCTCGATCTACCCCGACCGCATTTACTGCGTGCAATACGACGAATCGGACCTGCATTTCATCCAGCGCCTGTGCGAAGAAGAAGGCATTCACTACCACTTCCAGCACAGCGCCACGGGCCACAAACTGGTGTTCGGCGACGACCAGACGGTGTTCAAGAAACTGGCGCCGGTGGCCTATCAGCAGGACTCCGGCATGGTCGCCAGCAACCCGGTGATCAAACGCTTCGACCTGCGCCTGGAAACCCGTACCAGCCGCACCACCCGCCGCGACTACGACTTCGAAAAACCGCGCCTGACGCTGGAAAGCGAAAACCGCGGCGACGCCCTCCCCGACCTCGAGGACTACGATTACCCGGGCCGTTTCATCGACCGCGAGCGCGGCAAACACCTGGCCAAACGCGCCCTCGAACGTCATCGCAGCGACTTCCAGCTCGCCGAAGGCAAGAGCGACCAGCCGTTGCTGGTCAGCGGCCATTTCCTCGCACTCAAAGAACACCCGAAGGCCAAGTGGAATGACCTGTGGCTGCTCACCGAAGTCCACCACGAAGGCAAGCAGCCGCAGGTGCTGGAAGAGTCGGTCACCAGCGACACCACCGCGCTCAAAGACGATTTCCATCAGGGTTACCGCAACCGCTTCCAGGCCACCCCGTGGGACGTGCCGAACCGCCCGCCCCTGCGCCACCCGAAACCGCGCATCCTCGGCAGCCAGAGCGCCGTGGTCACAGGCCCGAAAGGCGAAGAAATCCACTGCGACGAATACGGCCGCGTGAAAGTCCAGTTCCACTGGGACCGCGACGGCCAGGCCGACGACAAGACCAGCTGCTGGCTGCGTGTCTCCAGCGCCTGGGCCGGCGCCCAGTACGGCGGCATCGCCATCCCGCGCATCGGCATGGAAGTGCTGGTGACATTCCTCGAGGGCGACCCCGACCAGCCGCTGATCAGCGGCTGCCTGTACCACAAGGAAAACACCGTCCCGTACGCCCTGCCGGCGAACAAGACCCGCACCACCTTCAAAACCCTGAGCTCGATGGGCGGTGGCGGCTTCAACGAACTGCGCATCGAAGACAAGAAAGGCCAGGAACAGATCTTCCTCCACGCCCAGCGCGACTGGGACGAGAACATCGAACACGACCAGAAAATCCGCGTCGGCAACGAACGCCACGACGTCGTGGAAAAGAACAGCTACACGGAATTCAAGGCCGAAGAACACCACACGGTTTATGAAGACCGCAAAGTCGAAGCACGGGCCAACGACCACCTGACCGTGGGCGTGAACCAGCACATCAAGATCGGCACCGGACAATTCATCGACGCCGGCCAGGAAATTCACCTGAGCAGTGGCATGAAGGTGGTGCTGGAAGCCGGGGCTGAACTGACGCTGGTCGGCGGTGGCAGCTTCATCAAGATCGACGGCGGCGGCGTGACCATGAGCGGGCCGGCGATCAACATCAACTCCGGTGGTGGACCGGGCAGCGGCACCGGCGCCGCCCCACTGCTGCCGGGCGTGTTGAAGCAGGCGGATGCCGACAAGGCTGGCGCCGTGCTGACCCCGGCGCAAATCAACACTCTCAAACGTAATGCGCCGTTCTGCGAAGAGTGCGAAAAATGCAAGGCAGGTGCCTGTGCCATCTGATCGACTGACACCCAAGGACTGGCTGGCACAACAGCCGTTGCAGACTGGCGAGCGCCTGTACCTGATCGTCAGCGCAGCAAGCGATGCCGACGCGCTGAAAACCCTGTACCTGACCGAACCCACCGCCCAGCTCCTGCCGATCTGGGGCGGCACGCCCTACTCCACCTGGCAACCGGTGATGCCCTACGTCACCGAACTCAAACCGAACTCGGCATTCCTGCCCTGGATCGCCGAAACCGACGCCCTCGACTGGGGCTGGCTGGCCGTCTCACGCGCCGAACCGAACGACGTGTTCGAGCACCTGCGCAGCCTGACACA
>NZ_JBQEPG010000016.1:0-132420 GCF_052045635.1 Pseudomonas sp. 22189
GATGGTAGTGTGGGGTTTCCCCATGTGAGAGTAGGTCATCGTCAAGATTAAATTCCGAAACCCCAATTGCGAAAGCAGTTGGGGTTTTGTTTTGCCCGCAGGAAAGTGCTTGGCTCGCCAAGATCAGACGATGCGAGTGTTCCAACCGTCGCCAGGACTGCCATTGGAGAAAATCCTTCTGAAGTGACCGCTCGGTTTTTGGTATGGTGCAGCTCGTTTTTTAACGGATTGATGTCATGCCCACGGATCGGCGCTCAAATTATGTCAAAGAGTTGCTGTAGAAATGCCTGAACCCATCCCGATCAAAGATCATGAAAAAGAGAAGCGCTTGGTCAACAAACGGTTGATCGCCTGCGCTCTGTTTGTCTTTGCTATCAGCTGCGCGCTGGTGGTGCGCTTGTACATCCTGCAAGTGGTTGAATATGACTACCACTCGACCATCTCTGAAAACAACCGCGTGCACGTATTGCCGATTCCGCCGACGAGAGGCCTGATCTACGATCGCAATGGTGTGCTGCTCGCTGATAACCGTCCCAGTTACAACCTGATCATCACCCGCGAACGCGCCACTGATGTAAATCAGGAGCTGGACGAGGTGATCAATCTGCTGCATTTGCCCGCTGAAGATCGTACGGTTTTCGATAAGGCCATGAAGCAGTCCCGTCACCCATTCACCCCGGTGACGCTGTTCTACGAACTGACGGAAGAGCAAATCGCCGTGTTGGCGGTTAACGAGTTCCGTTTGCCGGGCCTCGATGTCGAGCCGCAGTTTGTTCGGCATTACCCGTTGGGTCCGCACTTTGCGCATTCAATCGGTTACGTTGGCCGGATTAACGAAAAAGAATCCAAAACCCTCGACTCGGTGGAATACCGCGGCACGCAATCCATCGGTAAAACAGGCATTGAACGCTTCTACGAAGCGCAGCTGCACGGTCACGTTGGCTACGAAGAAGTTGAGACCAACGCCCAAGGCCGAGTGTTGCGAGTGCTCAAACACACCGATCCGGTCCCTGGCAAAAACATCGTTCTAAGTCTCGACGTCAAACTGCAGGAAGCTGCTGAAGCCGCACTGGGCGACCGCCGTGGTTCGGTGGTGGCTCTCGATCCATCCACTGGTGAAGTGCTGGCCATGGTCAGCAATCCGAGCTTCGACCCGAACCTGTTCGTCACCGGTATCAGCTCCAAGGAATACTCGGCGCTACGCGATTCCATCGATCGGCCGCTGTTCAACCGTGTGCTACGCGGCCTGTATGCACCGGGTTCGACCATCAAACCCGAAGTGGCGATTGCCGGCCTTGATGCCGGTGTTGTGACCCCGCAGACACGAGTCTTCGACCCGGGCTATTACCAACTCCCGGATTTCGATCACAAGTACCGCAACTGGAACCACAGTGGCGATGGCTGGGTGGACATGGACGCGGCGATCATGCGTTCCAATGACACCTACTTCTACGATCTGGCGCACAAGCTCGGCATCGATCGCCTGCACGACTACATGGCGATGTTCGGCCTCGGCGAAAAAGTCTCGCTGGACATGTTCGAAGAGTCGCCCGGTTTGATGCCATCGCAGGCCTGGAAACGTGCCACGCGTCGTCAAGCCTGGTTCCCGGGGGAAACAGTAATTCTGGGCATCGGCCAGGGCTACATGCAGGTCACGCCACTACAACTGGCTCAGGCCACCGCACTGATTGCCAACAAGGGCATATGGAATCGACCGCACTTGGCGAAGACCGTCGATGGCGTAGCGCCGGTCGATGAACATCCGATGCCGAATATCCTGCTGAAGAACCCGCGTGACTGGGATCAGGTCAACCACGGCATGCAGATGGTGATGCACGATGCCCGGGGAATCGCGCGCGCCGCAGCGGCCGGTGCGCAGTACCGCATCGCCGGCAAGAGTGGTACGGCGCAGGTGGTGGCGATCAAGCAGGGTGAGCGTTACAACCGTGAGAAAACCCTAGAACGGCATCGCGACAACGCCTTGTTTGTCGGCTTCGCTCCGGCAGAGCATCCGAAGATCGCCATCTCGGTGATGATCGAAAACGGTGAGGCCGGTGGTCGGGTTGCCGGTCCCGTGGTGCGGCAGATCATGGACGCCTGGCTACTGGATCAGGATGGCCACCTCAAGCCGCAATACGCGGCGCCGGCCAAGCCGCCGGGTGACCCGCACGTGTAGCCGGGATGCGCTTCACTACACCGGCTCACGTTGGCTGCGCCGTGAAGCTGTCGAGGCAGGGGTTTGGGTAACTGACTATTTGCAGCTGTAACCCTCGGGCATCGTGACGCTGTAGTTGCGTTGCACGCGATCCTGGAAGTTCAGGTTCTGCAGGCCCTGCTCGACCAGAAACGCTTCGACCTTGGCGGCCTGACAGTCCTCGTTATAAGACGACGCCCGCAGCAGATACACCGTGCGTTTACTCGCCTCATCCCGGGCGGTGGCAATAAAGGTACTTAGGGTGGTATAGCCGATTCGCTCCGAAGTACCCACCGGGCCATAGGTCGTATTGGGCTTACTGGTGCAGGTCAGTCGGTCATCTTTCTTCTTGGTGTTCTTGCAAACGGTGGTAGTGCTGGTTGGCACTTGCCCATAATCGGTAGCGGTATAACGGTAAGACACTTGCCGGCTGCCGATATCTAGGCTGATAGTCATTTTGATCGGTGCGTGATTTCTGGGCAGGCTGGCGTCGGTATAAACCTCTTGGAAACCCCTGTCTTTCAATGCGTTGACCATGTCGCGAAGATAATAGCGGGCATTCAGTGCGTTCTCATCGGCGCCTTTCGTCGAGGTCACCAATACGGTTGCCTTTTGGTCGAACTGATAGTCCGGATCAGGGATTGCATTGAGTGCTACGTCAAATTGTGTGGCGCAGCCGCTGAGTGACGCTGTCAGCAATAACAGCGCGCATAACAAATAACGGGACATGACAAAGCCGCCTTGAAACTAAGGATTGAATAAAAGTTAAACGATCGGGACCTGCGATAAACAACTCGCCTTCCGGGGAAAGTCTCAGTCTTTCTGGTATTCCAGCAGATCGCCCGGCTGGCAATCGAGCGCAGCGCAGAGCTTGTCCAGAGTTGCCATCTTCACGCCTTTGACTTTGCCGTTTTTAAGCAATGACAGATTGGCCTCGGTTATTCCGAGCAGGGCGGCTAACTCTTTCGAGCGAATTTTTTGCGTGGCCATGACGACGTCAAGGCGGACGATAATGGTCATTATATTGTTCTATATGTATTGGCTTTGCTCATCGCTGAGTACTTTTGCGTCACGCATGATAATTGAAAAAATACAGAGTAATACGCCTTTGATTATCTCGTAGGCAGAAGCGGAAGACAGGCCGATTGAGAACTGGAAAATCCGATCTCCCGGCGGCAGATCTATCGACAACGCCAGACCTTGCAAGGTCTCTATTAACGGGTAGGTTGCCGGAGAAACGATGCAGAGCACGCCCACTCGCCAGAGGACTCTGATGTTGCGGTCGGTCCAGGTTTCGCCGCGCGACAAGCGCAGAAAAAACAACCCGGTCAGCCATAACGCGTAAGCCGACAGGACAACGGGCAGGAAATCCAGAAAGACGATCAGCGCAGTGACCGTTGATGACAGCCAGGTGTCAGGATCAAGCAATGCACCTTCGACAAACGGGTCAAGCAATTGCGGCGAGCCTTCTGCAAAGGCATAAAGCAGGCTTGCCAGCATTTCATCCTTCTTGAAGAACCAGATCGTCACGTTGCCACCGACCTCCGTCACCCCCAGAACCCAGACAAGAATCGCAGCCAGCAGACCGATCCAATGCATGCGCTGCGGCGCCAATCCGTTGATGTGAGTACTCATGAAAATTCCTGGTTGTTACAATTTGGTAGCGAATTCTCGATGATAAATTATCTGATTACAATAATTAGTTTTGTTTTTGTTGCTGCGCCACTTTCTTCTGTTCCGGCTCCGCGCAATCGCTGGTAATGGTGCGGAAATCGATTCGCTGGCCAGCGCGCCTAAGGTGCGCCAAGTGTGGAATCAACAAACCTGGCGGCAAGACCGAAGCCACTACAAAATCAGGCCCCGGGCACTGGGCAACTCATGTCACCTTCCTGACACGTCAAATACTGCTTCAGCGCCTCAATCCGCGCCTTGGTCACAGTTGTCAGGCAATTGCTGTAGATCAGCGGATAAACACTCCCGCCCTCGACCCCGGATGCCGAAAATTTGCACTCAGCATCGCGAAACCCGATCCACGCCCGCTGCGCCCCCACCAGCAGCTTCTTGCGGTCAGGGTTGTCCTTCAAGCGGCCGGTGATCTGCTGATACACCGCGTTCAACTCCTTGTCAGTCGACTTGAATTCCTGCCCGGCACACTGGTTCATGGTGGCCTGATCGCTGGCATTGGCGCAGTCGACGGCAGCGTGGGCGAGGGGGCTGAACAGAAAGGGTGTCAGGGCCAGAAGCAGGCGTGGGGACATTGGGTAATCTCACTGAGTCGGATGAAAGTGCAGTGCAGTTTAGCGGCTGTGGAGCTTCTAATCAGGGACGCGTAGCCGGGAGGCTTCGAGCAGGCGATCTGCGGTGGCTGCAATCTCCTCGCCGTCATGGAGCATTTCCAGCCAGTGGGCAGGAATCGCCCGAACGCCATAGTAGGCCCCGGCCAATTGGCCGACGATCGCGGCAGTAGTGTCGGCATCATCGCCCAGGTTGGCGGCTTGCAGAATCGCCGCGGCGAAACCGTCAGTGTGATGAAAACACCACAGCGCCGCTTCCAGCGACTCGACGCTGTAGCCGCTGCCACGGATTTCGCTCGCCGACTTTGCGAGGTAATCACCTCGGGCGATGGCTGCGACTTTAGGTTGAACGAAGGTTGTGTCTGGCAATTTGCGCAATTCTGACTTGGAGGCGCCTAGCAGTGCTTTGCTGAGCACTTCGGCAAATAACTGACAGCATTCGATGGCTTCAGGTGCAGCATGGGTGGTTCGCGAACTGTCACTGGCGAACTGGCGAATCTGCCGGGCATCAGGGAAATAAAACAGCACCACCGGCACCAGGCGCATCAGCGACCCGTTGCCGGCGGTAAACGGGTCGGTAGATCCCGCGAACGGCTGACCGGTTTGCTGATACCGCGACAGCGCCTGGCTGACCGTCATGCCGATATCGAAACAATCACCGGTGGAACTGAGATACCCCCATTGCCACCAATTCAGATAGCGTCCCATCTGGTCCGCCGCATCGAATGTGTTTTTCCTCAGCAGGCTCTCCGCCAGGCACAGCGCCATCGAGGTGTCATCCGTCCATTGCCCGGGTTTCAAGTGAAAGGGGCCGCCACCGACCATGTCCCTCAGCGGCTGGAATGAGCCTCTTGGCTTGAACTCCAACGTGGTGCCGACGGCGTCGCCGCAAGCGAGGCCGAGCAGGGCGCCGCGATAACGTTCGGAGAGAGATGGCTGCATGCTTCATCCTTGTCTGTGTCCATTTCGCAGGAAACGGTAACAGGTTCATCGGAGGGGGGCGCTCGTTTCAATGAACGGAAATGCCGCCGAATGTTTCCTCTGGATTGGACAGGTGCAGCCCTTTGATACAACTTCAGGTTGGACATGTGGTCATACAAGCCTACTGTTCAAAACAGGAGGTGACTTATGAAACCGGTACCCAATAGTTTCGAACGCAAAATCGCGCTCAAGGCGCCACGTTCATATGTCTGGCGTGCATTGGTCGATGCCGAGGCGTTTGGTCAGTGGTTTGGTGTGGCACTGGAGGGCAGGCGGTTCATTGCCGGGGAATGGACGCAAGGGCAGGTCACGTATCCCGGTTATGAACACGTGCTGTGGAACGTGCTGGTGGAGCGGGTGGAGCCGCAGCAGCTGTTTTCGTTTCGCTGGCACCCGTACGCGGTCAATCCGAACATCGACTATTCCCAGGAGCCGACTACGCTGGTCAAGTTCGAGCTGCAGGATTACGAGAGCGGCACATTGCTCAAGGTGTCCGAGTCCGGCTTTGCGCATATCCCCGATGTGCGGCAGAAGGAGGCGTACTACATGGATAGCCGCGGCTGGGAGGAGCAATTAAGTCGACTTGAACAGTTTCTCGCCGAAAGTGCGAAGACGCGCGAGCGTGATGGTGACTGACATGGTGGCTTGCAGGCTGAGTGCCTGACTGACGTAGGGGTTTTCGGAAGGGCTTGTATAGCGAATGTCTTACACGCGGTGGTAGCTTTTGCGACTATTGCCGATTGGATCCACGGCGTAATCTACACCCATCAACTGAGACACAGGGAGTGTTTCAGGATCACGGATGATCGACCATTAGCAAGGATCGCTGCCGACAGGGAGTCGATAATGGTCTTGGGAAAAACCCGCTTCGGCGGGTTTTTTTTCGCCTGCAGAAAAGTATTTGTGTCGAGCACCGGTAGCGAGGGGATTTATCCCCGATGGGTTGCGAAGCGACCCCAAAAAAGGGCCTGCTGCGCAGTCCATCGTAGATGAATCCCCTCACCACGGGAATCAAGCAATCACGAGGCGATCAGTTGCCGCAACACGTAGTGCAGAATCCCGCCCGACTTGAAGTACTCCACCTCATTCAACGTATCGATGCGGCACAGCACGTCGAGTTTCTCCTGGCGGCCGTCCTCACGAGTGATGACCAGGGTCAGGTTCATGCGCGGCGTCAGCTCGACACCAGTCAGACCCTGGATATCAAGGGTTTCCTTGCCAGTGAGGTTCAGGCTCTTGCGGTTCTGATCGAGCTTGAACTGCAACGGCAACACGCCCATGCCCACCAGGTTGGAACGGTGGATGCGCTCGAAGCTTTCAGCGATCACCGCTTTGACACCCAACAGGTTGGTGCCCTTGGCCGCCCAATCGCGGCTGGAGCCGGTACCGTATTCCTGACCGGCGATTACCACCAGCGGCGTGCCCGAGGCCTGATAACGCATGGCGGCATCATAAATCGGCATTTTCTCGCCGCTCGGGATGTAGATCGTGTTGCCACCTTCTTCGCCGCCGAGCATCTCGTTACGAATGCGGATGTTGGCGAACGTGCCGCGCATCATCACCTCATGGTTGCCACGTCGTGAGCCGTAGGAGTTGAAGTCTCGCGGTTCCACGCCTTTTTCGCGCAGATAGCGCCCGGCCGGGCTGTCAGTCTTGATGTTGCCGGCCGGGGAGATGTGGTCGGTGGTCACCGAATCACCGAGCAACGCCAAAACCCGCGCACCCTTGACGTCAGTGATCACCGGCAATGGGCCGGAAATGTCGTCGAAGAACGGCGGATGCTGGATGTAGGTCGAATCGTCCTGCCACACATAGGTGGCGGCTTGCGGCACCTGGATCGCTTGCCACTGTTCATCGCCGGCAAACACCTCGGCGTATTCCTTGTGGAACATCGCGGTGTTGACCTGATTCACCGCATCGGCGATTTCCTGACTGCTCGGCCAGATATCGCGCAGGTACACCGGATTGCCTTGCTGGTCGTTACCCAGAGGCTCGCTGCTGATGTCAATGCGCACACTGCCAGCCAGAGCATAAGCGACCACCAGCGGTGGCGAGGCCAGCCAGTTGGTCTTGACCAGCGGATGCACCCGGCCTTCGAAGTTACGGTTGCCGGACAGCACCGACGCCACGGTGAGGTCAGCTTTCTGAATGGCCTTCTCGATTGGCTCCGGCAATGGCCCGGAGTTGCCGATGCAAGTGGTGCAGCCATAACCGACCAGCGAAAAACCGAGCTGATCCAGGTATTGCGTCAGCCCGGCCGCCTTGTAGTAGTCGGTGACCACTTTCGAGCCGGGGGCCAGCGAACTCTTGACCCACGGCTTGCGCGTCAGGCCTTTCTGCACGGCTTTTTTCGCCAGCAGACCGGCCGCCATCATCACGCTCGGGTTGGAGGTGTTGGTGCAGGAGGTGATCGCGGCGATTACCACCGCGCCGTTTTTCAGGCGATAGGTGTGGCCTTCATACTCGTATTCGGTTTCGCCGACCAGATCGGCGTTGCCCACGGCCACCCCACCGCCGCCCTCGCTTTCCAGGCGGCCTTCTTCCTTGCTGGTGGGCTTGAATTGCAAATCCATGAAATCACTGAAGGCCTGCGCCACGTTTGGCAGCGAGACCCGGTCCTGCGGGCGCTTTGGCCCGGCAAGGCTGGCTTCGACGCTGCCCATGTCCAGCGCCAGGCTGTCGGTGAACACCGGTTCCTGACCGGGCAGGCGCCATAGGCCTTGGGCCTTGGTGTAGGCCTCGACCAGTTTCACCACTTCAGCCGGGCGGCCGGACAGGCGCAGGTATTCGAGGGTTACGTCATCGACCGGGAAGAAGCCACAGGTCGCGCCATATTCCGGGGCCATGTTGGCGATGGTCGCGCGGTCGGCCAGTGGCAGGTCGGCGAGGCCGTCACCGTAGAATTCGACGAATTTGCCGACCACACCTTTCTTGCGCAGCATCTGCGTGACGGTCAGCACCAGGTCGGTGGCGGTGATGCCTTCCTTGAGTTTGCCAGTGAGTTTGAAGCCGATCACTTCCGGAATCAGCATCGACACTGGTTGGCCGAGCATTGCCGCTTCCGCCTCGATCCCGCCGACACCCCAGCCGAGCACGCCGAGGCCGTTGATCATGGTGGTGTGGGAGTCGGTGCCGACCAGGGTGTCGGGGAACGCGTAGGTGCGGCCTTCCTCATCCTTGGTCCATACCGTGCGCCCGAGGTATTCGAGGTTGACCTGGTGGCAGATCCCGGTGCCCGGTGGCACCACGCTGAAGTTGTCGAAGGCGCTCTGACCCCAGCGCAGGAACGCGTAGCGCTCGCCGTTGCGCTGCATCTCGATGTCGACGTTCTGTTCGAAGGCGCTCGGAGTGGCGAATTTGTCGACCATCACCGAGTGGTCGATCACCAGATCCACCGGCGACAGCGGGTTGATTCGTTGCGGATCACCACCGGCCTTGGCCATCGCGGCGCGCATCGCAGCGAGGTCGACCACGGCGGGCACTCCGGTAAAATCTTGCATCAATACGCGGGCAGGGCGGTACTGGATTTCCCGGTCGGAGCGGCGCTCCTTGAGCCAGGCGGCGATGGCTTTGAGGTCGGCGCCGGTGACAGTTTTTTCATCTTCCCAGCGCAGCAGGTTTTCCAGCAGGACTTTCAGCGACATTGGCAACTGGTCGATATTGCCCAGGCTTTTTGCGGCATCCGGCAGGCTGAAATAGTGGTAGGTTTGTTGGTCGATCTGCAGTGTTTTAAGGGTCTTCAGACTATCGAGGGACGGCATTACGATCACTCCTTTGAGTCCGCACGGCTACGGACTGAGGGGACGGGCAGAGCTATCAACGTAGCCCTGTTTTCAGTAGCTGGCTAATAACTGGACTCTATCGATAAGTCCAAGGTTCCGACATCGGCTATCATGCGCCGGTTTTCGTGACAGGCTTTGCTTCACCGCAAGGCTTGAGCAGCGTGCAGGGGCCGAATGTCCGCCCTCTGCCCAGGAGTAAGAATGAACACCCTATTCATGCATTGCCGGCCAGGCTTCGAAGGCGAAGTCTGTTCGGAGATTTCCGACCTCGCCGCCCAGTTGAATGTGGCCGGTTACGCCAAGGCCAAACCGGCCACCGCGTACGCGGAGTTTGTCTGCAGCGAAGCAGACGGCGCCGAACGCCTGATGCGCGGCCAGCGTTTCGCCGAGCTGATTTTTCCGCGCCAGTGGGCGCGCGGTGTCTTCATCGATTTGCCGGAAACCGACCGCATCAGCGTGATCCTCGAGCAGATGGCGGACTTTCCGGTCTGCGGCAGCCTGTGGCTGGAAGTGGTCGATACCAACGACGGCAAAGAGCTGTCGAACTTCTGCAAGAAATTCGAAGGCCCGCTGCGCAAGGCGCTGACCGGTGCCGGCAAACTGGTGGACGACGCCAGCAAACCGCGCCTGCTGCTGACCTTCAAAAGTGGTCGCGAAGTGTTTCTCGGCATGGCCGACGCCGGCAACTCGGCGATGTGGCCGATGGGCATTCCGCGCCTGAAGTTTCCGCGCGAGGCGCCCAGTCGTTCGACCTTGAAACTGGAAGAGGCCTGGCACCATTTCATCCCGCGTGATCAGTGGGACGAGCGCCTGCACAGCGACATGACCGGCGTCGACCTCGGCGCGGCACCCGGCGGCTGGACCTGGCAACTGGTCAACCGTGGCATGCTGGTGACCGCCATCGACAACGGCCCGATGGCTGAAAGCCTGATGGACACCGGTCTGGTGCAACACTTGATGGCCGACGGTTTCACCTTCAAGCCCAGGCAACCGGTGGACTGGATGGTCTGCGACATCGTCGAGAAGCCGGCGCGTAACGCGGCGATGCTTGAAGAATGGATCGGCGACGGTCATTGCCGCGAAGCGGTGGTCAACCTCAAGCTGCCGATGAAACAGCGCTATGCCGAAGTGAAGCGCTTGCTCGAGCGCATCGCCGATGGCTTCAAGGCGCGCGGGATCAAGGTCGACATTGGTTGCAAGCAGCTGTATCACGACCGCGAGGAAGTGACCTGTCATTTGCGTCGGCATGACATCAAGAAAGCCAAATCCCGCTGAGTCACCACTAAACCCTGTGGGAATGATCTCTTTGGTGAGGGGATTTATCCCCGATGGGATGCAGCGCATCCCCAGTCTCTGGGGCCGCTTCGCGACCCATCGGGGATAAATCCCCTCGCTACAGATGACTGAGCACCCGGCAATGCGCGACAATGCCGGCCAGTTTCAGGAGTGAATCATGAGTGAAATGATCGATACCCCGGTCGACGGCACCCTCGACGCCACCGGTCTCAATTGCCCGGAGCCGGTAATGATGCTGCACCAGCACATACGTGACCTGGTGCCGGGCGGCCTGCTCAAGGTGATCGCCACCGATCCCTCGACCCGTCGCGACATTCCCAAGTTCTGTGTGTTTCTCGACCACGAACTGGTGGGGCAGCACGAAGAGGCCGGTACTTATCTGTACTGGATCCGCAAGAAGTCCAATTGAATTCGGGCATAAAAAAAGACCTGCATGTGCAGGTCTTTTTTTATGGCTGATCAGCCCACCGAACGACTGATCCGAATACGCTTGCGTGCACTGCGCGTCAGTCGAAACGACAACATCAGCGCCGCGCAGCTCAGGCCGACAATCAGCCCTTGCCACAGACCGCTTGGACCACGCGGTTCGCCGAGCCAGTCGGTCAGACCTAGGGCGTAACCCACTGGCAGGCCGATGCCCCAGTAGGCGAACAGGGTCAGAATCATCGTTACCCGGGTGTCCTGATAACCGCGCAGAGCGCCTGCAGCCGTCACCTGGATCGCGTCGGAGAACTGGAACAGCGCCGAGTACACAATCAGCATCGCCGCGATGTGAATCACCGTCGGATCCGCTGTGTAGATCGACGCAATCGGCTCGCGCAGCAACAGCATCATGCTCGCCGACAGGCAGGCATACGCCAGTGCGGTGCCCATGCCGACGCCGGCGGCAAAGCGTGCTTCCCGTGGCTCTTCACGGCCCAGCGCCTGGCCGACACGCACCGTAACGGCCATGCCCAGCGAATACGGAATCATGAACACCAGCGAGCTGACGTTCAGCGCGATCTGATGCCCGGCCACCACGGTGGCGCCAAGGCTGCCGATCAGCAGGGCGATCACGGCGAAGATACTCGACTCGGCAAACACGGCGATGCCAATCGGCAAGCCGATCGCCAGCAGACGTTTGATCACCGCCCATTGTGGCCAGTCGAAGCGGCTGAAGATCTCACTCGAACGATACGCCGGCGCCCAGCGCTCCCATCCGGCCAGACCCAGCGCCATGACCCACATCACGATGGCCGTGGCCCAGCCACAACCCACGCCACCCATGGCCGGTACGCCGAAGTGGCCATAAATGAAGATGTAGTTCAGCGGAATGTTCAGCGCCAGACCGCACAGGCCCAGCACCATCGCCGGGCGGGTACGGCCGATGCCGTCACTGGTGCAACGCAGCACGTGATAGAACGCCACCGCCGGCAGGCCGCTGGCAATGCCGTGCAGGTATTGCATGCACGGGCCGATCAGCTCGGGATCGACTTTCATCAGGTGCAGCACCGGTTCGGCGGCGACCAGCATGCACGTGGCGATCAGGCCGACCACCAGTGCCAGCCACAGCGCTTGACGGACAATCGGGCCGATTTCGCTGTGGGTGCCGGCGCCGAAACGCTGGGCGACTTTCGGCGTGGTGGCCAGCAGGGTGCCAGTCATCAGCAGAAACACCGGGACCCAGATTGAGTTGCCCAGTGCTACCGCTGCCAGGTCACGCGGCCCGACACGGCCGGCCATCACCGCATCGACGAAGCCCATGGCGGTGGTCGCCAGTTGCGCGATGATGATCGGCAGCGCGAGGGCGAGCAGATTCCTGAATTCCAGGCGAATTCGCGCGGGGCGGGTGAGTGAGGCAGCGAGCGGTTTTTCAGTAACAGAATTCACAGGCGAAGCGTCCACAGGGATTGATGCGCAGGGCGCCGCATTCTACGCCGCTGACGCTTTGGTCAGGAAAAATCCTCTGTTGCGGATTTGTAATCTGTAGGAGCTGCCGCAGGCTGCGATCTTTTGATCTCGATCTCGATCTTGAAAAACAAAATCAANAGCCTGCGGCAGCTCCTACAGTTAAACTGCCGATCCGCCCAAGGAGCCCGCCATGCTGATTGTTGCCGACGAAAATATCCCCCTGCTCGATGCCTTTTTTGCCGGTTTCGGCGAGATCCGCCGGGTGCCGGGCCGTGCCATCGACCGTGCGACGGTCGAGCAGGCCGATGTGTTGCTGGTGCGTTCGGTGACTAACGTCAATCGTGCTTTGCTCGAAGGCAGCAAAGTGCGTTTCGTCGGCACGTGCACCATCGGTACCGATCACCTCGATCTCGATTATTTCACCGAGGCCGGCATCACCTGGTCCAGCGCGCCCGGTTGCAACGCGCGGGGCGTGGTCGATTATGTGCTCGGCAGTCTGATGACCCTGGCGGAAATCGAAGGCGTTGAATTGCCGCAACGTACTTATGGGGTAATCGGTGCCGGTGAAGTCGGCGGTCGGCTGATCAAGGTGCTCAAGGGCCTGGGCTGGAATGTCAAAGTCTGCGACCCGCCGCGTCAGGCCGTCGAGGGGGGCGATTACGTGAGCCTTGAGCAGATCATCGAGCAGTGTGACGTGATCAGCCTGCACACGCCGTTGACCCGTACCGGCGCAGGCGCGACCTGGCATCTGTTCGATGAGCCGCGTCTGCAACAACTCAAACCGGGTACCTGGCTGATCAACGCCGCTCGTGGCCCCGTGGTGGATAACGCTGCGTTGCGCACCGCGCTGCTGGCGCGTGAAGACCTGCAAGCGGTGCTCGACGTGTGGGAAGCCGAGCCTGAAGTCGATGTCGACCTCGCCGAACTCTGCGTGCTGGCCACGCCGCACATTGCCGGTTACAGCCTCGATGGTAAACAGCGCGGCACGGCGCAGATTTATCAGGCTTATTGCGAATTTATCGGTCAGACGCCGAGCATCCAGCTCAGTGACTTGCTACCGGCGCCGTGGCTGTCAGAAGTGACCCTGCACGCCGACAGCGATCCGGCCTGGGCACTGGCGATGTTGTGCCGTGGCGTATACGACCCGCGCCGCGATGATGCGGATTTTCGTCGCAGTCTTGTCGGCAATGTCGCTGAACAGCGTGCGGCCTTCGATGTGTTGCGCAAGCAGTATCCGGTGCGGCGCGAGATCGAGGGGCTGAAGGTGCGGATCGACGGTGATTCGCCGCAGTTGCAACAGATTGTGGCGGCGCTGGGGGCGGTTGCGGTTCAATAACAGGTCGGCCCTTTCGCGAGCAGGCTCGCTCCCACAGTGTTTGCCCTGACCCTGTAGGAGAGCAGAACGGCAGGCAGAAAAAACCCGGCCAAACAGGGGCCGGGTCAGGAAGACGGTGGCTATATCACTTTTGTTCGGCAGGCTTGACCAATCGCTTCTCCAGCTCGCGGCACGCGTTCTGGATCATGTCTTCAGTGATCGGTACTTCACGCCCATCCTTGTCGATAATCGAGCAACCCAGAGGTTGGCCGGGCTTGGTGCGGATCACTTGAATCTTGTCATCGCTGCTGTGTTGCAAGGACATGGCCTGTCTCCTCATCAGGTTGTGCACGTAGATTAAAACCGCCACGTGACCAGGCTGTGACAACACCCTTGGGTCTGTCAAAAGCGGCATCTCCACTCCAACAGAAATGACCGCTCGTCTCAACCGGGACATTAGACCAATAGCAACTATGGCCTAGTCTTTGGGGGCATATTTAACCTGACTCATTGTGATTTACAGAGTTCCGCCCCATAGAAGGTTTAGGCTAGCCCTTTCATCAACACGGATGTGTACCTGAATGATCTCGAAGCTTTCTTCCCGGCACCGTCGAGCGCTGAGTCTGACCAGCCGGTTTCTGGCGCCTTATCGTTGGCAAGTCTGCGCTGCGCTGTTGGCGTTGATCGTCACGGCGGCCGTTACTTTGTCGATGGGGCAGGGGATCAAATTGCTGGTCGATCGGGGCTTCATGACGCAGTCGCCGCATCAACTGAACCAGAGCATCGGTATCTTCATGCTGATGGTGTTGGGCCTGGCGATTGGCACCTTCGCGCGGTTTTACTGGGTATCGTGGATCGGCGAGCGAGTTGTAGCGGATATCCGGCGCGAGGTGTTCAACCATCTGGTCTATCTGCATCCCGGCTTTTACGAGAATAACCGCAGTTCAGAGATTCAATCACGGCTGACTGCCGACACGACGTTGCTGCAATCGGTGATCGGCTCGTCGCTCTCCATGTTTCTGCGCAACCTGTTGATGGTGATCGGCGGAGTAGTGCTGCTGTTCGTGACCAATCCGAAACTCACCAGCATCGTGGTGATCGCCTTGCCCTTCGTGGTCGCGCCGATTCTGATTTTCGGTCGGCGCGTGCGCAATCTGTCGCGGTTGAGTCAGGATCGGGTCGCCGACATCGGCAGCTACGTTTCCGAGACGCTCGGGCAGATCAAAACCGTTCAGGCCTATAACCATCAGGTGCAGGATGAACGCCGTTTCGCCACGACGGTCGAGGACGCGTTTGATACTGCGCGCAAACGGATCTTTCAGCGCTCCTGGATGATTACCGTGGTGATCGTGCTGGTGCTCGGCGCGGTGGCGGTGATGTTGTGGGTCGGTGGCATGGACGTGATAGCCGGGCGCATTACCGGGGGCGAACTGGCGGCGTTCGTTTTCTACAGTCTGATCGTCGGCAGTGCCATTGGTACGTTGAGCGAGGTCATCGGCGAGTTGCAGCGTGCGGCGGGTGCCGCCGAGCGCATCGCGGAACTGCTCAATTCGCAGAACATCATCCAGCCACCGACCCTCGGGCTGGTGACGTTGCCAGAACGGATCAAGGGCGAGCTGCAATTGCAGAATGTGCACTTTTCCTACCCGTCGCGTCCGGACAGCTATGCCATCAGCGGCTTGAGCCTGACCATCAGGGCTGGTGAAACCCTGGCCCTTGTCGGGCCTTCCGGCGCCGGTAAATCCACGGTGTATGACTTGTTGTTGCGCTTCTACGACCCACTTGAAGGCCGGATCCTGATTGACGGGGTGCCGCTGACCAGCCTCGATCCGCTGGATCTGCGGCGCAATTTCGCCCTGGTCTCGCAATCGCCAGCGCTGTTTTTCGGCAGCGTCGAAGAGAATATTCGTTACGGCAATGCCGACGCGACACTGGAGCAGGTCAAGGAAGCGGCAAGAATTGCTCACGCCCATGACTTCATCGAGAAGATGCCCAACGGTTATCAGACTCATCTGGGGGACGCTGGCCTCGGCCTTTCCGGCGGCCAGCGTCAACGCCTGGCGATCGCCCGCGCGTTGCTGGTGGATGCGCCGATTCTGCTGCTGGACGAAGCCACCAGCGCTCTCGATGCCCAGAGCGAACATCTGATTCAGGAAGCGTTGCCAAGTCTGATGCACAACCGCACCACGCTGGTGATTGCGCATCGCCTGGCCACGGTGAAGAACGCCGACCGGATCGCCGTGATGGATCAGGGCCGATTGGTCGCAATCGGTACGCATCAGGAGCTGATCGTGAGCAATCCACTGTATGCGCGGCTGGCGGCGTTGCAGTTCAACGACGGGCATGCGATGGCGGTGTAGAACCGCCGAAGGCTTTTCTGGCAGCAAAAAAATGCCCGCATCGATGGATGCGGGCATTTTTCATTTCAGGTATTCAGCACCTGTCACTGATCGTCGAAATACCGCTCATGCCAATCCACCAGCGGCTGCGGCGAATTGAGTTTCTGCCCGTAGATCACCGAGTACGACAGCACGTTCTGCACGTACTGGCGGGTTTCGTCGAACGGGATGCTTTCCACCCACACATCGAAGCTCAGGTGATCGGCGCCGCGCAGCCACTGGCGCACGCGGCCAGGGCCGGCGTTGTAGGCGGCGGAGGCCAGGACGCGGTTGCCGTTGAACTGGCTGTGCACCTGGCTCAGGTAAGCGGCGCCGAGCTGGATGTTCTTGTCCGGATCGAGCACTTGCTGCGGCGAGGCCAGCGGAATGCTGAACTTGCGCGCGGTTTCCTTGGCGGTGCCGGGCATCAACTGCATCAGGCCGCTGGCGCCGACGCCGGAGCGGGCGTCATCCATGAACGCGCTTTCCTGGCGGGTGATGGCGAACACCCAGCTCGAATGCAGGCCGCGCGTCTTGGCTTCACGCACCAAGGTGTCGCGGTGGGCCATCGGGAAGCGGATATCCAGGTCGTCCCAGTATTGCGCCTGACTGATGGTGCGAATGGCGGGGAAGTACCATTTCAGGTCGTAAGCCAGCCTGGCCTGGGCGACCATTTCGTCACGATTGAAATGGCGGCTGACGTGATACCACTCGCGGCGCCCGTCGACGATCTGCCCGCGCGCATGGAATTCCAGAGCGCGACGCACACCGGGGGTATTACGCACTTTGTTGATGGTGGCCTGGCTGAGTACCAGCGGCTTGTTCATCAGCGAGTAAGGCAGTTGCGAACGGTCGGCGGCGAGGAAGCCGTAGAAGTCGCGTTCTTTCGCCAGATTCTTGTACAGGGTTTGCGCTTGCGGGTTCTGCGGTTGTGCCAGTTCCAGGCTGCGGGCCTGCCAGTAACGCCAGCGGTTGGTGGTCGCCAGATCCTGCGGCAGCCGACGGGTCAACTGATACGCATCGTCCCAGCGTGCCAGACGCAACAGCAGGCGCAGGCGCCATTCGGACACAGTGTTGTCACGCAGCTCCGGATCGTATTTGGTCATCACGTCCAGCGCGCGGCTGTCGAAACGCCGGGCCAGGGTCAGGCCGATTTCCCGGGCAATCGCGACTTTTTCGTCACGGGAGAAATGCATGCTGCTGGCGTATCCGTCGAGCAGGGCCATGGCCTTGTCCGGGTCCTGACGGGCGAGGCGGCGCAGGCCGAGGCTGACCACGTCGGACATCGGCTCGTCAGCGGGAGTGAAGCGCGACGGCTGATTGAGCAGTTCGGGTTTCTGCGCCACATCCACCAGCAGCCGACCGCGCGGGGCGAGGGTGGTCAGGCCGTTGACCAGGCTGTTGGCCAGTGGATAGTTGCGCGCCTGGGCGGCAAGTTTGGTGCGCTCCCAGCGTTTCTGCTCGGTCAACTGGCCGTCGGCGGCCCAGATCCCGAACAGCCCGTCACAGGCGGCCGGTTGCGATTTGCCGGTCAGCCACAGTTTGTCGGCGTTGGCATAGCCCTCGGCCTTGTGGCCGCTGCTGATCTGGTACTGCGCATTGAGGCAGTCCAGTTCGGTGAAGTTGAGTTTCGGGTCGTAATACTTGACGAAAGTTGCCCAGTCGCCACGGTCGGCGAGCCAGCGCAACCAGCGCAGTTTCATCCAGTTGGCCTGTGGCAGGTCGCCGTGCTCGGCGAGGAATTTCTCGATTTCCTCATTACTGGCGGTTTTCAGACGCGCGGTCAGTTCGTCGTAAGCCAGGTACGGTTCCAGCGGGTAATCGGCCAAGGCCTGGCTGTAACGAAAGTACGGGCCGGTATCGCCCTTGGCCAGTGCGCGCTTGGCTTCATCGTAATACTGGCGTTGGGTCGACAGGTCCACCGCCTGGGCGGATTGAGCGGCAGCGGCGGTAAGTAGCAAACAGGACAAGACACTGAAAAGGCGACTGCGCATGAGACATCCGGGCAGAGAAATCATGACAAGCACCGGCCGCGGCCAGCACTGAATTGTCTGTAGCTTAGCCTTTTGCCAGCAACGGGCGAAAGCTTTGCCGGTCTTGCAGCACAAGTTCGCAACAAATGTTGTGCAGAGTGCTTCGGCAGACAAATTGCCGGCCTGCTGAGGACCTGATTCAGGTAGAATGCGCGCCCGGTTTTTGGAGAAGCTCATGACCCTGCTCAAATTCAGCGATGTGTCCCTTGCATTCGGCGCGATGCCGTTGTTGGACAAGGTGTCCTGGCAGATCGCCCGTGGTGAGCGGGTGTGCATCATCGGCCGCAACGGCACTGGCAAATCCAGCATGATGAAACTGGTCAAGGGCGATCAGAAGCCCGATGACGGCTCGGTGTGGCGTGCCCCCGGTCTGAAAATCGGTGAATTGCCGCAAGAATTGCCGGTGGCCGACGGGCGGACGGTATTCGACGTGGTTGCCGAGGGGCTGGACGGTGTTGGCGCCTTGCTCGCCGAATACCATCACCTGAGCCAGAACATCGTCACCGACGCCGATCTGGACAAGCTGATGCACGTTCAGCACGACCTCGAAGCCCGTGACGGCTGGCGTTTGCAGACGCTGGTCGACAGCACCCTGAGTCGCCTGCAACTGCCGGCCGACAAGACTCTTGCCGAGTTGTCCGGCGGCTGGCGTCGCCGCGTGCTGCTGGCGCAGGCGCTGGTGTCCGAACCGGATCTGCTGCTGCTCGACGAACCCACCAACCACCTGGACATCGGTGCGATTGCCTGGCTCGAAGAAGCCCTGAAGGATTTCCAGGGCGCCGTGCTGTTCATCACGCACGACCGTTCCTTCCTGCAAAACCTCGCCACGCGCATCCTCGAACTGGATCGCGGCGGTCTGATCGACTGGAACGGCGACTACGCCAGCTTCCTCGTGCATAAAGAAGCCGCGCTGGCTGCTGAAGAAACCGCCAACGCGCTGTTCGACAAACGTCTGGCTCAGGAGGAAGTGTGGATCCGTCAGGGCATCAAGGCCCGTCGCACCCGTAACGAAGGCCGTGTGCGTGCCCTGAAAGCCCTGCGCGTTGAGCGCAGCGAACGTCGTGAACGTACCGGCAAGGCGAATATTCAGCTGGAAACGGCCGAGAAGTCCGGCAAGCAAGTGATGGTCCTGGACAACGTCAGCTTCCATCACCCGGACGGTCCGTACCTGATCAAGGACTTCTCGATGGTCCTGCAGCGTGGCGACCGTATCGGTCTGCTGGGCGCCAACGGTACCGGCAAGACCACTCTGCTCAAGCTGATGCTCAACGGTCTGCAACCGACCAGCGGCAAAGTGGAAGAGGGCACCCGGATCGATGTCGCCTACTTCGATCAGTTGCGTCATCAGCTCGATCTGGAAAAGACCGTGATCGACAACGTCGCCGAAGGTCGCGACTTCATCGAAATCGATGGCCAGAGCCGCCACGTCCTGAGCTACCTCGGCGACTTCCTGTTCAGCCCGCAACGTGCGCGCACGCCGGTGAAGGCGCTGTCCGGTGGCGAGCGTGCACGTCTGTTGCTGGCCAAACTGTTCAGCAAACCGGCGAACCTGCTGGTACTCGATGAACCGACCAACGACCTCGACGTCGAGACTCTCGAACTGCTCGAAGAAGTACTGCTGACGTTCAACGGCACGGTGCTGATGGTCAGTCACGACCGGGCATTCCTCGACAACGTGGTCACCAGCACTCTGGTCTTCGAAGGTGAAGGCAAGGTCCGTGAATATGTCGGCGGTTATCAGGACTGGATCCGTCAGGGCGGCTCGCCGCGCCTGTTGGGTGTGACCGAGAGCAAGTCGGGCAAGGCTGACCTGAACTCGGCGGTGGTCACTGCTGAGCCTGCACCCGTTGCCGCGCCTGCTGCTGCAGCGCCGGCCGCCAAGAAGAAGCTGAGCTACAAGCTGCAGCGTGAGCTGGAAGCGCTGCCGGGCGACATTGATGCCAAGGAACAGCAGATCGCTGCGGTCGAGGCGGAAATGGCCGAAGCCGGTTTCTACCAGCGTCCGCCAGCAGAAACGGCCAAGGTGATTGCTTCGCTGGAGCAGTTGCAGGCTGAGCTGGATGCGCTGGTGGAGCGTTGGGCCGAGCTGGATGCCTGATTGATCCGGCAACAAAAAAGCCCGACGCTCAGTGATGAGCGCCGGGCTTTTCATATGCGGGTAGAGACCTGATGTGGGAGCAAGCCTGCTCGCGAATGCGGTTCGTCAGGCGGCATTAAAGCTGAATGTGCCAACGCCTTCGCGAGCAGGCTCGCTCCCACAATGATCCGTGTTTTAACGTTTGATCAGGTGTACTGCCAAAACATCGCATGGCGCGCCGTGCAGAACGTCATTCGCGGTCGAGCCGAGCAATAGCGCCAGACCGTGGCGGCCATGGCTGCCGACCACGATCAGATCGCAGAGATTTTCCTTGGCGAAATGATGGATTTCCTGACGTGGCTGGCCATAGGTCAGGTGGCAATTGGCACCCTCGAGTTCGGCATATTTGGCTTTCAGGCGCTCTAGACGTTCCTTGGCCTGATCGAACTGCTGCTGTTGCAGTTGTGACAGATCCATCGGTACATCGCCGCCGAACGCCATCGCCATCGGTTCGACGATATGCACCAGCGACAGCTTGGCGCCATTGCTCGTCGACAGCTCTCGGGCGCGGTGAATCACAGGGTCGCACTCTTCGGTCAGATCTACGGCGACCAGGATATGGGAGTAGGGCATGAGGTGCTCCTTGTGACGGTTCAATAGTGTTAAGTATGGCTGGTTTCAAGCGCATTGGTTCCAGAGTGACACAATGCGCTCACCTTAAGTCGGGAGTAGAGATATGACGGTCTGGTTGGTGGTGTCAATCCTGCTGGTGGTTCTGAGTCCACTGGCATGGTTGCGCCCGTCGCGCGTACAGAGCGGCCGGATGGCCCTGCGCATGGAGGCGCGGCGCATCGGGCTGGCCATGCAGCTGGCGCCTCAGGAGTGGCCGCATTGGCTGTCGCAGGAGCCACCCAGCCCGTGTGCGCAATATCATCGGCCACGGCGTGGCAGCCAGCCAGCGTGCTGGAGTTACTGGCAGAAATCGCCGGGAGTATGGGTCAATCAATGGCAGGAAGTCTGCGAGGACCGGTTGCTGCTCGATTATTTCGAAAAGTTGCCGGGCAATGTGTTCAAGGTTGAGGCCGACAGGCAGATGATCGCCTTGTACTGGGGCGAGAAGGGCGAGGCCAAGGTTTTGCAGGATATCGACGCGACTCTGAAAGCGCTGGCCTGAACCCCGGATTTTTCCCACTGCAACGGTGGGGAGCGTCCGGCAGACGGACAATAAAAAGCCCGACATGATTCATCGGGCGGGGGTGGCCAGGCAGGCCGGAATTCTTTTTGGTGTTGATTCGGAGTGCTCCGGTCAACAAACGTGCGTGTGTTTTCCTTCGTCGTCCAGCGAGCGTAGCCTGTTAAACAAGGCTTGCAGCGAATTAGGGCGACATTTCTAACTATTAATCTTATGAATACCCTCACATGCAAGCATGTGTCGGCGGCTGCGTCTTACAGAAATGACCGCAAAGTCGCATTTCAACCCGTATTTAGGGCGATTGACAATTGTCGGAAATTCCGTGAAGGTGGCGTACCCAAATCAAACGGGCGTATGAATTGAGCGTTTGTCTTACAGACTGCTCCTACAGAATCCCGACTATCGCGTTGGCGGGTGTGCCGGGTGGATTGGCGTCAGCATCGACGAAAAAGCGTCCTGCCGAGCCATTTACCTGCGTCCGACGTGTACTGTTCAGCTTCCATATCGTGGAGATCAGTTGATGATTTACGAAGGTAAAGCCATCACGGTTAAAGCTCTTGAAAGTGGCATCGTCGAATTGAAATTCGACCTCAAGGGTGAGTCCGTCAACAAGTTCAACCGTCTTACCCTGAACGAACTGCGTCAGGCCGTGGACACCATCAAGGCAGATGCTTCGATCAAGGGCGTGATCGTCAGCAGTGGCAAGGACGTGTTCATCGTCGGCGCCGACATCACCGAATTTGTCGACAACTTCAAGCTGCCGGATGCCGAGCTGGTTGCTGGCAATCTCGAAGCCAACAAGATCTTCAGCGATTTCGAAGACCTCAACGTTCCGACCGTAGCCGCGATCAACGGCATCGCCCTGGGTGGCGGTCTGGAAATGTGCCTGGCGGCGGATTACCGCGTCATGTCGACCAAGGCCAAGATCGGTCTGCCGGAAGTCAAACTGGGCATCTACCCAGGCTTCGGCGGTACCGTGCGTCTGCCGCGCCTGATCGGCGTCGATAACGCCATCGAGTGGATTGCCGCCGGCAAGGAAAACCGTCCTGAAGACGCGCTGAAAGTCAGCGCCGTCGACGCCGTGGTTGCTCCAGAGAAGCTGCAGGAAGCTGCCCTTGAACTGATCAAGCGCGCCATCTCCGGCGAGTTCGATTACAAGGCCAAGCGTCAGCCAAAACTTGAAAAACTCAAGTTGAACGCCATTGAACAAATGATGGCTTTCGAAACCGCCAAAGGTTTCGTGGCAGGGCAAGCTGGCCCGAATTACCCGGCGCCGGTTGAAGCGATCAAGACCATCCAGAAAGCCGCGAACTTCGGTCGTGACAAGGCGCTGGAAGTCGAAGCGGCAGGTTTCGTCAAGCTGGCCAAGACCTCTGCCGCGCAGAGTCTGATAGGCCTCTTCCTGAACGATCAGGAACTGAAGAAGAAGGCCAAGGCCTACGACGAAATCGCCAAGGACGTGAAGCAGGCTGCGGTACTGGGGGCTGGCATCATGGGTGGCGGTATCGCCTATCAGTCGGCCTCCAAAGGCACGCCGATCCTGATGAAAGACATCAACGAGCACGGTATCGAGCAGGGTCTGGCCGAAGCCGCCAAGCTGCTGGTGGGCCGCGTTGACAAAGGCCGCATGACCGCTGCGAAAATGGCTGAAGTGCTCAACGGCATTCGTCCGACCCTGTCCTACGGCGACTTCGGTCACGTCGACCTGGTTGTTGAAGCCGTGGTCGAGAACCCGAAGGTCAAGCAAGCCGTGCTGGCTGAAGTCGAAGACAAGGTCAAAGAGGACACCATCCTCGCGTCCAACACGTCGACCATTTCCATCAGCCTGCTGGCCAAGGCCCTCAAGCGTCCGGAAAACTTCGTCGGCATGCACTTCTTCAACCCGGTGCACATGATGCCGCTGGTGGAAGTCATCCGTGGCGAGAAGTCCAGTGAGCTGGCAATTGCCACCACCGTTGCCTACGCCAAGAAAATGGGCAAGAACCCGATCGTCGTCAACGACTGCCCGGGCTTCCTGGTCAACCGCGTTCTGTTCCCGTACTTCGGCGGTTTCGCCAAGCTGGTCAGCGCCGGTGTGGACTTCGTCCGCATCGACAAGGTCATGGAAAAATTCGGCTGGCCGATGGGCCCGGCGTACCTGATGGACGTGGTCGGCATCGACACCGGTCACCACGGTCGTGACGTGATGGCTGACGGCTTCCCGGATCGCATGAAGGATGACCGTCGTTCGGCAGTCGACGTGCTTTACGAAGCCAAACGTCTGGGCCAGAAGAATGGCAAGGGCTTCTACGCCTACGAGACCGACAAGAAAGGCAAGCAGAAGAAGGTGGCCGATCCGTCGGTGCTGGAAGTGCTCAAGCCGATCGTTTACGAGCAGCGCGAAGTCACTGACGAAGACATCATCAACTGGATGATGATCCCGCTGTGCCTGGAAACCGTGCGTTGCCTGGAAGACGGCATCGTTGAAACTGCCGCCGAAGCCGACATGGGTCTGGTTTACGGTATCGGTTTCCCTCCATTCCGTGGCGGTGCACTGCGCTACATCGATTCGATCGGTGTTGCCGAGTTCGTTGCCCTGGCTGACCAGTACGCTGATTTGGGCGCGCTGTACCACCCGACCGCGAAGCTGCGCGAAATGGCCAAGAACGGCCAGAGCTTCTTCGGTTAAGCGCCCCCAACTAGAGTGAGAGTGAACTTATGAGCTTGAATCCTAGAGACGTCGTGATTGTCGACTTCGGTCGTACTCCGATGGGCCGCTCCAAGGGCGGCATGCACCGCAACACCCGCGCCGAAGACATGTCGGCGCACCTGATCAGCAAACTGCTGGAACGCAACGCCAAGGTCGATCCTGCTGAAGTCGAGGACGTGATCTGGGGCTGTGTGAACCAGACCCTGGAGCAGGGCTGGAACATCGCGCGCATGGCGTCGCTGATGACCCAGATCCCGCACACCTCGGCCGGCCAGACCGTCAGCCGTCTGTGCGGCTCGTCGATGAGCGCCCTGCACACCGCTGCGCAAGCGATCATGACCGGTAACGGTGACGTATTCGTGGTTGGCGGCGTCGAGCATATGGGTCACGTGAGCATGATGCACGGTGTCGATCCGAACCCGCACATGTCGCTGTACGCGGCGAAAGCCTCGGGCATGATGGGTCTGACCGCGGAAATGCTTGGCAAGATGCACGGCATCACCCGTGAGCAGCAGGACGCCTTTGGCGTGCGCTCCCACCAGCTCGCCCATAAGGCGACGGTGGAAGGCAAGTTCAAAGACGAGATCATCCCGATGCAGGGTTACGACGAAAACGGCTTCCTGAAGCTGTTCGACTACGACGAAACCATTCGTCCGGAAACCACTCTGGAAAGTCTGGCGGCCCTCAAGCCTGCCTTCAATCCGAAGGGTGGCACCGTGACTGCCGGTACTTCGTCGCAGATCACCGATGGTGCTTCGTGCATGATCGTGATGTCGGCGCAACGTGCACAGGACCTGGGGATCCAGCCGATGGCCGTGATCCGTTCGATGGCGGTGGCGGGTGTGGATCCGGCGATCATGGGCTATGGTCCAGTGCCGGCTACACAAAAAGCCCTGAAGCGTGCGGGCCTCGGCATCAACGATATCGACTTCTTCGAGCTCAACGAAGCTTTCGCTGCACAGGCCTTGCCAGTGCTGAAAGATCTGAAAGTACTCGACAAGATGAACGAGAAGGTTAACCTGCACGGCGGCGCGATCGCCCTGGGTCACCCGTTCGGTTGCTCTGGTGCCCGTATTTCCGGCACTTTGCTGAACGTGATGAAGCAGAATAGCGGCACCTTCGGGGTGGCCACTATGTGCATTGGTCTCGGCCAAGGCATCTCCACCGTCTTCGAACGCGTTTAAGCGTCTCGTCGATGGAAGCCGGGGCCAAGTGCCCCGGTTTTTGTTTTTGTGGATTTATTTTTGTATTTATTTTGAAAAAATTTGAGTGAGGGCCGAAGCATGCCGATACAACCTGGGCTCTACCAACATTACAAGGGGCCGCAGTACCGCGTATTCAGTGTGGCGCGGCATTCCGAGACCGAGGAAGAAGTGGTCTTTTACCAAGCCCTGTATGGCGATTACGGCTTCTGGGTACGCCCTTTGAGCATGTTCGTCGAGTCGGTCGAGGTTGACGGCGAGCAGGTGCCACGCTTTGCTTTGGTGCAAGCCGAACCGAGCCTTTTTTCCAAGCCATGAGGCGAGTGCGCACAGAACCCTGTGCTTGACCTCACCTTGTAGCCACTATATATAGCGGTGCCGCGTCAGGCGCCAACCGCCTTTCACTTCTAGAATTCAGGAATTTTCTGATCCATGGGCAAATCGCTGGTCATTGTGGAATCCCCGGCTAAGGCCAAGACCATCAACAAGTATCTGGGCAACCAATACGTGGTGAAGTCGAGTATCGGCCATATCCGAGACCTGCCCACCAGCGGTTCGGCTAGCGCCAGCAAAGAGCCGGCCGCCAAGCGCGGCAAGGCCGCCGCGGGCGAAGGGCCGGTGCTCACGCCGAAAGAGAAGGCGCGCAAGCAACTGGTTTCGCGCATGGGTGTCGATCCGGAACATGGCTGGAAAGCCCAGTATGAGATCCTTCCGGGTAAAGAGAAGGTCATCGAAGAGCTGCGCCGGCTCGCCAAGGATGCTGACACCATCTATCTCGCAACCGACTTGGATCGCGAGGGGGAAGCCATTGCCTGGCACCTGCGCGAAGCCATCGGTGGTGACGACAGCCGCTACAAGCGCGTGGTGTTCAACGAAATCACCAAGAAAGCGATTCAGGAAGCGTTCTCCGAGCCGGGCGAACTGGACATCGATCGTGTGAATGCCCAGCAGGCGCGTCGTTTCCTCGACCGCGTTGTGGGTTACATGGTCTCGCCACTGCTGTGGGCCAAGATCGCCCGTGGTCTGTCGGCCGGTCGCGTGCAATCGGTTGCCGTGAAGCTGGTGGTCGAGCGTGAGCGTGAAATCCGTGCGTTCAACCCGGAAGAGTACTGGGAAGTGCACGCTGATCTTGGCACCGCCAAGGGCTCGACTGTACGTTTCGAAGTGGCGCGCGAGAAGGGCGAAGCCTTCAAACCGCTGAACGAAGCCCAGGCCACGGCCGCGCTGGAGAAACTCAAGTCCTCCAGCTACAGCATCGTCAAGCGCGAAGACAAGCCGACCAGCAGCAAGCCGTCGGCGCCATTCATCACGTCCACCCTGCAGCAAGCCGCGAGCAATCGTCTGGGCTTCGGCGTGAAGAAAACCATGATGATGGCCCAGCGTCTGTATGAAGCCGGCTACATCACTTATATGCGTACCGACTCGACCAATCTTTCGGCCGATGCCGTGGCGATGGCGCGCACCTACATCGAAGACGAGTTCGGCAAGAAGTACCTGCCGGAAACGCCGAATGTCTACAGCAGCAAAGAAGGCGCACAAGAGGCTCACGAAGCGATTCGTCCTTCCGATGCCAACACTACGCCAAGCAAGCTTGCAGGTATGGAGCGTGATGCTGAGCGCCTTTACGAGCTGATCTGGCGCCAGTTCCTTGCTTGCCAGATGCTGCCGGCGCAGTACCTGTCGACCACTGTCAGCGTCGCTGCTGGCGACTTTGAGCTGCGCGCCAAGGGCCGCATCCTCAAGTTCGACGGTTACACCCGCGTTCTGCCGCAGATCGCCAAGCCTGGCGATGACGACGTTCTGCCCGACATGGCGCAGGGCGATGTGATGAAGCTGATCAAGCTTGATCCGTCGCAGCACTTCACCAAGCCGCCAGCGCGTTACTCCGAAGCGAGCCTGGTGAAAGAAATGGAAAAACGCGGTATCGGTCGTCCTTCGACCTATGCAGCCATCATTTCGACCATTCAGGATCGCGGCTACGTGACCCTGCACAACCGTCGTTTCTACTCGGAAAAGATGGGCGACATCGTCACCGAGCGTCTGTCAGAGAGTTTCTCGAACCTCATGGACTACGGCTTCACCGCCGGCATGGAAGAGAACCTCGATGATGTAGCTCAGGGTGAGCGTGACTGGAAAAACGTGCTGGACGAGTTCTACGGCGACTTCAAGAAGAAGCTTGAAGTGGCGGAGAACCCGGACAATGGCATGCGTGCCAACCAGCCCGTGATGACCGACATTCCGTGCACCACATGCGGTCGTCCGATGCAGATCCGTACCGCATCGACCGGTGTGTTCCTTGGCTGCTCGGGTTACAGCCTGCCGCCGAAGGAGCGCTGCAAGGCCACCGTCAACCTGGTGCCAGGCGACGAGATTGCCGCGGACGACGAGGGCGAGTCGGAGTCGTTGGTTCTGCGTGGCAAGCATCGCTGCCCGATCTGCAGTACGGCGATGGACGCCTACCTGCTTGATGAGAAGCGCAAACTGCACATCTGCGGTAACAATCCGGATTGCGCGGGCTACGAAATCGAAGAGGGCAACTATCGCATCAAGGGCTATGAAGGTCCGAGCCTGGAGTGCGACAAGTGCGGCAGCGAGATGCAGCTCAAGACCGGCCGTTTCGGCAAGTTCTTCGGTTGCACCAACCCAACTTGCAAGAACACCCGCAAACTGCTGAAGAGCGGTGATGCGGCGCCGCCGAAGATGGATCCGGTGAAGATGCCTGAGCTGAAATGCGAAAAGGTCAACGACACCTACATCCTGCGCGACGGAGCTTCCGGTCTGTTCCTGGCAGCCAGTCAGTTCCCGAAAAACCGCGAGACCCGTGCTCCACTGGTGATCGAGATTCTGCCGCACAAGGACGAGATCGATCCGAAGTACCACTTCCTGTGCGAAGCGCCGCAGAAGGATCCTGATGGTCTGCCAGCGGTCATCCGCTACAGCCGCAAAACCAAGGAGCAATACGTGCAGACCGAAGTAGACGGCAAGCCTACCGGCTGGAAGGCGTACTACGATGGTGGTAAATGGACTGTTGAGGACAAGCGCACGAAAGCCAAGGCTGAGTAAGCGTTAGTCTGATACAAAAAAGGCCGCATGATAACCCTCGGGTTTTCATGCGGCCTTTTTGTTTTGTGCTTGCGGTCGGATCCGTTGATCCATGACACTGTCGGGTCTGTGTGACGCAATTATTTCGCTGTGGAGACTGCCGGCATGGCGCACGAACTCTATACCCGCACCAATCAGAAAATCTATTTCGCCGGCCTGTCGCTGGAGGCTCTGGCTCGTGCCGAAGAGGGACGAGCGATGAATTCGCTGGCGCTGATCCAGGCTGGGCGTGAATCAGCGTTATTTCACCTCTACGGCGCGCTTTTGGGGCTCTGCCATGAGATCGCCGGTTTCTATCGTCTGCCTCAGGCCAATGCGTCGCGAGCAGAAGTGTTGTTGACTCGTGACGTCCTGGAATCGATTGCAATCCCTGAGCTGGCCGAGATGGTGGAACTGGCCGGTAACTCTGAAACCTGGCTGGCGAAACTGCTGGCGGCGCATTCGGCGTTGTTCCAGCCGCCACGGGTGCCACAGAAGCCCAAGGGCGATGTGACGCAGCCATTGATTCAGGCCATTAATCTCGATGAGGAAGAGGCGCCGCAGGAGTTGAGTCGCGAAGAGCTGGAGAGCTGGCGGCAGAATCTCAAAGGTCTGGCGATCCGCTTTCGCGAAGGTCTGAACGAATGCTGATGGGCATTGGTACGGTGGCAATCTGAAACATGCTGCTGGTCAAGATCCCGAGCGAAGCCCGAATGATGTCTATATAATCCCTGCCTTTCGTGGAGAACAGACCTATATGCCAACGTCCTTTCTAGAAATTGTCGAGTTACCAGACGGCCGAATCGAACTGCGCAGGGCTGAGGACGAGGGTTCTCTGGTGACGCTGGATTTCTCCGAGGATGCCAAGGCGTTCCTGCAAGGCCAGCACGTGGAAATCGCCAAGGCAATGTTAAGCGTCGGCGTACAGATGGCCGGTCGTATGGTCGAAGGCGAGTTTGATAAGGAAGAAGGGCCGCGGGTTCTTCACTGAGCCCCGCCTGTCGGCGATTGCCGCTATCGCATCAGATCGGCTTCTCTGTCCCTGGAGAAGCCATGCGCTTCACACAGCGCGCGTTACCAGTTAATCAACCCAGTCGAATGTTCAGGCTTTGAGCGTCGCCCGTGCGGGCTGCGCCGATCAGCTGTTGCCGGGAGCTTGTGTTCAGTGGGTTGAGCCAGGTCACCACTGTGTGGCTACGGCCCAGACGCAGCGCTTCACACGCCAGTTGCTGAGCGCTTTGCGCGCCCCGTGGTTGCAGCAGCAGAATGCGTTCACGGTTCAGGCCGGCCTCTCGCAGCCAGGTCTGGGTCAGGCTGGCTGGAGGGGCGATCAGCGTCAGCCAGCGCGCGTCCTGATCCTCGCTCAGTTCGCGAAGGATCGGGGCGAGCAGGTTCAGGCAGTTCCCGGCCGCACCGCGCAGTGACAGCTCACTGAACACTTCCGGTTCGGCAATCCATGGGCGCTCGACCACATCTTTCAGGATCGGCGCCATCGGTTGTGCCAGAAACGCTTCGAATAAAGGCAGTTGTGTTTGCTGAGGTGTGTGTGGGAACTGCATAAAGCCTCCTTTAGCGGCGGATGACGCCGACACTCAAGCCTTCGATCACCAGTTCCTGATCTTTCAGGTCGACTTCGATAGGGGCGAACTCAGGGTTTTCGGCAATCAGCCAGACTTTGCTGCCTTCGCGCTTGAAGCGCTTGACCGTCACTTCATCGCCGATCCGTGCAACCACGACCTGGCCATTGCGTGCTTCGCGAGTAGTGTGAACCGCCAGCAGGTCACCGTCGAAAATGCCGATGTCCTTCATGCTCATGCCGTGTACGCGCAACAGGTAGTCGGCTCGGGGATGGAAGAAGGCCGGGTTGATGTTGCAGGACTCTTCGATGTGCTGCTGGGCGAGGATCGGAGCACCGGCGGCGACCCGGCCAATGATTGGCAGGGTGGAGTCATCGGCCTTGGCTTCGAAGCCAGGGATGCGGATGCCCCGAGAAGCGCCAGGCGTCATCTCGATGGCGCCTTTGCGGGCCAGGGCCTTGAGGTGCTCTTCAGCCGCGTTTGGCGACTTGAAACCCAGCTCCTGAGCGATTTCCGCGCGGGTTGGCGGGTAGCCGTTGTCTTCGAGGCAGCGTTTGATAAAGGCCAGAATCTCGGCTTGGCGTGGCGTCAGCTTTAGCATATTGATCGCTCTGTCTTTTTATACAGTGACTGGAATTATATACAGTGAAGCGGTCTTGGCAATGCCCGTTTTTTTGCAGCCCGCCGGACGGTCGGCTGCCGTGCTTATTAAAGGAGCGGACGAGTGTGGTTAAATAGCTGACCGACCATTCCCAAAACGAACTGGCAGGCTTGACAAGGCACAGGCTGAAACGTATGTTTCAAACAAGTGTTTGTCAGGCGGAGTAGCCATGGCCCAGTCGGAAACCGTTGAACGCATTCTTGATGCTGCCGAGCAGTTGTTCGCGGAGAAAGGTTTCGCCGAAACCTCATTGCGTTTGATCACCAGCAAGGCCGGGGTAAACCTGGCGGCGGTGAACTATCATTTCGGCTCCAAGAAAGCCCTGATCCAGGCGGTTTTCTCACGCTTCCTCGGCCCCTTCTGCATCAGCCTCGATAAAGAGTTGGAGCGGCGTCAGGCCAAGCCGGAAAACAAGCCGACGCTTGAAGAGCTGCTGGAGATCCTCGTCGAACAAGCGCTGGTGGTCCAGCCACGCAGCGGAAACGACCTGTCGATTTTCATGCGTTTGCTCGGTTTGGCGTTCAGCCAGAGCCAGGGTCACCTGCGTCGTTACCTGGAAGACATGTACGGCAAGGTGTTCCGCCGCTACATGCTGCTGGTCAACGAAGCGGCTCCGCGCATTCCGCCAATCGAGCTGTTCTGGCGCGTGCACTTCATGCTCGGCGCTGCGGCGTTCAGCATGTCCGGGATCAAGGCCTTGCGCGCGATTGCCGAGACCGATTTCGGCGTCAACACGTCGATCGAACAGGTGATGCGCCTGATGGTGCCATTCCTCGCCGCTGGCATGCGTGCCGAAACCGGCGTCAACGATCCGGCAATGGCAACAGCGCAATTGCGCCCGCGCAGCAAGTCGACTCCGGTGGCTGCCAAGGTTTAACCGCACACGGGTGGGCGCGGCAGTTTACATCCGCTAAGCTAGCCGCCCATGCCGACTCTCGTTCTGAACCCGAAATCCAAAGAAATTGCCGACCTGCCGAGCGTTGCTCACGGTAGCGATTTCCTGCGGATCGGGTTTTTCGTTTTCAAGGAATTTCTATGACTGCTGGCCTGCAAGGCTCGTTGATGGTGGACGTCGCCGGTACCTGGCTGACGGCCGAAGATCGCCAATTGTTGCGCCAGCCCGAAGTGGGCGGCCTGATCATTTTTGCCCGCAACATTGAGCATCCACGCCAGGTGCGTGAGCTCAGCGCAGCCATTCGGGCGATTCGCCCGGATCTGCTGCTGGCGGTGGACCAGGAGGGCGGTCGCGTCCAGCGCCTGCGTCAGGGCTTCGTGCGCCTGCCCGCGATGCGTGCCATCGCCGACAACCCGAACGCCGAATACCTCGCCGAACAATGCGGCTGGGTCATGGCCACCGAAGTGTTGGCGGTCGGCCTCGACCTGAGTTTCGCCCCGGTACTGGACCTGGATTACCAGCGCAGCGCCGTGGTCGGTACCCGTTCGTTCGAGAGTGATCCCGAGCGCGCCGCATTGCTCGCTGGAGCATTCATTCGCGGCATGAACAGCGCCGGCATGGCTGCCACTGGCAAGCATTTCCCCGGTCACGGCTGGGCTGAAGCCGATTCCCACGTCGCGATCCCGAACGACGAGCGCAGCCTCGACGACATCCGCGCCAATGACCTCGTACCTTTCGCCAGGTTGAGCAAGCAGCTCGCGGCGGTCATGCCAGCGCACGTCATCTATCCGCAAGTCGATTCGCAACCTGCCGGCTTCTCCCGTCGCTGGTTGCAGGACATCCTGCGCGGCGAGTTGCAGTTCGACGGTGTGATCTTCAGCGACGACCTTTCAATGGCTGGCGCCCATGTGGTTGGCGATGCCGCCAGCCGTATCGAGGCCGCGTTGACTGCCGGCTGTGATATGGGGCTGGTGTGCAACGACCGCGCTGCTGCGGAACTTGCGCTCAGTGCTGCGCAACGGATGAAAGTCAAACCGTCCGCGCGCATCGCGCGCATGCGCGGGCAGGCGTTCGCCAGCACCGACTACCGTCAGGATCCGCGCTGGCTCACTGCAATCGGTGCGCTCAAAGACGCTCAACTGATCGATTAAGGATTTTTTGCTATGACGGTTTACGCAATCATCGGTGGCACCGGCCTGACTCAACTCGAAGGCTTGACCATTCGCCAATCGCTGGCGGTAGACACGCCCTATGGCGCGCCATCAGCCGACGTGCAGATCGGCGAGTACGCTGGCAAGGAAGTGCTGTTCCTCGCCCGTCACGGCCATCCGCATCGCTTTCCGCCACACAAGGTCAACTACCGCGCCAACCTGTGGGCGCTGAAGCAGGCCGGCGCCGAGGCGATCATCGCGGTCAACGCGGTGGGCGGGATTCATCCGGCCATGGGCTCCGGACATTTCTGTGTGCCGCATCAGATCGTCGACTACACCAGCGGTCGCGAACACACATTTTTCGCCGACGATCTGGAGCACGTCACCCACATCGATTTCAGCTTTCCTTACAGCGAGCCGCTGCGTCAGCAATTGATTGCGGCGGTGGCTGCCGAAGGTTGCGAATACAGTGATCAAGGCGTGTATGCCTGCACTCAGGGCCCGCGTCTGGAAACCGTGGCGGAGATCGTGCGACTGGAGCGCGATGGCTGCGACATCGTTGGCATGACCGGCATGCCGGAAGCGGCACTGGCCCGTGAGCTGGAGCTGGATTACGCCTGCCTGGCGCTGGTGGTGAATCCGGCGGCGGGCAAGACCACTGAAGTGATTACTATGGCCGAGATCGAGCAGGCGCTGCATGAAGGGATGGGCAAGGTGAAATCGACGCTGGCGCGAGTGCTCAAGGGCTGAGTCTGACCGAGACCGATTTGGCCCCATCGCTGGCAAGCCAGCTCCCACAGGTAGCGAGTTGAATCACAGTGTTGTGTTCGACTTATAACCTTGTGGGAGCTGGCTTGCCAGCAATAGCTCTCTAACTGGCAAGGGGGGACTCAACGCTTGTCGAGCTTATCCGGCAGCGGCGCAAACAACGCTTCGATATCATCGCTCTGCAGTTTCCAGTCCCCGGCCTTGCGCCCATCCAGCACGCCTGCTGCCAAGTCGGACTTTTCCTTCTGCAGGTGCTGAATTTTCTCTTCAACCGTGCCTCGGGCAATCATCTTGTAGACGAACACCGGTTTCTCCTGGCCGATTCGATACGCGCGGTCAGTCGCCTGATTCTCAGTGGCCGGGTTCCACCATGGGTCGTAATGAATCACTGTATCTGCTTCGGTCAGGTTCAAGCCGACGCCGCCAGCCTTCAGGCTGATCAGAAAAATCTGACGCTTGCCGCTCTGGAATTCCTTCACCGGCGTGCGCCGATCGCGGGTCTGGCCAGTCAACAGGGCGTAGGCCACGTTGCGTTTTTTCAGTTCGTCTTCAATCAGTGACAACATCGACGTGAACTGCGAGAACAGCAGAATTCGCCGACCTTCCTCGAACAACTCCTCGAGCATTTCCATCAGACTGTCGAGCTTGCCGGAACTGCTGCCGCGAGCGGGCAGGGTGGCGTCGTTGACCAGGCGCAGGTCGCAGCAGACCTGACGCAGCTTGAGCAGGGCTTCAAGAATGATGATCTGGCTGCGCGCCACGCCCTTGCGGGTGATCTCGTCGCGGACTTTCTTGTCCATCGCCAAGCGCATGGTTTCGTACACGTCGCGCTGCGCTTCGTTGAGCTCGACCCAGTGGATGATCTCGGTTTTCGGCGGCAGTTCGGTGGCCACCTGTTCTTTGGTGCGGCGCAGCAGAAACGGCTTTATCCGTCCATTGAGGTGCTGCAGCCTGACTTCGCTGGCGCGTTTTTCGATCGGCACGCGGTAGTCGGCATTGAAGCTTTTGATATCGCCCAGCCAGCCCGGCAGCAGGAAATGAAACAGCGACCACAACTCACCGAGGTGGTTTTCCAGCGGTGTGCCGCTCAGGCACAGCCGTTGGCGAGCGTTGAGTTCGCGAGCGGCCTGCGCGGCTTTGCTGTTGGGGTTTTTGATGTACTGGGCTTCGTCCAGCACCAACACATGCAGGGGTTGTTGGGTGAGGCGTTCGACGTCCTTGGGCAGTAGCGCGTAGGTCGTCAGGATCAGGTCGAAGTCGGCCAGATGTTCGAAATGCTTTTTGCGACTGGCACCATACAGCGCCACCACTTTCAGTTGCGGCGTGAAGTGCGCAGCCTCATCGAGCCAGTTCGGGATCAGGCTGGTGGGCATCACCACCATGCATGGCCGATCCAGGCGTCCGGCGTTTTTCTCACTGAGAATATGCGCCAGGGTCTGTAGGGTTTTACCCAGGCCCATGTCGTCCGCCAGAATCCCGCCGACCTCAAGCTGACGCAGGGACTGCATCCAGCTTAAGCCTTCGAGCTGATAAGGGCGCAACGTCGCGTTCAAACCCTTCGGTGCCTTGGCCGTGTAATCACGGATGTCGCGCAGGCGTTGGGCAAAGCTGCGGATCTGTTCGCCGCCTTCCCACAGCAGGGGAAGGCCTTCCAGCGAGTTGAGCCGCGTGGCGTCGGCTTTGCTCAGGCGCAGGGTGGTTTCGCCCGGCTCCTGCAAGTAAAACTCGCCCAGTGTCGCCAGTACCGGTTTCAGTCGGCCAAGGGGCAGGGCCACCTGCAGTGGCCCGTGCTCACTGTTGCGTTGCGGAATATTGACCAGAATCAGTTCGTCATCGCGTCGCCGCGCCAGGCGTTCCGGGTTGAGGATTTCGGTGTGCGAGCGCATCAGGTTGAGCAGGATCGGCAGCAGGCTCAGGCGTTCACCATTGACGATGATCCCCAGCTCCAGATCGAACCAGTCGCGCTCCGGCGCCTGTTCGACGGTGGCGTACCAGTCGTCGACGGCGGTCAGGTCGAAGCCGAATTCCTCGTCGATCTGCAATTCCCAACCTTGGGTGCGCAGCTTCGGCAATTCATTGAGGGTGAAGGTCAGCCAGGCGCTGTCGTTGACCATCTCGTACAGCTCGCCGGCGCTTTCCGGCAGGGCCTTGCTCTGGCGGGTGGCGATGCGAAATCCGAGGATTCTTAACTGCTCGCGGTAGGACTGTTCCACTTCCGGATGGCGTTTTATCCGCAGGGTCTGCGTTTCCTGACGAATCAGAATGTCGCTGTTTTTCTGCCCGCTGACGTATTCGTCCAGATAGCTGAACGACAGCGCCGCGCGATGCTGGATGTAGCGCTGCATCTTGCCGTTGCGTGGCTCGAACGCGCTGAACTCGACGCTCGCCAGCCACAGGCGCGGCAGCGGTTGCACGTTGTCCACCAGCACTTGCGGCGGCGCCTTGGGGCTGCGGTTCTCCAACACGGCCTGGAGCTTTTCCAGCAGTTCGGCGTCTTTCGCGGCGGCCGGGTATTCGAGGGTTTCCTGCACTTGCAGCAGCACTGCTGCGCAATGCTTGCAGTTGCTGCGCACCGGGCAGGTGCACGTGGCGTCAACCAGCAACAGGGTGCCTTTGGCTGACTCACGCAGGTGAAGGGTCTGACGGTAGACGTTACCGCCAGAGCCTTCGCAACTGGCGGTGATGGTCGCATCGCCAACCTGCGCGATGCGTACCCGATTCTCCAGGGCGTAGCGGCGGCCACGCTCCAGGCTCTGTTCCTTGAATCGGCTGACCCAGGAGGGTGCCAACGGTTTGCTCAGGGGCGGGGACATAAGGACTTCGATCAGTCCGGAATCGCTTCAGGAGCTTGCCGAGGGGCGGGCGCCGTCAGGGAAGTGATCTTGATCAGCAGCGCCAGGTGGCCGTTGTCGAGATAGTTGAGCTGGCCGTTTTTAGTGTGGCTGTCCTGCTTCAGGCGTTCGCTGGCAGTGACCATGCCGTTGGCGTCGATCTGGTTGACCCAGAAGTCGGCGTTCACGTCGGTGAAGCGCCCGAGTTTCATTTCCAGGGTGCCTTCGATCGGGAACTGGCCGAACTGTTCCTTACCGTCGCTGACGGCCACCTTGGTCGGCGCTTCGCCGAGGGTTTGCTGCCAGGCCTTGTGCAGCAGCACGCTGTACTCGCCGCTGGCGCTGAGTTTGTTGGCCACCTCATTCAAGGCAGGTGTGCGCTGGCTGGCATCGTCGAGGCGTTGAGCGCCGGCCGCCCAGTCTTCCGGGGCCGCGCGGCTGACAATCGCCGGTACGGCGTTCTGCCGCACCAGAATCATTTCGACCATGTAGGTGTCATCGGCAAACGCCATCGGTGCTACGAAGCTGAGTAGCAAAGTCAGTGAGCGAAACAGGCGCATGCGGCGTCCTTCAAACAGTTTTCGGGAGGAGGCGCTCGAACAGCGCCTCTACAGTATTAAAGCGCTCTTCCGGGCGTTCCATCGGCACCTGGAACTTGAACATTGTGGCGCCTTCGAATTTGTAGCGTTTTGGCTGAGTCTGAATCAATTTGATCAAGGTCATCGGGTCGACCGGCGTCTGCGCGGCGAACTCGATGCGGCCACCCTGCGGGCCACCGTCGACTTTCTTGATGCCCAGTTGTTCGGCCTGCAACTTCAGCGCGGTGATGCGCACCAGATTCTTGGTCGGCTCCGGCAGCAGACCGAAGCGGTCGATCATCTCCACTTGCAGATCCTTCAGGCCTTCCTCGTCGGTGGCCGACGCGATGCGCTTGTACAGAATCAGGCGGGCATGCACATCCGGCAGATAGTCTTCCGGAATCAGCGCCGGCACCCGCAGGTTGACCTCCGGGCCACCGCCGAGCGGTTGATCGAGATTCGGTTGCTCGCCCTTGCGGATCGACTTCACTGCGCGCTCGAGCATTTCCATGTAGAGCGTGAAGCCCACGGCCTGAATCTGCCCGCTCTGGCCGTCGCCGAGCAATTCGCCGGCGCCACGGATTTCCAGGTCGTTGGTCGCCAGCACGAAGCCGGCGCCCAGATCCTGAGTATTGGCAATCGCTTCCAGACGCTTTTCCGCATCCGAAGTGATTTGCTGGCGCGGCGGCGTCAGCAGGTAGGCGTAAGCCTGGTGGTGACTGCGACCCACACGTCCGCGCAACTGGTGCAATTGCGCCAGGCCGAACTTGTCGGCGCGCTCGATGATGATGGTGTTGGCGCTCGGCACGTCGATGCCGGTCTCGATAATGGTCGAGGCGATCAGCACGTTGAAGCGCTTGTGATAGAAGTCGCTCATCACCTGTTCGAGTTCGCGTTCACGCATCTGTCCGTGACCGATGCCGATCCGTGCTTCCGGCACCAGTTCGGCGAGATCTGCAGCGCACTTTTCGATGGTCTTCACGTCGTTGTGCAGGTAGTAAACCTGCCCACCGCGTAGCAGTTCACGCAGCAGGGCCTCTTTGACCGTGCTCTTGTTCTGCTCCATGACGAAGGTGCGTACCGACAGGCGGCGCGCCGGCGGGGTGGCGATGATCGACAGATCACGCATGCCCGACACCGCCATGTTCAGCGTGCGCGGAATCGGCGTGGCAGTCAGGGTGAGAATGTCGACTTCGCTGCGCAGGGCCTTGAGCTGTTCTTTCTGCCGGACACCGAAACGGTGTTCTTCGTCGATGATCACCAGTCCGAGGTTTTTGATCTTCACATCGTCGGACAGCAGCTTGTGCGTACCGATGACGATGTCGATCTTGCCTTCCGCCAGATCGGCAATCGCCGCGTTGACTTCCTTGGCCGATTTGAAGCGACTCATCACTTCCACGGTCACCGGCCAGTCGGCGAAGCGGTCGCGGAAGCTGTTGTAGTGTTGCTGGGCGAGCAGGGTGGTCGGCACCAGAATCGCGACCTGACGCCCACCGTGCACGGCGATGAACGCTGCGCGCATCGCCACTTCGGTCTTGCCGAAACCGACGTCGCCGCAGACCAGGCGATCCATCGGCTTCGGCGCGAGCATGTCTTCGCGCACGGCTTCGATGGTCGCTTGCTGATCCGGGGTTTCTTCGAACGGGAAACCGGCGCTGAACGTCGCGTAATCGGCTTTCGGGTCGGCAAACGCGTAGCCTTCGCGCGCGGCGCGACGGGCATAGATGTCGAGCAGTTCAGCAGCGACATCGCGCACCTGTTCGGCGGCTTTGCGCTTGGCTTTCTGCCAGGTCTCGGAGCCGAGGCGGTGCAGCGGCGCCAGTGAGTCATCGCTGCCGGTGTAACGCGCAATCAGATGCAGGTTGGCCACCGGCACATAGAGCTTGGCGTTCTCCGCATATTCCAGAGTGAGGAATTCTGCAGCTTGGTTGTCGATTTCCAGAATCGTCAGGCCCAGATAACGCCCGACCCCGTGATCGATGTGCACCACCGGCGCGCCTTCGCGCAGCTCGGTGAGGTTCTTGATCACGGCATCGTTGTTGGCGTCGGCACGTTTTTCCCGGCGACGACGCTGCATCACCCGCTGACCGAACAGCGGACTCTCGGCCACCAGCGCCAGCGCCGGGTCATCGAGCATCAACCCCTCGTCGAGCGGGGCAATGGTGATCGCCAGACGATCCTTGCTCGCAACGAAGTCCGGCCAGCTGTCGACAGTTTTCGGCCGCAGCTTCAGACGTTCCAGCAACTCCAGCAGGACTTCACGCCGGCCCGCGGATTCGGCAGTAAACAGCACGCGTCCGGGGAATTCGTCGAGAAATGCCGAGAGCGCCGCCAGCGGTTGTGTCGCCTTGGCTTCGATCGCCAGGTTCGGCAGCGCTTGCGCCGGGAAGCGTTCGCGGCCGGCCCCGGATTCGACGTCCTGCTGGCTGGCCACTACCCGTGGCCAGCTCTTGAGGCGGGCGAAGCAGTCTTCCACCGGCAGGAACAATTCCGCAGGAGGCAATAAAGGACGCGATGGATCGACGCGGCGCTCTTCGTAGCGATTGCGCACGTCGTTCCAGAAGTTTTCCGCTGCTTGTTCGATACCCGGCAGCGAGAACACTTGCGTGTCCTGCGGCAGGTAATCGAACAGCGTAGAAGTCTCATCGAAGAACAGCGGCAGGTAGTACTCGATACCGGCGGGCGTGATGCCGCTGCTCAGGTCCTGGAAGATCGGGCAGCGCCGGAAGTCGACATCGAAGCGCTCGCGGAACCGCGCCTTGAAGCGGGTGACCGCATCTTTCTGCAGCGGAAACTCTCGCGCCGGCAGCAGCTTGACCGATTCGACCTTGTCGATGGAGCGCTGGTTTTCCGGGTCGAAGGTGCGCAGGGTTTCGATTTCGTCGTCGAACAGGTCGATGCGATAGGGCAGTTTGCTGCCCATCGGGAACAGGTCGATCAATGCGCCGCGTACGGTGAACTCGCCGTGCTCGTAAACCGTATCGACGTAGCGATAGCCGCTGGCTTCCAGGCGCGAGCGCATCTGTTCGACATCGAGCTTCTGCCCGACATCCAGCACCAGACTGCTGCCGAGCAGAAACTTGGTCGGCGCCAGGCGGTGCAGGGCGGTGGTGATTGGCACCACCAGCACGCCGTGCGCCAGCTCCGGCAGCCTATAAAGACTGGCGATGCGCTGGGAAATGATGTCCTGGTGCGGCGAGAACAGATCGTACGGCAGGGTTTCCCAGTCGGGGAAATGCAGCACGGGCAAATCCGGGGCGAAGAAACTCAGCTCCTGTTCCAGCCGTTCGGCACTCTGGCTGTCGGCGGTCAGTAGCAGGGTGAAGCGCTTGGCAGCGCTGGCAGCCTCGGCAATCGCGAGGCTGAGGGCAGCACCGGGCAGGTTGCCCCAATGCTGTTTACCTGCCGCGGCAGGGAGAAGCGGTAGACGCAGAACGGGCACGGAAGGTTGAGCTCCAGGCTTTGCGACAAAGTCGGTAATTGTAGCGGCGTCCGGTGCCGGCTGTCAGTTGCAGACTGCGTCTATCTTCGTGGTTTGCGCAAAATGTAGTGGTAACCATAAAAACGAGCACTTTTTTAGTGGTTATGTAGTGCCGAAATCGACTGGTGTTACGGAGGGTTACAGACATCGTCTAACAGTCGTCGAAAAATTGACTGCGCTGGAAGCCCCGGTTTTACTGGGTTGGCGCGGGGCGTAATTTTTTTGAACGGAATTTTGTTACCGATTGCGCGACAAGCGCGCATTGCTACAAGAGGTTCTCGGCGGCATAATGTAGCCCCTTTTTTCTGCCCCTACATGTGGAAGGTTCCCGTGACTCAGAAGCCCGACCAGTGTCTTGGTGAATGGATCGACCGTGAAGCACTCGCAGAAGCGATGATTCCGCTTATCGGTCAGCTCTACCGCAATAACAACGTGGTGAGCTCGATCTATGGCCGCAGCCTGATCAACCAGTCTGTCATCGCGATTCTCAAAGCTCACCGCTTTGCTCGCCACCGTTCCTCCGACGATAGCGAACTCTCCGTCCACGAAACATTCCCTCTGCTTAAAGCCATGAGCGAGCTCAAGCTCGGCGCGGCTTCGGTAGATCTGGGCAAGTTGGCGTTCAAATTCCGCAGCGAAGGCAATGGCCGCAGCGCCGAGCAGTTCGTGCGTGAAGAACTGGCTGACGTGGTTGGCCAGCAAAACGCTTCGGCCCGCAAAGGCACTGACGTTGTGCTGTACGGCTTCGGTCGTATCGGCCGTCTGCTGGCGCGCATCCTGATCGAGAAAACCGGTGGTGGCGACGGTCTGCGTCTGCGTGCCATCGTCGTGCGCAAGGGCGCCGAAAACGACCTGACCAAACGCGCCAGCCTGCTGCGTCGCGATTCGGTACACGGCCCGTTCAACGGCACCATCGTCATCGACGAAGAAAACAACACCATCACCGCCAACGGTAACCTGATCCAGGTGATCTACGCGAAGAACCCGACCGAGGTGGATTACACCCAGTACGGCATCAAAGATGCGCTGCTGGTGGACAACACCGGTGTGTGGCGTGACGCCGATGGCCTGGGTCAGCACCTGCAATGCCCGGGTGTGGCTCGCGTTGTTCTGACCGCGCCTGGCAAAGGCAAGCTGAAGAACATCGTTCACGGTATCAACCACAACGAAATCACCGCTGACGACAAGATCGTGTCCGCCGCTTCCTGCACCACCAACGCCATCGTGCCGGTGCTGAAGGCTGTGAATGACAAGTTCGGCATCATCAACGGTCACGTCGAAACCGTTCACTCGTACACCAACGACCAGAACCTGATCGACAACTTCCACAAGGGTGACCGTCGTGGCCGTTCCGCCGCGCTGAACATGGTCATCACCGAGACCGGTGCTGCCACCGCCGCTGCCAAGGCTCTGCCTGAGCTGGCTGGCAAGCTGACCGGTAACGCGATCCGCGTTCCGACGCCAAACGTGTCGATGGCCATTCTCAACTTGAACCTTGAGAAAGCCGCCAGCCGTGAAGAGATGAACGAGTACCTGCGCTACATGGCGCTGCACTCTGATCTGCACAAGCAAATCGACTTCGTCAACTCGCAGGAAGTGGTGTCCACTGACTTCGTGGGTTCGCGTCACGCCGGTGTGGTCGACGCTGAAGCGACCATCGTTCAGGACAACCGCGTTGTGCTGTACGTCTGGTACGACAACGAGTTTGGCTACAGCTGCCAGGTGGTTCGCGTGATGGAAGACATGGCCGGTGTAAACCCGCCAGCGTTCCCGCGCTAAGCTATAGCTGCAAATGAAAACGCCCCGACTTAGGTCGGGGCGTTTTTTTATGCCTGGCAGATTTTTATTGCCTGATCTGGCCTCATCGCTGGCAAGCCAGCTCCCACAGGTTTCCTGGCAGGCTGCGCAATGCATGTACGCCTCAAAACCTTGTGGGAGCTGGCTTGCCAGCGATGGCGCCCTATCGGGCGCCGCCTGCCACAGCCGCTTGTGCAGTGCGCAATTCATGTTTGTTCCCGCGGAATAGCACCAGCGTCGCAATCAACCCCAGCGCCGCCGCACCGCTGAGCCAGATCCCCGGCGCAGCCTTGTTGTCCAGCACGTGAATCAGGTAAGTACAGGCCGCAGGCGTAAAGCCGCCAAAGGTCGCTGTCGCCAAGCTATAGGCCAGCGAGAACCCGGTGGTGCGCACTTCCACCGGCATGATTTCGGTCAGCGCCACCACCATCGCGCCGTTGTACGAGCCGTACAGGAACGACAACCACAGTTCGACAATCAGCAGATGACTGAAGCTCGGGTTCGCCACCAGCCACGACAGCGCCGGGTAAGCGGTCAGGATCGCCAGAAGGGTCGCCGCCAGCAGTAGGGGTTTGCGCCCGATCTTGTCGGACACCGCGCCCATCACCGGCAGCCAGAAGAAGTTCGACAGGCCGATGCACACGGTCACCAGCAGCGCGTCGAAGTCCGACAGATGCAGTTCGGCCTTGCCGAAGGTCGGGGTGTAGGCAGTGATCAGGTAGAACGAAACCGTGGTCATCACCACCAGCGCCATGCCAGCGATGACGATGCCGAAGTTCTGACCGATCGAGCGGACGATTTCCCGCAGGGTAGGGCGATGCTTGCGCGCCTGGAACTCCGGGGTTTCCTCCAGAGATCGGCGAATGATGAAGATCACCGGAACGATCATGCAGCCGATCAGGAACGGCACGCGCCAGCCCCAGTCACCCATTTGATCCGGGCTTAGCCAGTGGTTGAGGCCAACTCCGAGCAGGCCGGCAAACACCACCGCCGCCTGCTGGCTGGCGGACTGCCAACTGACGAAAAAGCCTTTGCGGCCCGGCGTGGCGATTTCCGCCAGATACACCGAAACACCGCCTAGCTCGACGCCGGCCGAGAAGCCTTGCAGCAAACGACCGAACAGCACGATCAACGGCGCTGCGACACCCAGAGTGGCATAGCCCGGCACGCAGGCGATCAGGATCGTACCGGCGGCCATCAACGCAAGGGTAATGATCAGGCCCTGGCGACGACCGTGACGGTCAATGTAGGCACCAAGGAAGATCGCGCCCAGTGGACGCATCAGGAAGCCGGCACCGAAGGTGGCCAGGGACAGCATCAGGGAAGCGAAGGCGCTGTCGGCCGGGAAGAAGGTTTTGGCGATGGCCGTGGCGTAGAAGCCATAGACCATAAAGTCGAACATCTCGAGAAAGTTGCCGCTGACAACGCGAAAAATCGCTTTGCCTTTGCCCGTGGTCGAGGACATTTTCAGTTACTCATTATTGGTTTCTTGTAACGCGTTGCATCCGATGGGGAGCGTGCGGGCCTTTGATCCATAATGGCCGGCGCGCTTTTATGGGGAGATGAAGAATTGTTCACTGGACGGTGGGTTGGGCTTGTGAGTGTGGCGGTTGTCCTCGCTGCCTGTGGCAACGGTGAGTCCATGGAAAGCTTTGGTGGCCCGACCATGGGCAGCACGTATTCGATCAAGTACGTGCGACACGCGGGTATTGCCGAGCCGGCGCAAGTTCGCCGGGAAGTGGAAGGTATCCTCGCTGACGTGGATCGACAGATGTCGACCTACCGCAGTGATTCCGACATCGAGCGCTTCAATGCTTTGCCGGCGAACAGCTGTCAGACCCTGCCTGCCGCTGTGCTTGAATTGGTCCGCGTTGGCGAACAACTGTCAGAGCAAAGCGAAGGTGCCTACGACTTGACCGTCGAGCCGCTGATGAATCTGTGGGGGTTCGGCCCGCAAGGGCGTGAAGAGAAAGTCCCCGACCCCGCCGTGCTGGCCGAAACCCTGCAGCGAGTCGGCTACCGCCATTTGCGTATCGACGGCGACCGCTTGTGCAAGGACGCCGCTGTCGAAGTCGACTTCAACAGCATCGCCGCCGGATACGCCGTCGACACCATCGCCGCCAGGCTCGAATCGATGGGCATCCATGACTATCTCGCCGAAGCCACCGGTGAGCTAAAGGCCAAGGGCAAGAAGCTTGATGGCTCATCCTGGCGTATTGCGCTGGAAGAGCCGCGAGACGATCAACAGGTGGCCGAACGGATCATTCAGGTCGACGGCTACGGGGTTTCCACCTCCGGGGATTACCGTAACTATTTCCTGCAAGGTGGCCGGCGCTATTCCCACACCTTCGATGCGCTGAGCGGGGCGCCGGTCCTGCACAGCCTGGCGTCAGTTACGGTGATTCATCCTTCAGCGTTGATGGCCGATGGACTATCGACGCTGTTGCTGATTCTCGGGCCTGAAAGGGCTTGGGACTATGCCGAAAAACACGACATTGGTGCATTCTTCGTGATTCGTGCCGATACAGGCTTTGTTATTCGCACCAGTGCGGCTTTCGAGCGCCTGAGTCGCGCAAAAGTTGACTGAAAACAGTACGAAAGCTGGCGTTGTAGTGCAGGCAAAAGTAGCCTACGACGCGACCAAGGGTTAATGTGCGCGGCGTTGACGCTTCTATAGACTGTGTCCGGGTTCTTTACTGGCCCCCAATTGTTCCTTCGCGCCGCGATTCGGCGTGATTTAGCCGCCGGTGCTGCTGGCACCGCGGCCTGTTCTGAGGAGTACGCATGGCTGTCTACAACTACGACGTGGTGGTGTTGGGTTCCGGCCCGGCGGGAGAAGGCGCGGCAATGAACGCCGCCAAAGCAGGGCGCAAGGTGGCGATGGTCGACAGCCGTCGTCAGGTCGGCGGCAACTGCACCCACCTCGGTACCATCCCGTCCAAGGCCCTGCGTCACTCGGTGCGGCAGATCATGCAGTTCAACACCAACCCGATGTTCCGCGCGATCGGCGAGCCACGCTGGTTCTCCTTCCCGGACGTGTTGAAAAGCGCTGAAAAGGTTATCTCCAAACAAGTCGCTTCGCGCACCGGCTACTACGCTCGTAACCGCGTCGACGTGTTCTTCGGCACCGGCAGCTTCGCCGACGAGCAAACCATCGAAGTGGTCTGCGCCAACGGCGTGGTCGAGAAGCTGGTGGCCAAGCACATCATCATCGCCACCGGTTCGCGCCCTTATCGCCCGGCGGACATCGATTTCAATCACCCGCGTATCTACGATAGCGACACCATCCTCAGCCTCGGCCACACCCCGCGCAAACTGATCGTTTACGGCGCCGGTGTGATCGGTTGCGAATACGCTTCGATCTTCAGCGGTCTGGGTGTATTGGTTGAACTGGTGGACAACCGCGGTCAGTTGCTGAGCTTCCTCGACTCGGAAATCTCCCAGGCGTTGAGCTACCACTTCAGCAACAACAACATCACCGTGCGCCACAACGAAGATTACGATCGCGTTGAAGGCGTGGACAATGGCGTGATCCTGCACCTGAAGTCCGGCAAGAAGATCAAGGCCGACGCCTTGCTCTGGTGCAACGGCCGTACCGGTAACACCGACCAGCTCGGCCTGGAAAACATTGGGGTCAAGGTCAACAGCCGTGGTCAGATCGAAGTCGACGAGGCTTACCGCACCTGCGTGCCGAACATTTACGGCGCCGGCGACGTGATCGGCTGGCCAAGCCTGGCCAGTGCCGCCCACGATCAGGGGCGTTCGGCGGCCGGCAGCATCGTCGATAACGGTAGCTGGCGCTTTGTGAATGATGTGCCGACCGGCATCTACACCATTCCGGAGATCAGCTCGATCGGCAAGAACGAGCAGGAACTGACCCAGGCCAAAGTGCCGTACGAAGTCGGCAAGGCGTTCTTCAAGAGCATGGCGCGTGCGCAGATCGCCGGCGAGCCGCAAGGCATGCTGAAAATCCTGTTCCACCGTGAAACCCTGGAAGTGCTGGGTGTTCACTGCTTCGGTTATCAGGCGTCGGAGATCGTGCACATCGGTCAGGCGATCATGAACCAGCCGGGTGAGTTGAATACGCTGAAGTACTTCGTCAACACCACGTTCAACTACCCGACCATGGCCGAAGCCTATCGGGTAGCGGCGTACGACGGCCTCAACCGGCTTTTTTGACGGGCTCCGGCCGGTGGCCTGAGCCGGCCGGGGAGACCGATTTCAGCAATTCTCGAGGGTGGCAGTGGCCAAACCGGGAAAGTCTGTAATCAGGCTGTCAACGCCGAAGTCGGCGAGTCTGCGCATCAGCGCAGGCTCGTTGACGGTCCACACCGACACATGCAGCCCCTGACGCTGCGCCTTCTGCAGGCGTTCCGGCGTACACAGTGTCCAGTTCAGCGCCAGAATCTCGCAGCCATAGCTGGCGGCGACCTTCAACGGGTCGAGCCAGGCGTATTCGGCGACCAATCCACGCGATACGTCCGGCACCAGCTCCAGCGCCGCCTTCAGCACTTCCCGCGAACTCGAAGTAATGGTGACCTTGTCCAGCAAGCCATGACGCTGGGCCATTTCGCGAATCGCCAACACGGTGGTGGCGGCGCGGGTGCGTGAAGCGCTTTTGACTTCCAGTTGCCAGTGCTCGAAATCGCACTGCTCGAACAGTTCTTCCAGGGTCGGAATCGGGCACGGCTTGATCCAGCCCGGGCCGCCCTTGCGCGCGTCGTAGGTCACCAGTTCGGCGGCGGTGTGCTCGACCACCTTGCCGCGCCGGTCGGTGGTGCGCTTAAGGGTCGGGTCGTGGATCACCATCAGCTCGCCGTCCTTGGACAGGTGCAGATCCAGTTCGCAACGGCGTACGCCGTGCTTGAGACATTCCTGAAAACTGGTCAGGGTGTTTTCCGGTGCTTCGCCCTTGGCGCCGCGGTGGCCGTAGATGAGGGTCACGGTGCTTCCTTAATTAAATGCCTGATTCGTTCTGTTCACGGGCCAGGCGTCGTTCCTGGGCCTGTTTCTGCAAGATATAGCGGGCGAGCAACTGGCGCTGGGCGTCGGTCAAGTGTTCGAACTCGGTGCCGACGTCGTAGCCATCGCCCTTGCGGTCGCAATGGGTCACGCGGGCACGCAGCAGCAGGCCCAGCGCCTGCGGCATCAGCACCAGTTTCACCGACAGGTGCGCGCCCGTGGCGATCGGCGTCGGGTGCTGAAAGTCGATTCCGCCTTCGGAGAGGATCACCGGTTGCGGCTCGCCAATGTGGCCGAGCACGGTCAGGGCGACCACCTGGCTGAGCAGGTCGATGCGTTTGTTCTGGGATTTGAGGAACGCGGCAATCGCCCGGTCGCGCTCGCTGATCTGGCGCAACAGGTGCTGCGACTCGAATTCGCTCAGGTGCAGTTCGCTGAGCAGGTTGAACAGCGGGGAAGCATCCTGCAACACTTCCTGGCCTGCGGCTTCGGGAGCGGACAGGGGCCGAATTTCCAGTGCGATCATGTCCTCGATACGGTAGTATTCGCGGCGATCTTCTTCATCTAATGTCGACATGGCGAACCCATGGTAGCGGCGGTGGTCTGAGTGTAAAGCTGGTTATCGACCCCCGCCACAAGGACGTTCCTTTTCCCTCCGAACAAGCCCCGACATGTTCAGACCTCTCTTCGTATTTATCGGCACGCGTTATACCCGTGCAAAGCGTCGCAATCATTTTGTGTCATTCATTTCCCTGACTTCGATGATCGGGCTCGCCCTCGGCGTGATCGTGATGATCGTGGTGCTCTCGGTGATGAACGGCTTCGATCATGAGATGCGCACCCGCGTGCTGGGCATGGTGCCCCACGCGACTCTTGAAACCGGCGAACCGATCAACGATTGGCAGAGCCTGGCCGCCAAGGTCAAGCGCAACCCGGAGGTGACGGCGGTTGCGCCGTTTACTCAGATGCAGGGCTTGCTGACCAACAACGGCCAGGTGTCCAAGGTGTTGCTCAACGCCATCGACCCCGCGCTCGAGCGCAATGTGTCGATCATCGACAACTTCATGAAGCAGGGCAAACTCGACGACCTGACGCCGGGCAGCTTCGGCATCGTCATCGGCGACAAGGCCGCGACCAAGCTCGGCGTGGGCCTTGGTGACAAGGTCACCTTCGTCGCGCCGGAGGTCAGCGTGACCCCGGCCGGGATGTTCCCGCGCATGAAGCGCTTTACTGTGGTCGGCATCTTTCATGTCGGCGCCGGTGAGCTGGACGGCTATCTGGGCGTCACCAACCTGCAGGATCTGGCGAAGATGCACCGCTGGAAGCCTGATCAGGTGCAGGGCATCCGGTTGAAGTTCGATGATCTGTTCCAGGCGCCGCGCGTGGCCTGGACCATCGCCCAGCAGTTGGGCGAAGACCATTACTACGCCCGCGACTGGACCCGTACCCACGGCAACCTATATCAGGCGATCCGCATGGAAAAAGCCATGATCGGTCTGCTGTTGCTGCTGATCGTCGCGGTGGCTGCGTTCAACATCATTTCCACGCTGGTAATGGTGGTAAATGACAAGAAGAGCGACATCGCCATTCTGCGTACCCTGGGCGCTACGCCGGGGACGATCATGCGTACGTTCATGGTGCAGGGCACCGTGATCGGCGTGGTCGGTACGGCGATTGGCGCGGTGCTCGGTATTCTCGCCGCGCTCAACGTCAGCGCTGCAATTTCCGCCCTCGAAGGGCTGATCGGCCATAAGTTTCTCAACGCCGACGTGTATTTCATCGATTACCTGCCCTCGCAGGTGCAGAGCCAGGACGTGGTCATGGTCTGCGCCGCTGCGTTGGTCCTGAGTTTCCTCGCCACCCTGTATCCCGCCTGGCGTGCCGCGCGCACCCAGCCGGCGGAGGCGCTACGTTATGAGTGAGTCGGGCATGAGTGATAAAGCAATCTTGAGTTGCCGCAACCTGGGCAAATCCTACGAGGAAGGCCCGGAGTCGGTGCAAGTGCTGGCCGGTCTGCAACTGGAGTTGCACCCGGGCGAGCGTGTGGCAATCGTCGGCAAATCCGGTTCCGGCAAAAGTACCTTGCTCAACCTGCTGGGCGGTCTCGACACCCCAACCGAGGGCAGCGTCTGGCTTGACGGCGAAGAGCTGTCAGCGCTGAGCGAAAAGAAGCGTGGCCTGCTGCGTAACCGTGCCCTCGGGTTCGTGTACCAGTTCCACCACTTGCTGCCGGAATTCACCGCGCTGGAAAACGTCTGCATGCCGCTGCTGATCGGCAAGACCGCGATCCCGCAAGCACGTCAACGCGCTACGGCGTTGTTGGAGCGTGTCGGTCTGGGCCATCGTCTGGAGCACAAACCGGCGGAGCTGTCCGGTGGCGAGCGCCAGCGTGTGGCCATCGCCCGTGCGCTGGTGAACAATCCAGGCCTGGTGATGCTCGACGAGCCAACCGGCAACCTTGATTCGCACACCGCCGAAGGCATCCAGGACTTGATGCTGGAACTCAGCACTTCAATGCGCACGGCGTTCCTGGTGGTGACTCACGACATGAACCTGGCCCGCCAGATGGACCGCGTCCTGCAGTTGCAGGAAGGCTGCCTGACTCCAATCACTTGAGAGCTACTGCGCTCGGAAATACTGCGTTAAAAACAGGCTCGGAATGCTCATTTACAGCCAGTAGACTCCGCTTCCTCGCCTGTTTTTGCCTTGTCTTTCCTTCGCTCGCTACGCTCTCAAGCGATTGGCCGCTTTTTTAAGCTTGATTTTTTATACGGTGCCCCAGCGAATGTTCAGACCGTTATCGATCTTTATCGGCACGCGCTATACCCGCGCCAAGCGCCGCAATCGCTTTGTTTCGTTCATCTCGATGACTTCGATGATCGGGCTCGCCCTTGGCGTGCTGGCGATGATCGTGGTGCTGTCGGTGATGAACGGCTTCCAGCGCGAGATGAGCTCGCGCATCCTCGGCATGGTGCCGCACGCGACCATCGTTGGCGTCAAGCCGATTGATGATTGGCAGCCGGTGGCCGCCGCCGCGCTGAAAAATCCCGAAGTGACCGCCGCCGTGCCGTTCACCGAGATGGAAGGCATGCTGTCCTACAAGGGTTTGATGCAGCCGATCCAGATCAGCGGCGTCGATCCGGCCCAGGAAGGCAAGGTGTCGATCGTTGCCCAGCACATTGTGCAGGGACGTCTCGATGACCTGAAACCGGGTGAGTTCGGCGTGGTGATCGGTGAAATCACCGCGCGCCGCTTCCGTCTCAATGTCGGCGACAAGATCACCCTGATCGTCCCGGAAGTCAGCACCGCACCGGGGGGCATTACCCCGCGCATGCAACGGCTGAACGTGGTCGGTGTGTTCAAGGTTGGCGCTGAACTGGATGGCTCGATGGGCCTGATCCACGTGGCCGATGCCGCGACCATGCAGCACTGGCAGCCGAATCAGGTGCAGAGCGTGCGCCTGGCGGTGAAGGATCTGTACGCTGCGCCGAAAGTCTCCTCGGACATTGCCGCCGGGCTCGGTGCCGAGTTCAAGGCTGACGACTGGACCCACACCCAGGGCAGTCTGTTCAGCGCGATGAAAATGGAAAAAACCATGATCGGCCTGCTGTTGCTGATGATCGTTGCGGTGGCGGCGTTCAACATCATCGCCACGCTGATCATGGTGGTGAACGACAAAGGCGCGGACATCGCCATCCTGCGCACCATCGGCGCCACGCCACGGCAGATCATGGCGATTTTCATGGTGCAGGGCACGGTGATCGGGATTGTCGGCACCTTGATTGGCGGCGTGCTCGGCGTGATCGCGGCGCTGAACGTCAGTGAGATGGTTGGCTGGGTCGAGCGTGTTACCGGGCAGCACATCTTCAGTTCCGACGTGTACTTCGTCAGCAATCTGCCTTCGGAATTGCAGGGCGGGGATGTGCTGTTGATCTGCTCGGCGGGCTTTATTCTGAGCTTCCTGGCGACGGTGTACCCGGCGTTGCGGGCAGCGAAGATCGAGCCGGCTCACGCGCTGAGATATTCGTAAGCGCTGAAATCGCCATCGCGGGCAAGCCCGCTCGCACAGGTATTGAGTTGAGTCACCATTATGTGAACGACACAAAACCCTGTGGGAGCGGGCTTGCCCGCGATGGGGCCGGAACTGCCGGCCTCAATCCTTCTTCGGCAACTCGATCACAAACCGCGTCCACCCCTCTGCCGATTCGCAACGGATCTGTCCACCATGCGCCCGGACGATCGACTGGGTAATCGCCAGCCCCAACCCCGCATGCTCACTGTTGCCTTCCTGTCGCGCCGGATCGGCGCGATAGAACCGGTCAAACAGCCGTGGTAACAGCTCTGCCGAAATCTCTTCGCCACTGTTCTCCACCGACACCTGCACCGCGTGCGGCTGATCGACGATGGACAGGCGTACGCTGCCCGCCACCGGAGTAAAGCGCAGCGCGTTATCCAGCAGATTCGACAAGGCCCGGCGCAGCATGCTGCGATCGCCTTCAATACGCGCATGACCTTCGCGGCTCAGCGTCACCCGTGCGTCCTCGGCCAGTGGCGCGAAAAACTCCAGCAATACATCGCTCTCATCCGCCAGCTCCAGCACCTCACGCTTGGGCATCAGCAAACCATGGTCAGCCTTGGCCAGATAGAGCATGTCGTTGACCAGCTGTGCCATCCATTGCAGTTCTTCGAGGTTGCTGTGCAGGGCTTCGCGGTAATCCTCAAGCGGCCGCGGGCGAGTGAGGGTGACCTGGGTGTGGGTCAGCAGGTTCGACAGCGGTGTGCGCAGTTCATGGGCGATGTCGGCAGAAAACGCCGACAGCCGCTGAAACGAGTCATCGAGGCGTCCGAGCATGGCGTTGAAGCTGTGGGCCATTTCTGCCAGCTCCGGCGGCATTTGCGCTTCCGGCAGCCGCGCATTGAGCGATTGTGCAGAAATCCCACGGGCAACTGCACTCATGCGCCGCAGTGGACGCAAGCCGCTGCGCGCCGCCCAGGCGCCGAGCAGCGCGGTGGCCAGCGCCGACAGCCCGACGGTCAGCCAGATCAGATGCTGCATCCGTTGCAGGAAGTGCTGGTGGTGGGTGATATCCAGCAGCAGCGTCAGTTGTGGTGTATCGGACTTGTCCGGGTAGAGCGGGGCGTTGAGCACGCGGTAGTCGGCGCCGTCATGGCTGATGGTCGACAGGCCGGATTGTTTCGGCAACTCCGTAGGGATCTGCGTCGAACTGTCGTACCAGCGCTGACCGTCACTGCCGGTAATACGCAGCGCCAGATCGGCCTGGCGGCTCAGCTCATCCGCCAGCCGCGCCTCACGCTGAGCGGGTTGCACATCCTGCAAGGCCCGGCGCAGGCCGATCAGTTTGCCATCCAGCAATTGCTGATCGAGCTCAATGAAGTGCGCCTCGCTGGCGCGGCTGAACAGTACCCCGGCGAACAGCGAGACCACGGCGGTGCAAGCGGCAAACAGCAGAGCCAGACGAGAACTCAGCGACAGGCGACGCATCAGGCTGGACGCTCTTCAAGCACGTAACCCATGCCACGCACGGTGTGGATCAGTTTGTTGGGGAAGTCATCGTCGATCTTCAGGCGCAGGCGACGGATCGCCACTTCGATCACGTTGGTGTCGCTGTCGAAGTTCATGTCCCAGACTTGCGAGGCAATCAACGATTTCGGCAACACTTCACCCTGACGGCGCAGGAGCATTTCCAGCAGGGCGAATTCCTTGGCGGTGAGGTCGATGCGCTGGCCACTGCGTTCGACCCGGCGGCGAATCAGGTCCAGGCGCAGGTCGGCCAATTGCAGGCTGGTTTCCTGGGGTGTCGCACTGCCCCGGCGTAGCAGGCTGCGCACCCGCGCCAGCAACTCGGAGAAGGCGAACGGTTTGACCAGATAGTCGTCGGCGCCGAGTTCGAGGCCATGAACCCGATCCTCGACTGCATCTTTGGCGGTGAGAAACAGTACCGGCGTGTCGAGTCCGGCACTGCGCACCGCATGCAGAATCTGCCAGCCACTGCGCCCGGGCAGCATCACGTCGAGGATGAGCAGCGCATAATCACCGCTCAACGCCAGTTGCTGACCACTTACGCCGTCGGCCACCAGTTCCGTGTTGAACCCGGCCTCGGTCAGGCCCTGGCGCAGGTAGTGGCCGGTTTTCGGTTGGTCTTCGACGATCAGCAGTTTCATGGGCGACTCGGATATAGAGAAACGAAAGCGTTATACCGTGGGAACAGACGGCGCGCGCCAACCTGACAAAGTTGTAATCTGCCTGTCAGGTAGTTGCCAGCGCGGGCGGGCTAGAGTTTCCCACAGGCTGAACCTTTTCTTGTTGGAGTATGACTATGTTTTTGCGCAACCCTCTGGCCGTCGCCGCCTGTTTACTGGCGTTGAGTTCACCTGTCTGGGCCGCGCCCGCACACAGCTATGACTTCGGCCAGCCAGCCCCGGCGGCGCAGGCCAGCCGCAGCATTGAAGTTGTACTGAACGACATGTCGTTCGACCCCAAGGCAATTCAGGTCAAGGCCGGTGAGACGGTTCGCTTTGTCCTGGTGAATAAAGGCCAGTTACTGCACGAATTCAACCTCGGTGATGCGGCGATGCATGCCCAACACCAGCAGGAAATGCTGCAGATGCAGCAAAGCGGCATGCTCACGCCTACCGGCATGAAAGAAATGTCCCACGACATGGCGGGCATGGATCACGGCAGCATGGGCCACGGCATGCAGCACGACGACCCCAACAGCGTGCTGGTCGAGCCGGGCAAGACCGCCGAGCTGACCTGGACCTTCAGCAAGGCCACCAACCTGGAATTTGCCTGCAATATTCCCGGGCACTACCAGGCGGGCATGGTCGGCAAACTGACTGTCAGTCAGTAAGCACTCAAAGACGGGCGCAAAGGCTGATAGAATCCGCTGATTCTTCAGTCAGGTTTCCGCCATGCATCCCGCAGCCGAACATTCGCCGCTGGGCAAATCCAGCGAATACATCGCCACGTACACGCCGTCACTGCTGTTCCCGATTCCGCGCACCGCTAAATGGACCGAACTGGGCCTGACCGCCGAAACCCTGCCATATAAAGGTGTGGATTTCTGGAACTGCTTCGAACTGTCGTGGCTGCTGCCGTCGGGCAAACCGGTGGTGGCGATCGGTGAATTCAGCATTCCGGCGGATTCGCCGAACATCATCGAGTCGAAGTCGTTCAAGTTGTACCTGAACTCGCTGAACCAGACGCCGTTTGCCGACATCGCCAGCCTGGAAGCGACGCTGGTCAAGGACCTGTCGGCCGCTGCCGGCAAACCGGTCGGTGTGCGCGTACGCAGCCTGAAAGAGGTCGAAGCCGAAGGCGTCGTGGCGTTGCCGGGCGTGTGCATCGACGATCTGGACATCAGCGTCAGCAACTATGAGCATCCGCGTCCGGAACTGCTGCGTTGCGATGATTCGCGGATTGTCGAAGAGAGCGTGCACAGCCATCTGCTCAAATCCAACTGCCCGGTGACCAGCCAGCCAGACTGGGGCAGCGTGGTCGTGGAATATCGTGGCGCGGCGCTGGATCACGCGAGCCTGCTGGAATACATCGTCAGCTTCCGCCAGCACTCGGACTTCCACGAGCAGTGTGTGGAGCGGATCTTCCTCGACCTGCAGCGTTTGCTGAAGCCGGAGAAGCTCACGGTGTTTGCACGGTATGTGCGCCGCGGCGGGCTGGATATCAACCCGTATCGCAGCACTGAAACGGTACAACTGCCGAACCACCGACTGGTCCGTCAGTAAGATCAAAAGATCGCAGCCTGCGGCAGCTTCTACATGAGATTCCCTGTAGGAGCTGCCGCAGGCTGCGATCTTTTTGCTTTTTTGGGATACCCGGGAATCAGATCCCCATGCTGCCCAGCGCATTGACGATATTGCGCAGGGTGCCGGCAATGGCCGGGTGTTCGAGTTCAAAGCGGTCAACCGCCAAGTTCACGCCATCGGCGATACTGGCGTCCTGGGTGGCGCTTTCCAGTTTGATTTCGGTTTCAATCTGCGCCATCAGCGCATGCAAATCTTCACGCTCGGCTTCGGACAGCGGCGGATTCTGCTCCAGTTGCTCGCGCAGGGTGTCGAGTTGTTTTTGCAGTTCTTGGGCGGGCATGGTGGTTTCCTTTTATCAAGAGGCACTGGCATTGACCGCAGCCGCGCGCCAAAGGTCTATGGCTGACCTTTAGATTAATCCACTCTGCTGCAACCTGCATGATCCCGGTCAGGGCTTTTCGCCCTTGAGGCGGCGCAGGTTGATGTCAGCCAGGCAGGTGTCGAGTTCGCCCAGATGATCGATCACCGAATGCACGCCCAGATTGAACAACTGCAGGGTCGCCTTGCCGCGGCGCTGTTCGCGTTCCTGTTGGCTCAAGGCTTGCCACTCGCTCGGCGACAGGCCGCACAACGAGCCGCAGGAGGCCAGGCCAATGGTCCACAGCCCGGCGTTGAGGCCCGCTTGCAGCAGGCGCGGCTCGCCACTGACCAGCACGCAGCCATCCAGACGGCTGACGTTCAAGCCCATCAGCGCCTGCCAGCAGGCATTCGGCGCGGGCCATGGATTGTTTGTTGCTGAATATTGCGTCGGTTTGATCCACGCCGGCAGCGAGGCCGCCAAAGGGTGCGCGAGGGCAGGGGGCAACTCATCGATCCACGCACAGGGAATCTCCTGGCGCTGCAGGCTGAGCAGGCTGTCGAGGGCGCCGGGTGTGGCGTCGGCGTGCTCGGGCAGCATGCTGGCGTGTTGCCGGGCACGGGCACCGAAATCCACCAGGCAGCCACTGAGTCCGAACAGCACGGCGGTCAGGCCGGGCGCGGCGACAGGCAAGGCTTCAGCGTGGGTCATGGCAACGTCCCTGAAATAGTCACGAGGTTAGGCGACATCGGTGACAGCTGGATGACAGGTGTGTGAAGGCGCTCTCTGGAAACGTCCTGCATTACTCTTGACAGGTAGACTGCCCAAAACGGCTTTTGCGCTTATACTAGCGGTCTTAACGCTTGGGCCGACGGTGCCCGCGCCAGTACGAATCCAAGGAGCTTTTCTATGCGCTGGAGCAATCCTCTCGCTCAGCTATGTGTATGTGCCAGCGTCTTGCTGGTTCCGTTCGCCGCCAATGCTGCAACGGAAGAAGACCCTTGGGAAAGCGTCAACCGCCCGATCTTCCAGTTCAACGACTTCGTCGACACCTACGCGCTCAAGCCGCTGGCGCAGGGCTACGAGTACGTGACGCCGCAGTTCCTTGAAGATGGCATCCACAACATGTTCCGCAACGTCGGTGACGTCACCAACCTGGCGAACAATATTCTGCAGGCCAAGCCCGCAGCCGCTGGTGTCGATACCGCGCGCATCATCTTCAACACCACGTTCGGCCTGCTGGGCTTCTTCGATGTCGGCACCAAAATGGGCCTGAATCGCAGCGATGAAGACTTCGGTCAGACCCTCGGTTACTGGGGCGTCAGCAGCGGCCCTTACGTGATGCTGCCGTTGCTCGGCCCGAGCACCCTGCGTGATGCGCCGTCGAAGTACGTCGACAGCTACACCGGTCCGTACCGCTACATCAACGACGTGCCTGTACGTAACTCGGTGTTCGGCCTGAACATCGTCGACACCCGTGCCAGCCTGCTGTCGAGCGAGAAGCTGATCAGCGGCGACAAGTACACCTTCATCCGCAACGCCTACCTGCAGAACCGCGAGTTCAAGGTCAAGGATGGTCACGTCGAAGATGATTTTTAATCTCGACCGATGACAGAAGGCGGCCCGTGAGGCCGCCTTTTTTGTGTGCGCTTATTTCATCTTCAGAATGCTCAGGCCGAGTTTCTGGCTGTCGCCATCCTGGGCCTTGACCCAGACCACTTCGGTCTCCGCTTCCAGCCCGCTCAAGGCGGCATGATCGGAGTCGATGCGCACACTCAAGCGGTCGCCAACCGCGAACTGGCGCGGCGCTTCGACCTGCATGCCGCTGCTCGAGAGGTCGATGCACACGGCTGATACCTCATCACCTTCATGGATCAACACCACATCGGCATCGACCCGCATGCGGATGAAATCACGCTTTTCGCTGTAGTCCCGACCGGTTTGACTCATGGTTTTGACCTTCCATTGGGTTACGGTTTGAGCGGTTCTTATAACTCTCGGTGATTTGACAAGTAAAGTCGTCAAGCGACCATCGGCGCATGCTTGAAACGCCCCGCGGATGGGAGTACCGTCTGCGCCTTAGAAGGGCACCTCTGGTGCAATCGCGTTCCGGGCCACTGCTCGAAAGCGGTGCAGCAGAGAGGCTAGAAAGCGAATCCAGTAGTCTGAGCCGGGCCGATGCCCCGCCTGCTACGCCAACCTAATTCTGGCGCCGTTTGCCCACATGCCAAAAACCAGTGCCACGCTGCTGATAATCGATGATGACGAAGTAGTGCGCGCGAGCCTCGCGGCCTATTTGGAAGACAGTGGTTTCAGCGTCCTGCAGGCCAGCAACGGCCAACAGGGTCTTCAGGTATTCGAGCAAGACAAGCCCGACTTGGTCATCTGCGATCTGCGCATGCCGCAGATGGGTGGTCTCGAACTCATCCGTCAGGTCACCGAGCGGTCACCGCAAACGCCGATGATCGTCGTTTCGGGTGCCGGCGTGATGAACGACGCGGTCGAGGCGCTGCGCCTGGGTGCGGCGGACTACCTGATCAAGCCTCTTGAAGACCTGGCCGTGCTCGAGCACTCGGTGCGTCGCGCGCTGGATCGTGCGCGCCTGCTGCTGGAGAACCAGCGCTACCGCGAGAAGCTGGAGAAGGCCAACCGCGAGCTTGAAGCCAGCCTGAACCTGCTGCAGGAAGACCAGAACGCCGGTCGCCAGGTGCAGATGAACATGCTGCCGGAAAGCCCGTGGCGCATCGACGAGTTCCAGTTTGCCCACCAGATCATCCCGTCGCTGTACCTGTCGGGTGATTTTGTCGACTACTTCCGCGTCGACGAGCGTCGGGTGGCGTTCTACCTGGCCGACGTGTCGGGGCATGGTGCCTCTTCAGCGTTCGTCACCGTGCTGCTGAAGTTCATGACCACGCGCTTGCTGTTCGAATCCAAGCGCAACGGCACATTGCCGGAATTCAAGCCTTCGGAAGTCCTTGGTCATATCAACCGGGGGCTGATCAGTTGTAAGCTGGGCAAACACGTCACAATGGTCGGTGGAGTCATCGACGAGGAGACCGGTTTGTTGACCTATAGCATCGGCGGCCATCTGCCGTTGCCTGTGTTGTACACGCCTGACAGTGTTCGTTACCTCGAAGGCCGCGGTTTGCCGGTGGGCCTTTTCAACGAGGCCACTTACGAAGATCACGTGCTTGAGCTGCCATCGACGTTCAGCCTGACGCTGATGTCCGACGGTATTCTGGATCTGTTGCCAGAACCTACGCTCAAGGAAAAAGAAGCCGCTTTGCCACAACGGGTGAAGTCGGCGGGCGGCAGCCTGGATGGTCTGCGGCAAGTGTTTGGATTGGCCACGCTAGGGGAGATGCCGGATGATATCGCCCTGTTGGTGTTGAGCAGGAACCTTCAATGAGTACCGGTAGAATCCAGTTCGCCGAGCAGGACGGCACCTTCGTCCTGAAGTTCGTCGGTGAAGTTCGCCTGACCCTGTGTTCGGCGTTGGATGCGACTATTGAGAAAATCTTCACTGCGTTGAATTTCAACGCGATCGTGATCGATTTGACCGAAACCCGCAGCATCGACAGTACCACCCTTGGCCTGTTGGCCAAGCTGTCGATCCTGTCGCGGCAAAAGGTCGGCCTGCTGCCGACCGTCGTCACCACCCACGAAGACATCACCCGGCTGCTGCAGTCGATGGGCTTCGAGCAGGTGTTCAACATCGTCAACCACCCGGTGCCGTGCCCCGAGTGCCTGGACGACCTGCCGGATCAGGACCAGTCAGAAGAAGTGGTGCGGATCAAGGTGCTTGAAGCGCACAAGATCCTCATGGGGCTGAACGATTCCAACCGTGAAGCCTTCCATGACCTGGTGAACGCCCTCGAAAGACACTGATTCTTTGGGGTTGAGGTTGTCTGTTCCGGCCTCTTCGCGGGCAAGCCCGCTCCCACAGTGATTGAGTGAACCCGAGATCTTCATTCCACACCTGACCCTGTGGGAGCGGGCTTGCCCGCGAAGGCGTCATTCCAGACGATGAATCTTCCGGCACTGCATAAATAAAAAGGGCGAACCCAACCGGGTTCGCCCTTTTTGCATTTCAACCGCTCAGATCACAGTTTGGCCTGCAGCAGCGCCTCAAGTTTCTCCTGGTCACGGGCAAACTGACGGATGCCCTCAGCCAGTTTCTCTGTAGCCATCGCGTCTTCGTTGGACAGCCAGCGGAATTGCGCTTCGCTGAGGCTCAGGCGCGCTTCGCCGGCGTGGCCCGGGGCGAGTTTGCGCTCCAGTTTGCCAGTGTCTGCCGCGAGCTTGTCGATCAGGTCCGGGCTGATGGTCAGACGATCGCAGCCGGCCAGTTGCTCGATCTGGCTCAGGTTGCGGAAGCTGGCACCCATGACCACGGTCTTGTAATCATTGGCCTTGTAGTAGTTGTAGATGCGGGTGACCGACTGTACGCCCGGATCATCGGCACCGGTGTAGTCGTTGCCGTTGGCCTTTTTGTACCAGTCGTAGATGCGGCCCACGAACGGCGAGATCAGGAACACCCCGGCGTCAGCGCAAGCAGCAGCCTGAGCGAAGGAGAACAGCAGGGTCAGGTTGGTCTGGATGCCTTCCTTTTCGAGGATCTCGGCTGCGCGGATGCCTTCCCAGGTCGACGCGATCTTGATCAGCACGCGGTCACGGCCGATGCCGGCCTTGTCGTACAGCTCGATCAGGCGATGCGCACGCTTGAGCACGGCGTCCTGGTCGAACGACAGGCGCGCATCCACTTCGGTGGAAATGCGGCCCGGGATCACTTTGAGGATTTCCTGGCCGACGGCGACGCCGAAACGGTCGCTGGCCAGGCCCACGTCGCCCTTGCAGTCGCTGACGCAAGCGTTCAGCAGCTCGGCGTAAGCCGGGATGGCAGCGGCTTTGAGCAGCAGGGAAGGGTTGGTGGTGGCGTCGACCGGCTTGACCCGGGCGATCGCTTCGAAGTCGCCGGTGTCGGCAACCACGGTGGTCATCTGTTTGAGTTGTTCCAGCTTGGAAGTCATGGGTGTGCTCTGTCCTGTGGGTTTGACGACATTACCCGAGCGCTGACGGCCACTCAAGGGCATCAAGGCGTAACGGGTTCCCCGGGGGCAACAACCTGAGAACGGCTGTTTGAAGGGTGGGGCGCGGTATCGATGAATACGATGCCAAAATCGGCCGCAGGTTCAAAGCAACTGACGGCCAGCGCCCCTTGAGCACATTGATGGAGGTTATTGCTGGCTCAGCTGGGTTTTGACCGCAGTTTCTGCCGGTTTCGGCTGGCCATCGGACGTCAACAGACCGAAATTCTTCTCGCGGTCATTGCTGCCGGTGTCGCTGTTTTTCCACTCGTAGATCGAGGTCAGGGCAATGTTGCGGGTTTTGATATCGGCCACGAATGCGCTGATTTTGCTGGCCTGACCCTCAATCCCGCCGTTGGAGGCGAGCGCCGAGATGCCCCATTCGCTGATCACCCCCGGCAGATGGAAGTTCTGCTGGATAAACGCCTGGGCGTTGCTGATCTGTGTACCGGTCATGCCGTACGGATGGTAGGAAACCGCGTTGAGGCATTTGGGGTATTCACTGACGATTCGGTTGAGTGCCACCGTCGACGCCGAGCCGGCCGTTGGCGGCCGGGCAAAACCAAAACCGATCACCGGGGCGGCGGGTGGCTTGTCCTGCAGGGTCTTGCACGCCGCGCTCATGAACGGCACGAACGTCGTGTCGAAGTTACCGGTCGGCCAGTAGGTGCCGAGGTCCGGTTCATTCCACAACTCGATCGCCACCAGTTGTGAGCCATAGGTCGCTGCCAGGCTGGTCAGCGCGTTGGCATACGCGACCCCCGCGTTCGCCAGATCATTGGCCGGTAACGGCTTGGTCGCGCGCAGGGTCATCAGCACCGGAAGACCAGCAGCGCGGGCCACGGCGAAGGCATCGCTGATCTGCTTCTGGTAGGCCGCGCTGGGCAGGCTGTCAGTCCATACGCCAAAACGCACGAAACTGAAGCCGGTGGCTTTGACGCGCTCGGCGTCCGCAGCGGAAAAGGTCTGGACTTTGACCTGAACCCCGATGGTTTTATTGGCGGGCAATGCCGGGAACAGTTCATTGGCCTGGCACTGGCCGGTTGCCGCCAGCAGTAACAGGGTCAGGGCGCTCAGGGGTTTGAGATGGGCTGATTTCATGTCGGTTCTCCGGGTGAGAAGTGACAACGGCGAAAAGGTATCTCGAGATAACTGTTTCGAAACTGACAATGGCACTAAGTGCGCCAATGTTATTTTTTGTCAGGAAAACCAGACCTGAAAATCACAGTTATTTTTAGTCCGTTAATTGTGTTTTGGCGGCTTTTGAGGCTGTGGTACTTAATACGCTGGTACTAACAGGGCGAATCTATTTCTGAGTGCAGGATGATCTAGTGGGTTCATTAAGATTCGCACTAGATGTTGGCAGAATGATATTACACAGGAAAGTAAACCTTGTTCAGAAATATCCTGGTTGTGTGCGTTGGCAATATTTGCCGAAGTCCGACAGCAGAACTTCTGCTGCGCAACGCGCTGACCCCCTCAACCATCTCCGTGACTTCCGCAGGCCTCGCAGCGCGAGTCGGCGAAGGCATGGAAGCCTCGGCACGCCAGGTGCTGGAAGACCACGGGCACAGCGCCGAGGGGTTCAAGGCGCGGCAATTGACGACCGATATCGTCAATGCATCAGACCTGATTCTGGTCATGGAAAAACAACATGTGAATCAGGTGCTGAAGATTGCTTCGCACGCCCGAGGCAAAGTGTTTCTTCTTGGCAAGTGGCAGAGCGAACGAGAAATACAGGATCCGTATCGTCAAGGTAAGGCCGCTTTTATTCATGCCCATGCATTGATTGAAGATGCTGTTAGCTCGTGGGCGCAGCGCCTCGGACATTGATGAATATTCTTCAGATCAGTGAATGGTAAGAAAGACTTATGCAGTTACCGTCAGTAATCGCCAACCGTGATAACGATCAAGACAGTATTGATCTTCTCGGCATATTCGGCAGTTTGATCGACCAGAAATGGCTGATCGGTGCATTCACCGGTGCCTTCATGGCCGCCGGCGTTGCCTACGCGGTATTGGCGACGCCGGTGTACCTGGCGAACGCGCTGGTGCAGGTCGAACCGAAAAAGAACGACATGCTCGGCTTTTCCGACCTCAGCAGCATGCTCGGTGGGCAATCGCCGTCGGTGACCGAAATCGGCATCATCAAATCCCGCGCGGTGATCGGCAAAACCGTCGACGACCTGCGCCTGGACATCGACGTCACCCCCAACACCTTCCCGGTCATCGGCGGTTTTCTCGCCCGGCGTTATCGCGGTGAAACCGAGTCCAGCGTGGCACCGCCGCGTTTTGGCTTCAACAGCTACGCTTGGGGCGGCGAGCGTCTAGAATTCGCCCGGCTCGATCTGCCCAAAGAACTGTTGGGCAAGAAGCTCACCCTGATTGCAGGTGAGCAACAGCACTTTCAGTTGCTCGATGACAATGACAACCTGCTGGTCGAGGGCGTCGCCGGCGAAGCCTTCGCGCAGGACGGCGTCGAGGGGTTGGTCGAACGTCTGCAAGCCAACCCGGGTGCCCGTTTCGAAGTGGTGCGCAATCCACGGATCGTGACCATTCAGGGTTACCAGGATGCGCTGGATATCTCCGAGCAAGGTAAAGAGTCGGGGATTATCCGCCTGGNCCGACGCCGCCGAGGCGGTGAAAATCCTCAACAAGATCGCCGCGCTCTACGTCGATCAGAACGTACGTCGGACCTCGGCGGAAGCGGCGCAAAGCCTGGCGTTCCTGCAAAGCCAGTTGCCGCAGGTCAAGCGTGATCTGGCCAAGGCCAGCGACGCGCTGAACGCTTACCAGACCCACGGCAAGACCGTGAACATTTCCCTGGAAACCCAATCGGTGCTCGGCCAATCCGTGGCGCTGGAAACGCGGATTTCCGAGCTGAAAATGCAGCAGGCGGAAATGGATCGCAAATTCACCAAGCAGCATCCGGCCTATCGCGCCTTGATGTCGCAGATCGGCGAATTGACCCAGCAGCAGAAATCGCTGGAAGGCAAGGTCGGCGATCTACCGGCGACGCAACAGGAGCTGCTCAACCTGACCCGCGATGTGGAAGTCGCTTCGCAGATCTACACGCAGTTGCTGAACAAATCCCAGGAGCTGGACATCGTCCGCGCCGGTGCGGTGGGCAACGTGCGCCTGATCGACCCGGCGGATGTCGACCTGAGCAGCCCGGTCAAACCGAAAAAAGCCCTGATCGTGCTGATCGCGACGTTCCTCGGCGCCTTTGTCGGCGTGGCGCTGGTGCTGTTGCGCAAATCCCTGAGCAAAGGCCTCGAAGGGCCGGAAGCCATCGAACAGCTCGGGCTGCCGGTGTACGCCTCGATTCCTTACAGCGCTTTGCAGCGCGACGAGGACACGAAAAAGGGCCGGGCCAAAATCACCGCTGAAACACCGGCCTATCTGCTGGCGTTGCGCAACCCGACCGACCTGTCCATCGAGTCGATCCGCAGCCTGCGCACCTGCCTGCATTTCGCCGCGCTGGATTCGACCAACAACCGCATCATGATCTCCGGCCCCAGCCCGCAGGTCGGCAAGACCTTCGTCTCCTCCAACCTCGCCGCGGTCATGGCGCAGAGCGGTCAGCGCGTGCTGCTGATCGACGCCGACATGCGCAAGGGCCACCTGCACAAGACGCTGAATGTGCCGATCGCCAATGGCCTGTCGGATCTGCTGGTCAAGCGCTGCAGCATCGAGCAGGCGATCAACACGGTGGAAATCGACAACCTGCACTTCATCAGCCGTGGTCAGGTTCCACCGAACCCTTCCGAGCTGCTGATGCACGCCAACTTCCGCGATCTGCTCGCCGAGCTGAGTCAGCGCTACGACGTGGTGATCATCGATACGCCGCCCCTGCTGGCAGTGACCGATGCGGCGATTGTCGGACGTGAAGCCGGCATCAGCCTGATCGTCACCCGGTTTGCAGTAAACCCGGCCAAGGAAATTGAAGCGACCATTCGCCGCTTCGCGCAGAACGGCATCGAGCTCAAGGGCGCGGTGTTCAACGGCGTCGAAAAGCGCGCTGCCAGCTATTACGGCAATGGCAGCTACGGCTATTACAACTACGAATACGCGTCGGACAAATCCTGAGATTCAGGGACGTTCCAACAGGCATGAAAGTGGGTGGGTTGTGAAGAAAATACTGCACGTGGCAGAAACGATAAAAGGTGGGGTCGCCACCGTTATCCGCACGATATCGGCGTCGCCCGAAGGCCAGGCCGCGAACTACGAATGGGTCTATCTGGTGCCGCTCGACCAGAAACAGGAGCTGCACGGCATCGATCAGAGCCAGATTCGCACGTTCGTCAGATCCGGGCGTAACGTGCCTTCGCTGCTGCGCTTTGCGTGGGAACTGGCACGGACGCTGCTCAAGGAAAAACCCGATGTGGTGCATCTGCACAGCACGTTTTCCGGGGTGATCGGCCGCTGTGTTTGTGTGCTGCTCAAGCCGTGGCGTCGGCCGAAAATCGTCTACTGCCCGCACGCGTTTTCGTTCCTGATGGAAAGCTCGCCCATCAAGCAGAAGGTCTACGCCTCGATCGAGCGCGTCTTGCAGAAAGTCACCGACGTGATCATTTGCGTCAGCCGCTACGAGATGGACAAAGCCGCGCGGTTCGGTATCGAGCGCAAGCGCATGCGCCTGATCTACAACGGCATCCCGCACAAGGATGACGCACCGAGGGCCGACAACCCCGCGCCGATTCATCTGCTGTTCGTCGGTCGCCTCGATTACCAGAAAGGCTTCGACGTATTGCTCAAAGCCTTCGCCAAGGTACAGCGCAACGATCTGAAGCTGACCGTGGTTGGCAGTGCGGTCAACGAGGACACGGTCGAGTGCCCGCAGATGGACGCGGTCGAGTACCTGCCGTGGGTCACGCCGGCCGAAGTGCAGGCGCTGTATCAACAGGCCGACGCGCTGATCGTGCCGAGCCGCTGGGAGGGTTTCGCCATGGTGCCGCTGGAAGGCATGGCCATGGGTTTGCCGGTGATCGCCAGCAACTGCACGTCGCTGCCCGAACTGGTCACCCATGAAGTGTCCGGCTACGTCTTTCCCACCGGTGATCACCAGGCGCTGGCCGATGTGCTGGCGCGAATCCAGAAGCCGCGGTTGCTCGACCTCGGCAGCGAAGGCCGGAACATCGTGCGTGAGCGCTTCAGTGCCGCGCTGATGATCCGCCAGACCTACGACGTGTATTGCGCTCCCACTTATTAAGTAGAACTCAGCTTATGAACGTAACGATTTTGCATGGCTACAGTGCGTCCAACTCCGGTGACGGCCTGCTCGTCGATCTGGCCATCGCGTTGGTGCAGCGCAACTTTGGCGAAGACACCGCGATCAATGTCGTGGCCTCCGACCCGCAGTCTTTCGCCTACCTGCCGCACCCGCGTTTCGATGCGCCGGTGATGGCGGCCAAGGGCCTGGGGCGGGTCAAGCAGGCGGTGTTCCTCAATCAGTCGTATGCCGGGCTGGCGGATCTGTTGCGCAAGACCGATCTGATCGTCGGCGTCGGTGGCGGCTACATGCGCTCGAAAAGCGCCTTCGAACACATCAAGCTCAAACTCGGCCACGCCAAGCAACTGGAAACGGCGATCCTCAGCAAGGTGCCGTCGGTGTACCTGCCGCAAAGTATCGGCCCGTTCCATGGCGAGAGCCGCAAGATCGTCGATCACTACGCCAGCGCGGACGCGGTGTTCGTGCGCGATAACCGCTCCTCGGCAATGTTCGATGCCTGCGAAAACGTCTACCGCGCGCCGGATCTGGCGGTGCAGTCACTGGCCAGCAAGATTCTTCAGCAGCCGAAGTTCACCCGCTGTGCCGCGTCGCCGGCCACCGTGTGCGTGGTGCTGCGCAAGCCGCCGGAGTGGAGCAAGGAAAAGAAAGTCGCCTACGTCGCCAACCTGAAGTTGCTGCTGCAGCGTCTGAAGAACAAAAGCAAAGTGGTTTGCGCCGTACAGAGTGCCGTTCGCGGTAACGACGACGGTGCGTTCTATCGCGAACTGGGCATCAGCGAAGACCTGCTGTCGTTGAAGGCGACGATTGCCAAATATCAGCCGGACCTGGTGATCTCGGTGCGCCTGCACGGCGCCATCGAATCGCTGTTGTCCGGCGTCCCGGCGTACCACATCAGCTACGAGCGCAAAGGCTTTGGCGCCTATCAGGACATGGGCGTGGAAGACTGGGTGATCAATGGCGGCGACATCAATGTCGACACCATCATCGACACCGTGTACGCGCCGAACGCGCTGTCGAACTTCGGCAAGCGCCTGACCGACACCTGCCGCGAAATCGAAGCCAAGACGGTGATGATGGACGAGATCATCAAAGGCGTCGTTCGATGATATTTCGCTTGCTGCTGCGCGGCGGAGCCTTGGGCGCGAAGTTTCTGCTGGTGTTGGCCATCACCCATTACCTGGGCTACGAAGCGCTGGGGTTTTATGGCGTGGTGGTCGCCGCGTCGCTGATCGCTTCGAAGTTCTACAGCGTTGGTTTCAGTTCCGAGATCAACCGGTTGATCAGCGTCGGCGGCAGCTCGCGGCGGGTGGTCGACAAAGTCATGCTGCTGTACCTGGCGGTGGGGCTGCTGCTGTCGCTGCTGACGGTGGGGATTTACTCGCTGTTCCAGCAGGTCGAGGCGAGCACCGCGCTGATCCTCTGCGTGACGCTGGTGTTGCTCACTGAACACCTGTCGTTCGAGATCAACTCGTTCGTGTTTTCTGCGCAGAAAGCCACCGCGGGCGCGCTGCTGTTCTTCATCAAGACCGGTCTCTGGGCGCTGCTGGCGGTGGGCGCGATGATGCTCGACTGGGTGTCGGGCATCGCCAGTGTGCTGTGGTTGTGGGTGGCCGCCAACGTGCTGGTGATCGTCGCCGGTTACCTGATCGTGGTGAATGTGCACAAGGGCCGGGTCAGCGAAGCGCTGACGACGGCGACCGTGTGGAAGGCCGGGTTGCCGTTTTATTTCGGTACGGGCTTGATCGCGCTGAGTCAGTATGCCGAGCGCTTTCTGATTGCCGACCTCGAACCCTACGCCAGCCTCGGCAAATACGTGTACGCGTGGTCGGCGGCGAACACTCTGCAGGCGCTGTCTTACGCGGTGGTGGCGGTAGTCGGCATTCCGGTGCTGGCCAAGCGGTTTCAGGCGGATCAACAGGCGTTCAGCGTCCGGCAGTTGTTCGTCAACAAGTGGGTGATGCGCTCGTTAGCGGTGTCGGCGGCGGTGGCCGTGCTGATCTATCTGTTCTTCAACGTGGTGCTCGATTACGTCGCCAACAGCGTGCCGCGTCCGGATAACGCACTCCTCGGCGTGTTGATCTTTTCCTTTGCTCTGCGGGCCATTGGCGACATCGTCTGGGGCGGTCTGATCGCCTCGAAAAACAGTCGGGTGTCATTCGCCAGTGCGGCGATTTGCTTGCTGGTGTCGGTGCCGGTCAGCTTCCTGTTGATCAAGCACTATTCGATTTATGGCGCGGCGTGGGGCAATGTCTTTGCGATCATCGTGCAGCTCGGGGTGATCGCCGTGTTGACTCGGGCGACCCGTGCCAAAGGGGCGCTGGCATGGGGTTGAAGTTGCCGTGTATCGAGTTTCGCGGCCGCAAACTCGATTCTTCGCTGTCGTTCCTGATTCTGTTCACCGGGTTGTTTCTGTCGGTGGCGATGCCGCTGCTGATCCCGCGCGATCCGGGGCCGGATGCGATGACCTTGTGGTCGTCCTACGCCCGCGCCGACAACTGCAATTTCTGGAACCCGTTCTCGCCGGATCGCTCCTCCTACGAGTGTTCGGCGTTCCTGCTGCGGCCCACCGGGATCAACCTGACCAACGCCTGGGCCTACGGGATGTTCTGCAACTTCTTCCTCACGGCGATCCCGGTGGTGGTGTTTCGGCGCATGCCGCTGGCGATCTTCGGCACCCTGTGCCTGTGGGGTGTGGTGCGTTCGTTTTTTCTGGAAAACCTGACCAAGGAAATCATCGTCTCGGTGGCGGTGCTGAGCATTTTGTTCAGCGCATTGACGCGCAAATACCGCGGCGGATTTTTTCTGTCGGCGGTGATCTATGGCGTGCTGATCCGGCCTTACTGGATTCTGTTTTCGCTGTCGTGGGTCGGCGTTTGCGTGATGAAAAAGTACGTGTCGCGTTTCACCTTCTTCCTGATGCTGTTCCTGTTTTACCTGGCGGTGGCCATGGCGATCCAACTGGCGCTGGGCTTTCCGGTGTCGTCGATTCGAGCCAGCAACAACGAGTTGCGTACGGCGGGGGAGGAGGGGTCGAAATCGCTGATCGTCTCGTGGCTCAGTGGCAGCGACTTCGTCTCGCAGGCGCTGGACTCGATGATCATTTTCTTCCGGTTGTCGTTCCCGGTGGAGCTGATTCTGTTGTCCGGGCCGGGCCAGGTGATCTTCGTCGCGCTGATGATCATGACCGCGCTGCTGCTGTTCAAAGTCATCACGTCCACCGATTACAAAGGTGCGCCGATCGAGACCAAACCCAAGGAACTGATCGCGATCCCGCTGGCGTTTCTGTTAGTGCAAGGCTTGTTCGAGCCGGACTTCGGCTCCTTCGCCCGGCACTTTTCCATGGTGGTGCCGGTGCTGTTTGTCGGCCTGGGCCTGATGTTGCGTGCGAACAAACCGGTGCGGGTTGAATCACGCGTTCTGAATTGAGGCAGGTGCTGTATGTCGAGCAAGAAAAAATCGCTGGAGATCGAAACCCTGCGTGGTCTGGCGTGCCTGCTGCTGGTGCTCTATCACGTCATCGGCCCGTTGGGCGGAGGGCTGAAAATCGATCTCGGCTCGCCGTTTCGGGTGATCGCCGACTCGATGGTGTACGTGCGCATGCCGCTGTTCACCTTTATTTCCGGCTACATCTATTCGATCTACAAAATTCGCGGCAATGACTTTTCCGCATTCTTCAGCGGCAAGGTGCGACGGTTGATCGTGCCGTTGTTTTGCGTCGGTGTGCCGTTCTCGGTGTTGCAGGCGGTGGGGCCGGGGGTGAACAAGGACGTCGGCGTGATCGATGCGTTGCTGTCGTTCTGGGTACCGGTCAATCACTTCTGGTTCCTGCAGGCGGTGTTCATCATTTTCATGTTCGTCGGCCTGCTGGAATGGCGCGGGATGCTGCGTTCGATGTCGCGCTTGTATCTGCTGTTCGCCTTCGCTGCGGCGCTGTTTCTGCTGCCGCCGTTCAAGCTCGATGCGTTCGGCATCAATGGTGCGATTTACCTGCTGCCGTTTTTTGTGGCGGGGATGATTGGCCAGGAAAATGTCGAAGCGTTGAAGCAACGGTTCAAGGTGATCGGGCCGCTGGTGTTTGTGTTGATCTCGCTGACGCTGCTGTACGTGGCAGCGATTGATCGCGAGTTGATTGTCGACCGCCGCAGCCTGATCGGCTTGACCGTGGGCTGCGTATCCTGCATCGCCTTGCTGTCGAGTGACATGCGCTCGAAATGGCTGACCTGGCTGGGCGGCTACTCTTACGCGATCTTTCTGTTTCATGTGTTGTTTGCGGCGACTTCGCGGTTTGTCATGGGGCGGCTGGGTGTGAAAGACGAAAGCATTCTGGTGCTCAGCGGATTGCTCTTCGGCTTGCTGGGGCCGGTGGTGCTGTCGATGATTTTCAGTCGCTTCAATGTCACTTCGGTGCTGTTTTTGGGCGAGCGTGCGGCGAAGAAAAAATCGCTGGCGAGCATTGCTCCGGTGGTGCCGGCCAATAGCTGAAAAGCTTCGCGAGCAGGCTCGCTCCCACAGGGTTCAACGGAGGACACAAGACCTCTGTAGGAGCTGCGGCACGCTGCGATCTTTTGATGTTGATGTCAAAGATCAAAAGATCGCAGCCTCGTTTCACTCGACAACTCCTACAGGGGATTGGCGTATGACGTCGATCCAATGTGGGAGCGAGCCTGCTCGCGAAGGGGCCATTCCAGACTGAAGGAAATAACGCATGTTGGCAGTAAATGACGCTCAGCCCGTCGCGGCGTCGGTGGTGGAAGTGGGCGATGCCCGCGAGCGCTTTGCGCAGTGGCGTGAAGGCAAGGCCGGGAAGATTTTGTCGGTCTCGGTGATCGGCGACAGCTACAGCGCCGGGCAGGATTTCTACCTGAACAAACTGGTACAGCGCGTGGCCGGCGAAGTCGGTTTTGCCGGCCCCGGTTACGTCGGTTTCAACCACGGCGCCGCGCTGGGCGGCACGCATTTCAAATACACCCGCAGCAGCGAAAAATACTTCGGTGGTGGCTGGCAAGTGTCCGGCCTCGGCCAGGCCAGCCCCGACAGCCGCACGGTGACCGGCAAGCCCGGCGCCTGGCTGCAAATCGATGCCAGCCCGACACCCGCCATCGACACCCAAGTCACCCAGGCGAAATTGCTCTACCTGGGCAACGGCGAAGCCAGTGAGCTGCGCTACCGTTGGACACCCTCGGAAGACTGGCAGCCATTGACGCTCAAGGGGTCGGGCGTTCAGGAAGTACCGCTTGCAGGTCTCTCTTCAGCGCCAGACTGGTCATTCAAACTGGAAGTGGTGAAGGGCGCACCGACCTTGTTTGGCCTGTGGCTGAGCAACGATCAGCACGGCGTGCGGGTTTCAAAACTGGCGGCCTCGGGCGCGGCCTCGGCGGATTTCTATCACCAGAACCCGCAATGGCAGGTGCAGTGGAAAGCCGCCGTGTCGAGGATCCCCGCCGACATTTACCTGATCATGCTCGGCGGCAACGACCAGGGTTTCGGGGTCAAACCCGAACAGTACCTGCACAACGTTCAAGGGTTGGTGGCGATGATCCGCGAGATCCAGCCGGCGGCGAGCATCAACCTGATCATGCGTCAGGACACCACGCGGTCCAGTGCCTATCCGATGTCGGCGTATGCGCAGGTTCTGCAGCCATGGGCGCATGAGCAGCAGTTGGGCTTTGCCAATCTGCAATGCGCGTTCGGCCCTGACGTCAAACGCTATGCAGCGGCGATGATCGGCCCGGACAAGATTCATCCGCAGCCGGCCACGGGCGGGAAAGTGATTGCCGATTACTTCTATCGCTGGATCGTCAGTGGCATCAATGCGGACAGTTGCGACCCAACGAAACCCCTGTAGGCGCTGCCGAAGGCTGCGATCTTTTGATCTTGCTCTTCAATACAAAATCAAAAGATCGCAGCCTTCGGCAGCTCCTACAGGGGTGGTGTTTTATTTGAAGTTATCTATCTGGCTCAGGAGCTCCGCAGTCTTCTGCGGCATCAGTTGCGTCGCACACCGAGTCTCGACATTGATGATGATCGCCGGCTCGTTGCAGCACAGGCGTACGCGGAAGCGCCAGTCGCTGAAGATCACCTTCAGGCCATCACGATCGTCCATTTCCAGCGCCTGCTCGGCATACAGGTGTTTCAGATGGGCGAGCAGAGGATAGGGATCGGCTAACGGCCGGCGAATGTCGCCGGACGAAGGAAACATGCCGATGCGTTCCACCAGCAGAATACTCCCCAGCCACGACTCGTTGGCGCTGGGCAACGGCTGATGGCGTGACAGCCAGCTCACCACCCCGAGGTTGCCCACCTCCCGTTCAATCTCTGCTGCATGCTGTGCCATGTTCATGGTTGCCTCCTGAAAAGAGAAGTGGGCGGGGACCGTTCAGCGGCCCTTGAGGTAGACGTTGTCGTAGCAGAAGTTGGTCGCCTGCAGGTAACCCTCGGCGTCGCCGCAGTCAAAGCGCAGGCCCTTGAACTTGTAAGCCAGCACGCAACCGTTTTGCGCCTGTTTCATCAGCGCGTCGGTGATCTGGATCTCGCCGCCCTTGCCCGGTTGGGTGTCGGCGATCAGGTCGAAGATGTCCGGGGTGAGGATGTAGCGGCCGATGATCGCCAGGTTCGACGGCGCGTCCTGCGGCGCCGGTTTTTCCACCATGTTATTGACCCGGTAGATGCCCTCGGACATCAGTTCGCCGGCGATCACCCCGTACTTGTGGGTCTGGTCGGCCGGGACTTCCTGGATGGCGACGATCGAGCAGCGGAATTTTTTGTACAGCTGGATCATCTGCGAGAGCACGCCATCACCGTCCAGGTTCAGGCACAGGTCATCGGCCAGCACCACGGCGAAGGGTTCATCGCCGATCAACGGGCGGCCGCTGAGAATCGCGTGACCGAGGCCCTTCATTTCCACCTGACGGGTGTAGGAGAAGGTGCAGGTGTCGATCAGCTCGCGGGTACCGGCGAGGAATTTCTCTTTCTCGGTGCCGCGGATCTGGTGTTCGAGTTCGTAGCTGATGTCGAAGTGGTCTTCCAGCGCACGCTTGCCCCGACCGGTGACGATGGCCATGTGTTGCAGGCCGGCGTCCCGTGCTTCTTCAACGGCGTATTCGATCAACGGCTTGTTGACGATCGGCAGCATTTCTTTCGGCATGGCTTTGGTCGCCGGCAAGAAACGCGTGCCGTAACCGGCAGCGGGGAACAAACATTTACGAATCATAAAAGTATCCTGGACAGTCATGGAACACAGGCAACGGGTGCGCGCACTTATCAAAGCGCACGAGTTTCAATGATTATTGAACGAGTACTTTAATACCTGAGTCAGGTTGTTAATGGCAATTAGCGCAGGGGGTAAAACATGACAATGTTATGAGATGTCGGTTAAGGCGTTATTAGTTATTTTTAGTCGGTATCTGTTGATAGTGATGAGTGTACTTGGGGTGCTAATAAGTACCGGGCAATACAGTTTGACCTGCAAAAATATTTATTGCCAGTGGTTGAACTAATTTTGTTTAAGGCTGTTGTCGTCCTTATTTGTGTGGTGCGCCACAGATTCAATGAAAGGGACTTGACAGGCTACTTGTCACTTATCCAATGACGGACCGCGCTATGAAGATTCTGGTAACGGGTGGCGCCGGCTATATCGGCTCGCACACCACACTTGCGCTGCTTGAAGCAGGTTATGAAGTTGTTGTACTGGATAATCTTTGCAACAGCAGCGATGCGGCATTGCACGCGATAGAAGGTATCTGCGGCAAAAGCGCGTTGATGATTCGCGGCGATGTCTGCGACCGGGCGTTGCTCGACCGGATTTTCCAAGAGCATGCGATCGACGCGGTGCTGCATTTTGCCGGGCTCAAAGCCGTCGGCGAGAGCGTGCGCAAGCCGCTGGATTACTACGAGAACAATGTCGGCGGCAGCATCACCTTGTGTCAGGCGATGGCCGCGGCCGGGGTGTTCCGGCTGGTGTTCAGCTCGTCGGCCACGGTGTACGGCGAGCCCGAGCAGATGCCGATCCGCGAGGATTTCCCCACCGGTATTCCGACCAATCCTTACGGCCAGTCCAAGCTGATCGTCGAGAACGTGCTGCGCGACCTGAGCCTGGCCGAGCCGCGCTGGAGCATCGCCTTGCTGCGCTACTTCAACCCGATTGGCGCCCACCACAGCGGGCACATGGGCGAAGACCCCAATGGCATTCCCAATAACCTGCTGCCTTATATCAGCCAGGTCGCGGTCGGCAGCCTGCAGGAGCTGTCGATTTTCGGCGACGATTACCCGACCATCGACGGCACCGGGGTTCGCGATTACATCCATGTCGTCGACCTCGCCGATGGCCATCTCAAAGCCCTGCAATCGATTGCCGATCGTCCGGGCATTCACACCTGGAACCTCGGTACCGGCGACGGCTACAGCGTGATGCAAGTGCTGCATGCCTTCGAACAAGCCAGCGGGCGTCCGGTGCCATACCGAGTGATGCCGCGGCGCAGCGGCGATATTGCCGAGAGTTGGGCCGACGCCTCCAAGGCCGCAAGAGAACTCGGCTGGAAAGCCACGCGCAGTTTGCAGGACATGGTCACCGATACTTGGCGCTGGCAATCGAATCATCCGCGCGGTTATCTCGAATGATGTCGTTCTAATACTGAATGTTAGTTTCGGTCAGCTGTTAGATATCGTCGGGAAAATACGCTGGAAATGCCTTTTGCAAGTCCGTAGATATAAACCTGCCGTTCGACTTTTATCAGTTGGGTAAGACTGTGAAAGGACGACGGATCTTGTTCGCGATTTTCGCGAACTTGAACGCTACCACCGCTAACTCAGGCCGGTTTTTAACAGGCCGAATGTTAGAAAGGAGTTGATATGAAAAAAGTGATGGCGATTGCCCTGTTGACGATGTTGAGCAACTGGGCGTCCGCTGCTGAAGCGCCGCTTACTGCGGTGACCAATGTATCTGGCAGTGTCGCGGCTTCTACAGCGCCTGCTGCCAGTACTGCAATGGTTGCCAGTGCAGTCGCGGCGTCCAACAGCGGCGGAAGTGCCAACGGCGGTACCACGGGCACCACCGGTACTACCGGCACCACTGGCACGCACAACTAACAGGAACATTTGTTAGTGCAGTACAGGGTCGCCCGACGCAAGTCGGGTGACTTTATTTTTAGATTCGCCCTTGAATAGCGTAGTGCCATTATGACTCGTAGTTTTTCTCTTTTGCTGTTGGCAAGTATCGCTTTGCAAGGTTGCATGTTTTCCCCCGGCCAATACCTGAGCACCGGCAACATCACGCGCCAGGGCGCCAGCGAAAGCAGTCGGGTCGAGCTGATTCCGATCACGCCCAAGCTGATCTCGATGACCCGCGCCACGCAAAAGCGTGAGTCGGTACCGACGGAACTGTTGGCAACGCCGGCGGAATACCGCATCGGCAGCAACGATGTGCTGTACATCACGGTCTGGGATCACCCGGAGCTGACCGCGCCTTCGGGGGCACAACAGCAGATCGACGCCAACGGTCGACTGGTGCGCTCCGATGGCACGCTGTACTACCCGTTCATCAAGGAAGTGCAGGCGGCCGGCAAGACTATTCAACAACTGCGCTCGGACATTGAATCCCGCCTGTCGGCGTTCATCGCCGAGCCGCAAGTGGATGTCGCGGTGCTGCGTTTCGCCAGTCAGAAAGTGGTGGTTTCGGGCGCCGTGGCCAAGGCCGGTCCGCAGCCGATTTCCACCAACCCGCTGAGCGTGGTCGAGGCTCTTGGTACGGCCGGCATCGACACCAACAACGCCGATCTGTCGGGCCTGTTGCTGACGCGCAATGGCCGGGTGTATCCGCTCAATCTCGACTCGCTGAACCAGCAGGACTCCGAGTTGCAGCACGTCTTCCTCAAGGGCGGCGATCAGTTGTATCTGCCGTACAACGACAACAAGCGCATCTATGTCATGGGTGAAGTCAACCAGCCCCGTGCGCTGAGCTTCAAGACCGCAACGATGAACCTCTCCGACGTGCTCGGTTCGGTCGGCGGCTTGAGCCAGACCACCTCCAATGGCAACGCGGTGTACGTGATTCGCGGGGTGGAAAACCTCGATGTCGAGCCGGCGAAAATCTATCAACTGGAAGCTCAGTCGCCGACCTCAATGGCACTCGCTTCGCACTTTGAGGTGCGTCCGCAGGATGTGGTGTACGTCGGCCCGGCCAACGTCACGCGCTGGAACCGCTTCATCAGCCAACTGGTGCCGTCGGCATCGATTGTCGGGACCGGGGCTTCCGCTGCGAAGAACTGGAGCGAATTCAGTAACAACAGCAAATAAGGCCGACCGTGAAAACCTTGAAAGTGGGCGTCTGCCTGATGGCGGCCTTGATGTTGTGTGGCTGTAACCCGCTGATGACCGCCTCGGTGCGCAACCTCAAGTCGGCGGTGATCGGGCCGGACGAGCTGGACGTGAGCGCGGCCCAGGTGGCCGAGGTCAAGTATCCGCAAGTCAAACTGACCACGCCGTCTGGCTCCGGGGTGCTGGCGCTGGTGCGTGAGCGTGAAGACCTGCAGTTCTGGGTGGCTTCCGGCAAACAGGTGTTGCTGCTGCGTGACGGCCTCGCTGTGCGCACCATCGGCCTCGGCGTCGAGGGCGACCTGGACGGTACGCGGCTGGCCGACGACGCGCCGTTCAAGCGCGGCCTGCATCAAGTCGCCGATGGCTTCACCAGTCAGCGCTGGATCGACCTGTACAAGGGCCAGGAAGTCGGTTTGATCGTCAACAGCCGGTTCTCTCGCCGAGCCACGCAAACCCTGCACATTCTCGACAAGGAATACACCGTGCTGCGTGTCGACGAACGCATCGACGTCCCGGCCATCGGCCTGCGCGCGACCAACCATTACTGGGTCGATCCGCTGGACGGTTTCATCCTGCAAAGCGAGCAGCAACTGACCACGCAACTGCGCGTGCGCATCGTGCAACTGACCCCTGATCGCAGGCATCTGCCGTGAAGCGCTTACGGATGTTATCGGCAGGTTTGCTGTTGCTCAGCGGCGCCAGTCAGGCAGCGGTCATGGTCAGCGGCGATGTGGCCAATCCGGGGCCGGTGGAATTGCCACCGGGCGGGCGCTTGCTCGACGTGATCAGCGTGGCGGTGCCGAATGCCGAGGGTTACTGGCTGGCTGGCGTGTTGCTGCGTCAGTCGTTGCTGGAACAGCAGGCGCGGCTCAAGGCCGGCGTGTTGTTCGATCTCGATGTGTTGCAGCGTATGGCTTCGTTGTTTGACCGACCGAGCCGCGCGGCGCTGGCGCTGCGCCTGGCCGAGCAGGTGCGGCAGATGCCGGTCACCGGGCGCCAGGTAGCGGACCTCGATCCGGTCGCGGTGGAAGTCGGTTTCGCGCGCAACATTCGTTTGGACGACGGCGATCGGCTGATCTACCCGAAACGGGTCGACGAGGTGCAAGTGTTGGGCGCGGTCGCCGAAACCTGTCACCTGCCTTATCAGCCTCTGCTGGAGGCGCGCGAGTACCTGGAAAGCTGCACACCGCTGGACGATGCCGAGGCCGATTACCTGTGGCTGATCCAGCCCAATGGTGCGGTGCGTCGGGTGGGTATCGCCCACTGGAATCGCGAGAGCGGGCAGTTCCCCGTGGCCGGCAGCAAGATTCTGGTGCCGGTGAAAAATGATGATCTGGATCCGCCTGTTCCTGAACTGAATCAGCAGTTGGCCGAATTGATTGCCACGCAGCTGGCTGAGGTGGTTCGTTGAAGTTACGTGTTGCAGCTGTGTTGTTATTGCCGTGCGGTCTGGTGCATGCCGAGCCGCGTATTACTCAAAATGATTTCGGTGGCACCGGTCTGTTGCAGACCCCGACCGCGCGCATGGCGCCGGCCGGCGAACTGAGCGTCAATGCCAACCGCACCGAGCCGTACAGCCGCTACAGCGTGTCGTTGCAACCGCTGGACTGGCTCGAAGGTTCGTTCCGCTACACCGCGATCACCAACCGGCCGTACGGCTCCGAGGCGCTGAGCGGCAGCCAGAGCTACAAGGACAAGGCGGTCGACGCCAAAGTCCGGCTGTGGCAGGAAAGCCACTGGGCGCCGGAAGTCGCGCTGGGCTTCCGAGACATCGGTGGTACGGGCTTGTTCTCCAGTGAGTTCTTCGTCGCCAACAAACGCTTCGACAATTTCGATTTCAGCGCCGGCATTGCCTGGGGTTACCTGGGTAATCGCGGCGACCTCGACAACCCGCTGGGCTACGTCAGTGATCGCTTCGATACCCGACCGGCTCTTGAAGGGACCGGTGACGTCAACTCCGGCTCGTACTTTCGCGGTCGGCCGTCGTTCTTTGGTGGCGTGAGCTATCAGACGCCGTGGGATCGACTCAGCCTGAAGCTCGAATACGAAGGCAACGACTACAAGCACGAGCCGAAGGACAACGTGATCAAGCAAGACTCGCCGATCAACTTCGGTGCGGTGTTCAAGGTGGCTGATTCGGTGGACGTCAGCGCGGCGTGGGAGCGCGGCAATACGGCGATGTTCGGCATCACGTTTCACACCAATTTCGTCAGCCGCAAGGCGCCGGCCAAGACCTACGACCCGACGCCTGAACCGCTGCCGGCGAAGATGCCGACCACGCCAATGGAACAGGTCAACTGGGCCGACGTGTCGCAGCGCCTGCAGCAGAATGCCGGGTACAAGGTCGAGCGCATCAGTCAGCGTGATTCCGAGCTGATCGTCTACGGCGAGCAGCAGCGCTACTTCCATTCGTCGAAGGCTGTTGGTCGCGCGAGCCGGATTCTCGATAACAGTGTGAACGACGACATCAACTGGTTCACCGTGGTCAACAAGCGTTACGACCTGCCGCTGGAAGAGACCAGCGTGCCGCGCCAGACTTTCCGCGAAGTGATCAACAACGAGGAACCGCTGGAGTCGTTGCACCGCACCACCGAGATCAACCCGGCGATGCCGCACAACGAGAAAACCCTCTACAGCGAAGCGCCGCAGCACTTCAGTTATGGCGTCGGCCTGGGCTTCAAGCAGAACGTCGGCGGCCCGGATGGCTTGCTCTATCAATTCAGCGCCGATGCGGACGCGGAGTACCGCTTCAACCGCAATACCTGGTGGAACGGCTTGCTCAGTGCCAACCTGATAAACAACTTCGACAAGTTCACCTACGATGCGCCGAGCGGCCTGCCGCGGGTGCGTACCGATTTGCGTCAGTACCTGACCACCTCGGAAGTGACCATGCCGTTATTTCAGGTCAGCCATGCCGAGCAGTTGGACAAGGACCTGTATGGCATGGTCTACGGCGGTTATCTGGAGTCGATGTTTGCCGGTGTCGGCGGTGAGGTGCTGTTCCGGCCGACCGGTGAGCGCTGGTCGGTGGGGGCGGATCTGAACTATGTGCGTCAGCGCGAGTTCGACCAGGGTTTCGGCCTGCGCGACTACTCGATCTGGACCGGGCACATCACTGGCTACACCGACTTGCCCTACGATACGCTGGCTGCAGTCAGCGTCGGTCGTTACCTGGCCGGCGACTGGGGCGGTACGCTGGACATCTCCCGCGAGTTCTTCAACGGCGTGCGCTTCGGTGCCTGGGCGACGATCACCACGGCTGGCAGTGCCGAGTACGGGGAGGGTAGTTTCGACAAGGGCATCTACCTGTCGATCCCGTTCGACGAAATGATGAGCATGTCAACCATGCGCCGCGCCAATCTGGTCTGGGCCCCGCTGACCCGTGACGGCGGCGCCAGGCTCAATCGCAGCTTCCAGCTGCACTCGATGACCGATAGCCGCGAGGGTGACATGTTCTATCGCAACTTCTCGAAGATTACCGAGTAAACCCGGAGCCTTCTCGGGACCTGTGGGAGCGGGATGAACTGGATATCCCGATCCACCCCCGATCCCTGTGGGAGCGAGCCTGCTCGCGAAGGCGTCAGTCCATTCAAAATCTATGTTGCCTGACCCACCGCTATCGCTTGCAGGCAAGCTCCCACAGTGATTTTGTGGTGTGCCCGATTTGAGTGAACACCGCCGGACCCTGTGGGAGCGGGCTTGCCCGCGAAGGCGTCGGCACTGCCACCTTCGCAACAGCCTGACCCACTACCCAAATCCCGCCCACAAAAAAGGGGACTTTCGTCCCCTTGCGGTATCGCCTGGCTTGTCACCAGTCCATCAATAAATATCTTTCGACAACAGCGTAAATGGCGTCTTCACCAGGATCTTCAGATCCAGCCACAATGACCAGTTGTTGATGTAATGCAGGTCCATCTCCACCCGACGCTGCATCTTGTCGAGGGTGTCAGTCTCGCCACGGCAGCCGCTGATTTGCGCCAGGCCGGTGATGCCCGGTTTGATTCGGTGACGAGCCATGTACGCGAGGATTTTCCCCGAGTAGTAGTGGTTGTGCGCGACAGCGTGAGGACGCGGGCCGACCAGGGCCATCTGCCCTTGCAGCACGTTGAACAACTGCGGCAGCTCATCCAGAGAGGTGCGGCGGATGAAGCGCCCGACGGCGGTAATACGCGAATCATTGCGGCTGGCCTGGATCACCTCGCGATCATCGTGCACGCGCATCGAGCGGAATTTCCACACCTGAATCACCTTGCCGTTCCAGCCGTGACGATCCTGCTTGAAAAATACCGGCCCCGGCGAATTGATCTTCACCGCCAGCGCGATGAACAGCAACACCGGGCTCAACAGAATGATCGCCAGCAGCGCCACGCCTTTTTCCACCAGACTTTTGCTCAACGCAGCAGTAGGGCGGCTGGTCAGCGGGCTTTCGTTGAGGCAGATTGCCGGCAGACCATCCACGACCTTCACCGAGTGGTTGAGCAGGGTCAGACTGTTCAAGTCCGGCACCCAGACCACATCAACGTTGGCCCCGAGCAAATCGACGTACATCGCTTCGATTTTCGCCGCTTCCGCCAGCGGCAAGGTGATGTACAGACGGCGGATGTCATGATCCTTGATCAGTTGCAGCAGATCCTCCTGATCGCCCACCACCCGCGGTGCATCCGAATCCAGAACCGGTTTCGTGCCATTGCTGACCAAACCTACCAGTGGCAGGTTTTCCACCAGACTGATCTTCTGCGCCAGGCCCAGCGCCAACTCACCCGTGCCGACAATCAGGGTTTTCTGCGCACTGGTGCGCGAACGCTGGTAGTACTTGGAAAACGCATGCAGCGGCGCGTACAGCAGCGCCTGACCGAGGAAGCCGTACACCGCCCAGCTCAGCGTCACTTCACGGGAAAACACCTCGTCGGCCTTGCACACGAACGCGATGCCGGCCAGCGCGAGCATGGTCATCGACCAGCCCATGAGCAGACGTCCCAGACCCGTCAGGTAATTGTCCTGTTTGCGATAGACGCCGCTGAACGTGTACGCCGGTACCGAGGCCAGTACCGCCAGTGTTGCGCACAGGCGGTAATAGAACTCGACGGTGCCGGTATGGCGTTCTGCAAGTACGAACAACAGCGCGACAATAAAACCTTGCGCCAGCGCCCATTGGCCCCAGAAGGTAAGTCCCTTGAGGCCGTTATTTCGATTGATCCGTAGAGAGAGTTCCATGAGATATCCCCAGAAATACGTCCATTCAGGTTTCGACAGTTAAAGTCCGAGTTGCTAGATAGGCTTGTTGTTGTTATTGGACGAGTGTCCTGAGGTAACAACGTCGATAGGCCGAACTGTCGTCAATCAATAGACTAAGTTATTGCCGGAGAGGGTGTCTGACGAGTTCTAACAAGATGGCACTGTGCCAAATTTCGAATAATCAAATACAAGGCTGTTAGAAAAGGTCGTGGAGCAAGGGGTGAATAAATGATGTTGTGTTTGTTACTGTAGGAGGGGTGGAGGCAGGGAGCTTTTATTTACCAGGGAGGTGAAGTCAAACAGAGTGCTCTTGTTGTTTTTGTAATCGCACTGTTTTCTGTTTGTTTTGTTCGCGGAGATCGTGCGTGTTTACGCAACGATTTCCTGGATGAGGCAATAACCGCGGTTTCTTACGGCACGGAACAATCGCTCCCCATTACTGGCGCTTTTGAACTTGTCCTGCAGGCGACTCAGGCACATCTCCAGGCCACGATATTGCTCCGGTTCACGGCCGATGCTGAGGATCAGATCGTCGCGGCTGACAACGCGCTCTTCGTGATGGAGCATTTTGCGCACCAGCGCGGTTTCCAGTCCGGTCAGGCTGATTTCGACGCCTTCCTTGATCAGGGCACCTTGATCATCGTCCAGATGCCAGGTCGTGTTGCCAGTGGCAGCGTCTTCAATGGCGGCAGTGCGGTTGTCGCTCTCTGCACTCTGAAACGGCTTCGCCGATTGTGCGGACAGCCATTCCGATTCGAGGGTGGCGAGGATGCGCTGGGTGTCGTGTTCAATCGTGCGGGCCACGTGTTTGCGGGTGCCGCTTGGGTAAGAGAACTCCATCAGCATGGGCGCGGAAGAGGGCGAAGTAGCACCTTCAATAAACATTTGTGCCTGAGACGTGCCAAACGAATTGAAGCGCTCGCTGGACAGAATGCTCTCAAGTTCACGCTGCGACGTTGTACTGTGAGTCACGACGACAAAATATTTTCTCGGGAGGGTTGTACTCGTTTCCATGTCTCTCTCCTAAAATGTGCACCAAAATGGGCGAAAAGATAAATCGGCAGGCGAGCAATGACTTCCTCGGAAGTAATCGACAGGCAGGGTCTGGGCTTAAAATGGCCCTCGATAAGTTCCACTCGTTCTGCTGCTATGTTGTGAAGTTTATTGTTATGGTTCGGTGTAGCCGTGCTCATTCAATGGCTTGATTATAATTAGATGTGAAGTACAACTAGAGCGGTATGGTTGCATATGACGATCCTTCGTAATTATGCAAAGAGGATGGCTGCCCGAGAGTCAGGCAGTCGATATCAGACCCCGCATCAGGCGATAGCCGTAGCCGCGGATGCTCTGAATCGCGTTCGTACCATACATGTCCTTGATTTTTCCACGCAAGCGGCTGATGGATTTTTCCAGCGCTCTCGGGTCGTAGAAATGGGTGTTGAGCCCCATGATGCTGGCGATTTCATCATGGCTGAGAATGTGATTGCTGGTCTGCGCAAAGGCTTCCAGGATCTTCATCTCGGCGAACGAGATGTCGAGTTTCTGACGGGGGCTGCCCAGCAGGCAGATACGCGTAGGGTCGAGCGTCAGATTGATATCCCGCTGCCACTCTTCACTGTTGAAGAACTCACCGAGCAACTCGTCGCCCTCGTCGGCAAGTGTATTGAATTTGATACACGCGTCGGCGCCGGCCAGAAAATACTTGATCTTGTTGAATGCGCCGCGACCGGTAATGACCGCGCAGATGATCGGCTTCAAGTTGTCGCTGCGCAGGCTTTCAATCAGCGCAAGATTGTCTTCCAGCGCTTGCGGAGTGTCGATAACGATGAAGATGGCGCGATACGGACCAGAAAGTTCATTGTTGAAGGAACTAGTGTACGAACCGGCCTCAAGTGCCATATCAGTGTTTACGTGCTTCGCGATCAGCGCCCTGAAATGTTCGGCCACGCCACGGGTACGACCCAGAGTAAGAACACCGGGTACGTCGTTTGTCGGGCGCGGACTTCTCGTCGCCAAGTTCCCTGAGAGCATCATGCATTGACTCGAATTAGGTGCTGACATCGGGATGTTAAAGCACCGGTTCTCGTCTGTGACTGACAATTGGTAACATTCACGCGATTTTTAGACGTGGCTCCCGAGTTTTCTAACAATAATTAAGCATTTCAAGCTTTTAGTTGATTTTCTCGGGGTTGTGAACTAGTCGTTACATGGTGGCATTGTGGAATTGTGCCACTATTTTGAATCTATGGCGATGGCTTTATTCATGTCCAATTGCCACTGTTCACGATCCTGAGACAGTGTGAGCTGGATCACACTTTATTGGCGAATCGAACTTTTTTCTACCATAGGCCTAAATATTTTTCGGGTAGTTCGTAGGCGGACGTTTATTAACATGGCTTGAGTGTGTCTTTTGATAAGACATATTCTCCGTCGCCTGATCAGGCAATGGGTGTCGCGTTATACCGATTGTTTAACTTCAGATACTCAATTCCTGAATACAGTTGACCGGTCGCTCAGCAAGAGCGCTCTGACGGAGGATTAATGGATTTCTGGACCTTTATCCAGGTGTTGATTTTGGGCGCGGTAGAAGGCCTGACCGAGTTCTTGCCGATCTCCAGTACCGGCCACCAGATCATCGTCGCCGATCTGCTGGACTTCGGCGGTGAACGCGCGATGGCGTTCAATATCATCATTCAGCTGGGGGCGATCCTGGCCGTGGTCTGGGAGTTTCGCCCGAAGATCTTCGACATCGTCAAAGGCCTGCCCACCCAGCGCAATGCGCAACGTTTCACCCTTAATTTGTTGATTGCCTTTCTGCCGGCGGTGATCCTCGGCGTACTGTTCGCTGACAAAATCCATCAATGCCTGTTTAACCCGATCACCGTGGCCATAGCCTTGGTGGTGGGCGGCATCGTCATGTTGTGGGCCGAACAGCGCCGCCATGTGGTGAGCGTCGATCACGTCGACGACATGCGCTGGTCAGACGCGTTGAAAATCGGTTTCGTGCAATGCCTGGCAATGATTCCCGGCACGTCGCGCTCGGGCTCGACCATCATCGGCGGATTATTGTTCGGCTTGTCCCGGAAAGCCGCCACAGAGTTCTCGTTCTTCCTCGCCATGCCGACCATGGTCGGCGCCGCGGTGTACTCCGGCTACAAATACCGTGACCTGTTCCAGGTCAGCGACCTCCCAGTGTTCGCTTTGGGTTTCGTCATCGCCTTCATCTTCGCCATGATCGCCGTGCGCGGCCTGCTCAAATTCATTGCCAACCACAGTTATGCGGCGTTCGCTTGGTATCGGATCGCGTTTGGCTTGTTGATTCTGGCGACGTGGGTGTTTGGCTGGGTGAACTGGACGGAAGCGACGGCGGGGTGATGCGCACGCCAGGCGGACCAACCCGCCTGGCGTGTTTTACGAAGGCAGGGCATCAACGCCCTTGCAGCAACTCGCCAGCCTGATCCAGCAACGCCAGCGGATCCTTGGCCTTGTGAATATCCACCGACAACAACTGACGGAATTTACGCGCCCCCGGGAACCCGGTGCCCAACCCCAGCACATGCCGGGTGATGTGATGCATCGCACCGCCCGCCTGCAAATGCTCGGCAATATAAGGTCGCAGCTGCGCCAGCGCCTCGGCCCGGCTGATCACCGGCGCGCTGCTGCCGAACAACTGCTGATCGACCTCCGCCAGCAAATACGGATTGTGATAAGCCTCACGCCCAAGCATCACACCGTCAAAGGTCTGCAAATGCTCATGGCAGGCCTCCATCGTCTTGATCCCGCCGTTCAGCACAATCTCCAGCTCCGGAAAATCCGCCTTCAACTGCGCCGCCACGTCATACCGCAACGGCGGAATGTCGCGATTCTCCTTCGGCGACAAGCCCTCCAGAATCGCAATCCGCGCATGCACGGTAAAACTGGTACATCCGGCGTCCCGCACCGTCCCGACGAAATCACACAACTCGGCGTAACTGTCCCGCCCATTGATCCCGATCCGATGCTTCACCGTCACCGGAATCGACACCGCATCGCGCATCGCCTTCACACAATCCGCCACCAACTGCGGATGCCCCATCAGGCACGCACCAATCATATTGTTCTGCACTCGATCACTCGGGCAGCCCACATTCAGATTCACTTCGTCGTAACCATGCTCCTGGGCCATGCGCGCGCAAGCGGCCAGATCGAGCGGGACGCTACCACCCAACTGCAGCGCCAGCGGGTGCTCGGCTTCGTTGTGACGGAGGAAACGTTCGTGATCGCCGTTGAGGAGAGCGCCGGTGGTGACCATTTCGGTGTAGAGCAGGGCGTTCTTCGACAGGAGGCGTAGGAAGTATCTGCAATGCCTATCAGTCCAATCCATCATCGGCGCCACACTGAAGCGGCGAGACGGCTCGGAACGGGAATGGCTAGTATTTACGGGCGCTTCAGGTTTTTCGAAATTCATTGATACTGATCTTTTATACAGCGGTTTTTACCCATTTTCCCTTGTTTTCTGAGGTCGGTTGCTACAATGTAGCAAGCGAATTCGGCAATGTAGCAACGGGAAATGGGCACGATCACATCACGCAAGCGCAAGGACAACTCGACGGCCTACACGGCGCAGATACGGATCAATCGGGACGGGCGAACAGTTTATCAGGAAAGCCAAACCTTCGACCGAAAGCAGGTCGCCCAGGCTTGGATCAAGCGGCGTGAGACCGAGCTGGCCGAGCCTGGTGCGATTGAGCGCGCAAACCGTAAGGGTGTAACGATCAGGAAGATGATCGAGCAGTACCTGGACGAGTACGAGAAGATCCGGCCGTTGGGCAAAACCAAGAACGCGACGTTGAAGGCGATCAAGGATACCTGGTTGGGCGACCTTGACGACTCGGCTTTGAACAGTCAGAAACTGGTGGAGTTTGCTCAGTGGCGGATGAGTAAAGAGGGCGGCGGTGTTCAGGCGCAGACGGTCGGTAATGATCTTTCGCACCTGGGCGCGGTGCTGTCTGTGGCGCGACCGGCCTGGGGCTACGAGGTAGATCCGCTGGCCATGCCCGACGCGCGCAAGGTGTTACGAAAGCTGGGTATGGTGAGCAAGAGCAAGGAGCGCAACCGTCGGCCGACGCTCGATGAGTTGGACAGGTTGATGAGGCACTTTTTCGAAATGCAGGTTCGTCGACCTGAGTCGATCAACATGCCGAAGATGATTGCGTTTGCTCTCTTCTCGACGCGCCGGCAGGAGGAGATTACTCGGATTCGCTGGGATGATCTCGACGAGTCCCGGCAGGCCGTCCTGGTGCGTGATATGAAGAACCCCGGACAGAAGATCGGCAACGACGTGTGGTGCCATCTGCCCGATGAGGCCTGGGCAATCCTGCAGAGCATGCCCAGGACTGAGCGGGAGATATTTCCGTACAACTCCAGATCCGTTTCCGCATCGTTCACGCGGGCGTGTCCGTTGCTGGGGATTGAGGATCTGCACTTCCATGATCTAAGGCATGAAGGCGTGAGCCGCCTGTTCGAAATGGACTGGGATATTCCCAGGGTTTCGAGTGTTTCTGGGCATCGGGATTGGAACTCTCTAAGGCGTTACACTCATTTGAGAGGGCGGGGAAATATCTACCTGAACTGGGTGTGGTTACAGAAATGCATTGATTAAGTTTAAGAGAAATTATGAAAATCAATTTCAGGGAGTTGAAATGAGAGATAAATTTGGGGTTGACCTGGGGCGGATTGGAAGGAGCTGGGGGCGCGACCTGGGGTGGCAGTCGATTAGTGAGAGAGATTGCGAATTCTGGGCTAGAGCGCATACGCTGCTGGCTAATTATGAATACAGTCTGAATGAAGGGCGATACCTGGTCACGGCAGACCTGTGCAGGATTTATGAGTGGTATATCTGGTCGGATAAGTGTGGACGTTACTATGAAAATCCTAAGAGCTTTTCGGGGGAGGATACTTCTTTTTTAAACTCCGAAATGGACCTGGTTTTAGAGGTGGAAGTTGAATTTTTTTCAAGTGGTGTCACTGATGAAAGCAATTCGAAGCATTTAAGGCGTTTTGCTGAGCAGTATATTTATGATATTTTTTTTCTTGCAAATATAGCATTGCCAGGATCATGTGAATTTCTGGCGGCTAGATTTGTTGATCTTTACCATCCAGGTGAGAAACATCATCATGAGAAGATGAATTTATCATCATATAATTTTGAACTTTCGCATCTTGATTTTATAAAGGGTGAAAAATTCGCTCCTAAAGTATTGGCTTTGGAGGATGTAATTTCTTGGTATAAAAAACTTGGCTTGGGTGTGACTCAGATCGGCGACTCAAAAGCAGCTCGAGCCATTTTTGCTCTTTTGCATGTTTGCAAGTCGGATATGGATATCACGAGTATAATTTGGATGTTTCACGCCTTTGAGGCAATCTACGTCACAAGATTTGGTGAGTCTGTTACGGGGATGGTTTCTAGGATGATGATACTCTTGGATCTGCCTGAAAGCGAAAGGAAGAGACTCACAAAAGAATTGCGAATTTTGTACGATCAGAGAAGTGCTTTTGTCCATGGAGGGTATAGAATTCATCACCCTTTAAATAATGAGCAGTTGGATCCACGCTTGAGCGATACGCGACTAGATACTTATGATTTATGCCAGTTCGGTTTTAATCTAATGATTCTTTCTATCCAGAAGTTAATCGAAAAAGGCTGGTTCGGTATGGCTGTCGTTGAAGAGGTTAAAGGGTTGCGTCAGCCCGAATCAAAAATATAGAGCCCGTTTTTTTCGGAATCCTGTCGCGTCGATGCGACAGGATTTCTAACTTTTTTATGCAGCTCTTCCCATCAATTGATTCTGCTCTTTTTTTGCTTTTTCTCGCTGACGGTCGATGTAGTCTGCGAGATCTTTTAGGTAGATACCAAGGGCAGCTTTTTGACTATCGGCGCCCAAGCGGACAACAGGAATATCAATTTCTCCATCCAATCGCTTGCGTTTAAATTTTTCTACGGTTAGGTGCATGTAATCTGCACACACGCGGTCAAGTGGAATGACTGCTTGCCCATCGTACTGAGCCATGAGTAAAAATAATGTGTTCATGCAGCCTCCAACATATTGATTGGCTCCCATTCGCTATCGCAGAGCCCGTATGCGCTTGAGCAGGCATTCTGATCACTGGCTATCAATAGATCGTATTGAAGGCCGCCTCGGACTGTTTTCGACCATTCCACTGCCTGGCGGATGTTTGCAATTTCCATCACCTCAAGAGCTGTCATATCGGCGATTGGGCCTTTCGGGTGCTTGGCATTGGAGCCCGCGAAGAACGTAGCCGCCCCTCGCTTGCTGGCCTGTTGTACCAACCGTTCCCATCGTTCAATTCGGTCAATGACCTCGGGAAAGCGCTGGGCGATTTCCCGGAGTTCGTCTTTTCGGCAGTTGATGCAGGGCATGCATCCAACCCGGCCCATGCCTTGAGAGTAGAGTGGATTGGGCTTGATCCCCATGTAGCGGTGGGCCTCGAACACTGCGGGGATATCCCATTTCAGGATCGGGCGGTAATTGAATAGGCCGCCACCAACCTCATCGCATTCGGGCAGATAACGGCGGTTCAGCGACTCATCTGCCCGTACGCCTTGCCAACTGACGATCATGTCTCCCTGTCCCATCAGAGGCATTACTACCTTTTCGAGCATTGGGTCGCGCTTCAGCTCCATCGTGCAGAACTGGGCTCTTCGGCTGGGGAAGCGACCTTTCCAAAGGCACAGGTCAAGAAAAGGATTGCCGGTGGGCTGTAGAACATCCAGCGCAGCCTCCACCACCGATTCTTCAATGCCTTGCTCTCGCCATTTGGTTTCGATGAACCTACGCTTTCCGGCGATCCGGTGGGAGAAGTCGGCTTTAACCTTGGTGATCGGTACGCCTGTAGTCTGTTCCAGGTACTCCAGGTACAGGTAAGTCTGCTGGTCTTCATTGCCGGTGTCTGCGAAGACGGCCTGGAGGTTTTCTGTCTCCAAGGCAATCGCTACCAGCAACGTTGCGGTGGAGTCTTTCCCGCCGCTGACGCTCACGATGTTGTGGGTAGTCATTGCACGACCTCTACAATGGTTTTCTCTGCATCGGTGATCACCCATTTTTCTCGCCGGCCAGGTTTCGCCTCTGGTGGGTAACTCCCACGGTCGGAATAGTACGCATACCCCTCAGCAGGCTGCGCGGGCGGGCGATTCTGAGCGGTTAGCGTTGCATTGGGTGTGGCTGCCTCGCGCAGCTTTTCGTGGGGTATGAGCGCCTCGGTGGTGCTGCTGGAAGGAGCAATAATGCCTGCTGCTGCGCAGCAGAGGCTGTTTGTTTCTAGTGTGTCGACGCTGGCTTCCTCGCGGAGCAAAGCGGTCGGGGATTGGTTGTTGTGCTGGTCCTTTTGCATGCCGCTTTCCTCCGAGGTTCGATTGCGCGTTGGTTCTTCAGCCGCTGGTGAGGCGTGAGCCGGGTTTCGGTGTGTTTGGGATTGGGAATATGCCTGGCTCATGCGGCGCTCTCCTGATCTGCCGGCTCCAGCAGTGCAGCGATGGCGAGCGCCTGGTCGCGCAGGACGCGGGTTTCGCGTTCGAGTTTTTTGCCCGTGCGGAAGGCGGCGAATGTCTCGGCCGCGATCCGCAGTTTCTCGGCGATCTCCAGCAGGGTGATCCGTGCAGGTTCTCCAAGCTGCGCGGCCTCTACGGCGCGTTTGTAAAAGTCGTAGAGTTGCTCGTGTTTGTTTTGAACCTGCTTGAGCGATAGCGTGAGGTTGCGGATCTCTTCAGATTTGTCCGCGCTCTGAACGGCTATGCCTTCGCTGTAGCCTTCCGCATAACCCTCGGTGAGGCCGTTGCTGAATCCGTTCCGATAGGCGAGCCAGTAAATGCCGGCGGTCATGAGGACGATTGCTATCAGCGCGCAGATTTGAATTGCAGTCATGTGGTGTGCTCCTGGTGATGTCATCGGCCGGTGGTGGCAGCCGCTTGGTTTGTGGTTGTTACTCGTTGGTGTCGTCCTGCTGTCGCTGCATGTCTTCGTCGGCCTTGTAGGCGCGGATGTCGATCAGTGAGGCGACGTGCCGGATGTGGGCGTACTTCGGTGCCTTGCGGCTGGTGTCCAGCGTTGTGATGGGGAGTTGGATGCGGCCGCTGCTGATCTCTGCCGCGAACGATTGCTCGTTGAGGTTGCGAAAGTAGCGTTCGCGAACTCTGTCTAGCGGAATCAGAACGTCGCCGAAGGTGCGAAAGAGCAACTCGACGGTGGCTGACTCCGGTGCCGGGTGCAGGCGGAGCGGGTTTTGTGCTGTGTTACTCATGGCTTTGTTGGGCCTCCTTGCGTTGTTTTCTGGCCGGGTGGTTCCAGGCGTTCAGGCAGTGGGTTCTGGTCAGCTCGCGCAGATGTTCGGGCACTTCGAGGAGCGCGGCGTTGCGCTCCTCTCGTGTCCGCATGGCGATGATCTGGCGGGCGTATTCCCTAGGCCACGTCACGGTTGTCTGCCGGGATGGCAGGCAGGTCGATGCCCAGCTGTTCGGCCAGCCAGCGGATGCCGGGTTGTTTTACCCGGGTCGACTGGCTGTACTGCATGCCGAGTTGGTCGTGGTACCACTGGCCGTCCTTGATGCGCAGGTAGTCGCGGTCGCGGTTGGGGTAGGCCGGTAGGTTCTTTTCGTTGAGCAGGCCTTTTTCCCGCATGCGAGCGATGAGCTTTGGCCGGGTGAGGCCGAGTTGGGTTGCGGCTTGGGCGAGGTTGCGTTCCATGGCGTTCTCCTCATGCCGCGTGCGCGGCTGGGGTGGCCGCTGCAGCGAGGTGGTTGATGGACTCGGTGACCTTGCCGTAGATCTCGACATCGGTGCCGTACGCGGTGAAGCAGCGGGTGTGTGGGCTTTTGTTGCCGATGCTCAGGATGGTGGTGACGCCCGAGCGTGATTGCGTGCGGTGCAGCGCGACCTGTAGGGGGTAGTCGAAGCCCATGTCGAGGCTCAGCATGCCACCCGTGCGTACCAGCTCGAACACGCGTTGCTTGTCCGAGACCTCGAAGCGGCCATATTCGCGGCTGGCGTGCGGGCGGTGAACCAGGTCGCTGGTGTTGCTTGTGTCTAACGGGCCGTTGGCAATCTCTTCGATAAAGTCGGCTAGCTTGAGGTGCGTTTTCTTGTCGTTCTGCAGGGTCAGCGTGTGGCGTTCGCTGCCCAGCTCGACGACGAAGGTACTCTCGGTCGTGCCTCGTTCGACCTTGAGACGGAACGCCAGGCATTCACGCTTGGGCGCTGTCCGGAGGACGTGGTTGAAGGTCTCGGTTAGGTTGACCTGGGCGTTGAGCAACTGCAGCGTGCGGTTGTCGATTTTGTACTTGATCATGCTGCGTGCCCTCCGCCGTTCGGATCGGATGGGGTGGGGGCAGTGCGATCTTGCTGCTTTAGTTTGGTGGTGACAAACGAGCAGCCGCTCTCGCGGGCTAGGCGCCGGATCGCAAAAATTTGGAAGGGGGTGGCAGCGGCCGGGTGGACGTGTAGGGTTGCTGTGGTATGCATGGTTTTGCCTCGCTCTGTGGTGGAAGAGTGAGGTAAATATCAACTGTCAGTTGATATTAGTCAACGATTTTGTTCGTTTCCAGGTGCGAGCTGGTGGCGCATTGACATAGTGCGAAAGATTCTATATTGATTTGAATTCATACAGTATTTCAAAAGGATTGGATATGGTGGGTGCGGTGGAAGAAATTAATAAAGACCAAGCTAAACACGAGAAGCCGCTGATCTGTATGTTTGATGTTGATCCTAGTGTAACTGATGCGCTAATTGAAAAGCGTTATGACGTGGTTTCGGCATCGTTAGGAGAGCCTATTCGGGTAGGAAACAGAAGTAGGGGCGATGCGAAACATGTGAAACTAAATTTTAGCCTCCCAGAAAATTTACACGAATATGATGTCGTTGTGATTGATTTGGGTGGGGAGATAAAAGAGACACAATACACTTCCGCCACGCTAGGAAATGCTACGGGCGGTGTCGCCTACGCTTTTTATAGTGCATACCCTGAGAGTTTATTCAATCCAAGACCTGGCGGAATGAATATCGTCGGAGGTGAGCTAGATCTTTTATTGAGGAAGTTGTCAATAGTTGTAATTTTTTCCAGTACCATTGAGGAGGCGAATTACCAGACCGTCAAGATTGATAGGGGAGGGACTTCGTGGGATGAATCGTACTCTTGCTCGACTAGAAACTTGTATAATGAGTTCCCGTCATGTTTCAATAAAGTAGGACGACGCATAAAATCGCCTGAGGTCGAAAATGTTTATTTTTCGCTAGTTAAAAAGTATTTTGGTAATAGTCAATATCAAGTTGTTTTTGAGCATCCAACTTATTGGGATTCAGATCAGTTTGCATCCGTTAAGAATGAAGATTTTGTTCCTCTGGTTCTTAATGACAGCGATGAGGTGGTTTCTTATTTTCATGCTGTTGGGGAAGGGGCTGTTCTTGTATTTCCTCAAGTTGAGGATAAAGCAGGTTTTATCCAGGATTTATTCGAGCATTGTTTGGCTGAGCACTTTCCACAAGTTTTTCCATTTAGTGGGCAATTCGCATGGCTGGACAGTGGGGAGTTCCCTGTTCCGGGAGAGATCGAGCTACAAGCTCATAGGGTGAAGTTGGAGGAGGGCTATAGATTACAAGTTGCAAAAGCTGAAAATGATCTTGTTGCTTTGAAGGAAGAGTACAAATTTCTAAGGGATTTGATATCCGAAACTGGCGATTCACTAGTGTGTGCTGTCCAGCATTATTTTCGGTGGTTGGGCTTTGATTCGGTCTTAATTCAAGACGAAGAAGCGGAAGGGGTTTTAGAGGAAGATTTGCAGATTGATTGTGGAGACAAGCTATTGGTCGTAGAGGTTAAGGGTATTGGAGGAACCTCAACTGACAAAGCGTGTTCACAGATAACAAAAATAAAAAATAGAAGGATGAAGCAAAGGAATAGTTTTGATGTTTACGGTCTTTATATTGTTAATCATGAAAGATATGTGGCGCCAAATAATAGGAAGAACCCGCCATTTACGGAGCACCAGCTACAGGATGCTTTACTGGATGAACGAGGGCTCTTGACTACGTATCAACTGTATTTGGCTTTCTTTCTGATAAGAGATGAAATCCTAAGAAAGGAAGATGTGCGGGAGCAGTTGTTCGCTTTTGGGCTCATAAGTTTGATCCCTTCAGATATGAAGTCGCTAGGGCAGCCATCTGAATATTTAATGAATGGTGCTGTCGTTGTCGTTGATCTAGACGGGGGGGGAGTAAAAGTAGGGGATACTGTGGTTGCTAAGAAAGACATGCATTATAGCAAGCATATCATTCAGTCGCTGCAGGTGGATGGAGTAGAGGCTGAGCAAGTTAGTGATGGAGTCGTCGGGATAAAGTCTGCTACCAAGTTTCCTAAGAAAGCGGAAATTTTCATTTATTCAAAATGATAGCTTAAGATGTGGGCTGTTATACAGCTTATTCGGGTATAAACGAGCCCACAACTTTTCCACATATATGGGTTTCTTCTGTAATGTCTATTATTGGGTATTGTGGGTTAATCGGACGTAAAAACTGTCGACCTGCATCCTCTACAAGGATTTTGAAGGTGGCTTCATTAGTGCGGGGAACCCTGGCAATTACTCGGTCACCTGTTTTCGTTTCTGCCTCAGGATCCACAAAAATAATGCATCCTGTAGGATAGCTTCGCCCTGGGCCAGGATTCGTCATCGAATCCCCTAGAACTTTTAATGCGTAACCATGACTGCTGATCGGAACAGGGCACGATAGCCAAGAGTCAGCATCATAATTCTCAAAATTAGAGATTGCCTCACACCATGCACCGGCTTGAACCCACGATATCAATGGAACCTTACCAAAGCGCTGATTGATTTCGCAGACGTTGCCTCCCTCACCAACTGCTATTTTGCGAACATTACTCTCACCGGTTTGCTCTTTCGGCAGCACGCCGTACTCAAGCCATTCACGCCTTATCTTTAGCCATGAGCAGAGTGCAGTCATGCTGTCGGCTTCTGCCATCGCTTCTCCATTCAGCCACTTGCTGATGGCCTGCGTGGTCTTATCCACACCCATGCTTTTCAACTGACGATGGATATCCACCCCACGACCCCGTCTGCGTACGCCGGCATCGTCGAGAGCTTCGTGTAGGCGCTCGCTGAAAGCTGCGCGGAGAAAGTTTTTATCAACCATTAGTTGAGAGTCTCATAAAGGTTGCGCAATAGTCAGTTGATCTATAACATCAACCACGAGTTGATAAATGGAGGTTGTCATGTTGGACCCCGCAGATTTTCCGAGTGCCATTGCGTTCGCGTTTGAAGCCGTTGGCGGCATCGGGGCCGCTGCGAAGGTATGCAATAGAAGCTATCAAGCGCTGAACAAATGGCGTCAGGCTGCATGCCTGCCGCGAACGGATTACACAGGTGAAACCCAATACGCTGAGTTGTTGGCGAATGCGGCGAAGCATAAAGGCAACGCTTTCCAACCAGCTTGGCTATTGAACGCTTCAGCCCCTCAGAAAACTGCAGCGTAGTAAGAAAAAAGGCGACCCAAAGGTCGCCTAGTTCCTCCCGGCACGCACCACCACAGCGCTGTCGGGTCGCGATAAAGGTAGGCGGGCACACCACATGCAACCACCTCTCTTTATCGCGCTTTTCCAAGGCTTGGAAGCCTTGGTGTTGCTGCCTCTTCCACCACAGATTTGGCAGCTGTTGCGCCAGGGGTGAGCAACGGATTGCTCGCCCCGGCACGGTGCCGGTATCGATCCCGAAGATCTAGCCGGCATTTGGGCCCTTTCAAGCCACGCGGCAAATGTATCACCACTGCATGTCGCGCGGCACTGGCAACTTACAAGGATTAATGCCATGAGCCGTATCATTCTGAGCTCTCTAGACCGGGCGCAGCGGGAAGTTTTGCCGCTCGATCTTGCGCTTTACCATGCTGCACGGGACTACCCCGGTGGCGCCGCAGCCATCGCAGCCACTACCGGCCGAAATGCGACCACGCTGCAGCACAAGCTTTCCCCAACCCACCCAAGCCACACGGTGAACATCCAAGAGTTCGGCGAGATTCTGGAGCTGACCAAGGATCGCCGCATTCTGGATGCGGTGCATGCGTTGGTCGGTGACACGACCTGGCAGGAGCTGGCCGAGGCGTACACCAACGACATGCCCGAGACGTTGACCACCGGTATCGCGGAATACTTCCGCAAGGTGGCGGATCTGGCGGACACCTGGGCCAGGAGCATTGGTGACGGTGTCGTTACTGATGAGGAACTCGCCGCGATTCGCCTGCAGGTGTTTCGTGGGATTCAGGGGTTGTTGGGGCTGTTCAATCGCGCCACGTATGTCAACCAGACAACGCGGGGAGTGGATCGTGGCTGATATTGCTGACTTCGCTAATGACCTGGTGCAAGAGCGTATCGATCAAGCGCTCGCTGCACGCAACGCCGCCAAGCCCGCTTTGGCGGCGCATTCGTTTCTGTACTGTGAAACGTGTGATGACCCGATCTCGGAGGCCCGTCGTTTAGCGTCGCCCGGCTGCACACAATGCGTGGGATGCCTTTCTGTCGACGAACTGAAGGGGGCTCGCCATGCTGGATGAGGTACTGGGGTAATTCGCTGATTATGGGCTTGAGCCTGCGCAGCCATTGGTGTTTGGCAAGCTCACCCGGTGCAAGACGGTGCAGGACAAGGGCAAGGAAAAGAACGGCTGGTACATCGCCCATGAGCATCACACCGAGAAAGGCGAGACGCTGATTTTCGGTGCGTTCGGTGACTGGCGTTCGGGTGAGTCGCAGAAGATCAAGGTCAAGGCCGGGCGGATGTCACCGGAAGAGCGTGAGGTCATGCGCGCTCGGCAGGAAGAAGCAAAGCGCCGGGCTGCCGAGACCGCAGCCAGTGCGGCGCGTCGTGCGGCCAAGCGTGCGGCAGGCATGTTCAAGCGCATGCCGGAGAAAGGCCGAAGCGATTATCTGGATCGTAAGCAGATCGTTGGTATCGGTGTTCGGTATGCACCGCGCACAGGTGCGTTCCTGGTGCCGATGTGCAATGTGCGCGACGAGATTGTCGGCCTGCAGGTGGTGTACCCAATCAAACAAGAAGACACCGGTCGGGACAAGACGTATTGGCCCTATGGGATGTCGAAGGAGGGCGCTTTTCACCTGATCGGTCCGCATCCGGACCCGGGTGAGCCGGTGCTGGTGTGTGAGGGCTACGCTACGGGCGCGAGCCTGCATATGGCGACGTCGCTGACTGTGGCCATCGCGTTTGACGCCGGCAACTTGCTGGTGGTGTGCAAGGCGATGCGTGAGCGCTTCTCCGGCTGCCCGCTGATCATTTGCCGGGACGATGACTGGAAGACTACGAAGCCCAACGGTGAGGCCTGGAACCCAGGTGAAGAGAAGGCCAATAACGCGGCGCTGATTGTCGGTGGCCAAGTCGTTGCGCCGATCTTTTCCGGTGAACGGGAGGTCAAGTGGACCGACTTCAATGACCTGCATGTCGCAGAAGGTTTAGAAGCAGTGCGCCGCCAGGTGCTGGCCGTGGTCAAACCGCCGGCCGCCGGTGGCTGGAAGGACATGCTGGCTCGTAGTGAAAGCGGGGCGTTAATTGCGCACATGCAGAACGTCGAGCTGATCCTGGCCAACGATGAACGCTGGGCCGGGGTGATCAGTTACAGCGCTTTCAGTTCGAAGATCGTGAAGCTGCGTGCGGCGCCGTACGGCGGCGGGACGGGCGATTGGGCGGACATCGATGATGTGCGAGTGATGAAGTGGCTCGCGCAGCAGTACAACTTGCGGGTGAAGGCGTCGCATGTGATCGAGGCGGTGAGTGTGGTTGCGCATGATCATTCGTTTCATCCGGTGCGGCAGTACCTGCGCAAGCTTGAGTGGGACCGCGTGCCGCGCTTGGAGAGCTGGCTCACGGAGGTCATGGGTGTGAAGACCACTGATTACTCAAGCAAGGTTGGTAAGCGCTGGATGTTGTCGGCCGTGGCGCGGGTGATGAAGCCGGGCTGCAAGGCTGACTCGGTGATGATTCTTGAGGGTGCGCAGGGCGCCGGTAAGTCGACGGCGATGAGCATTCTTGGCGGCGAGTGGTTCATGGATACGCCGTTTGCCTTGGGCGACAAGGATGGGTTTCAGGCGATCCGGGGCAAGTGGATCGTCGAGCTGGGCGAGCTGGACAGCTTCAACAAGGCCGAGAGTACCAAGGCCAAGCAGTTTTTCTCGGCGTCTACCGACACCTACCGTGAGAGTTACGGCCGTCGCACGATGGACGTGCCGCGCCAGTGTGTGTTCGTGGGGACGACGAACCAGGACGAGTACCTCAAGGACGCGACCGGGAACCGGCGGTACTGGCCAGTGGCGTGTACCAAGGTGGATCTGGAGCTGTTGCGCTCGATCCGCGATCAGCTGTGGGCCGAGGCGGTGTTCTGTTACGACGCGGGCGACCTCTGGTGGGTGACGCTGGATGAGGCGGCGATGTTCGGCGAAGAGCAGGACGAGCGCTTTGTGGTGGACGAGTGGGAAGGGCCGATTCTGACCTGGCTGGAAGAGTCGCAAATCGGCGAGACCACCACCGGCAGCGACGTGCTGACCAGTGCTTTGAAACTGGACTTCGGGCATTGGGGCAAGCCGGAGCAGATGCGCGTCGGGGCGATCATGCATCGGTTGGGTTGGCGACGTGTGCGGTTGCCTCCATTGGTGAAGAGTGGTCAGCGGCCGTGGGCTTACAAGAAGCCCGCAGGGTGGGGAGGGGCTTCGGCGCTAAAGCGCGAAACATTCGAGGAGCCTTGCTTTGATTAAGGAGATCGATTCGCTACTTCGGTTGTGGGCTCAGGAGCTGCATTCCGAACATTCGAAAGGGGGGCTCGCTGGGGGGAATATGGTTGCCATGATGATGGAGAGCAAAGGGCAACTGATCCGAGGGCGGAGGGCTTTTCGTGCGCCGCTGGAGAGTTCTCTCGATATCGAGCTGATTGTGAACAAGCATCTCGCGCCCGAGCTGGTGACGGTTGTGCGGGAGCATTACTGCACGCTCGACGTTGATATGCGCTTGCGGTACGCGCATTGCGGTTGCGGCCGTGACACGTACTACCAGCGCCTGCATGACGCACACCTGCAGATCTTCGGCGTGATGATGGGGTTGGCTGCGTGACCCTAGGCATTCGTCCGGCTGTTGTTGTCCCACTGGCCCGTCTTGTCCCGCTGCATTTTGATGCAGTGGGACAGGTGCGGGCCTTGTCGTTGTTGGGCTGTCCCACCGTCCCGCTAGAAAGTGTCTCCCGCCCGTGTAAGCGTAGCGGGCAGCAATACGCGCGTTTCACGCGCATGCGTGTTCTTTAAATTCTTCCTTTACACGAGAAAGGAAAGAGATAAGTAGGACAGTGGGGCGAAGCCCCGAATTTAGGCGCTCTCAGGCGTCCCACTTCGATTCTGAAGGGTGGGACAGATGGGACGCCGCCGAAACAACAGAATGCCGGGGTGGGATATTCGCCGACATTCGCTAGGCGTTCACCCGGTGTTACCCACTTATTCGCCGGGTGGCATTAAACCGGGGTTGCTGCCACCGGAATCGACCTGTAAAAAGTAGTCATCTTCGATAGGTGCGACCGCAGAGAGCGGTACAGAAACCCGGCCAAAAGGCCGGTTTTTTATTGCCCGGCTTTTTTGCCTTTACCCAAGTTCGAAAACAGGTAAATGGTTACCCAGACGAACAAACCAATGCTGATTATGTTGAGAATCAGGTTCAGCACTTCAAACCTTGTGATCGGTGCAGTACTTCGACCGAACTGATAAACCTCCTCTCCGTAGATGCAGATTAGAGCGAGCAGGAATAGGTATGAAATGACCATGAAAAGGGTTGAGCTTACCGCTTGTATTGCCTCTCTGAGCTGCTTCCTTCTTTCCGGGTCAAGACTGTACACAGCCACTATCAGTGCCAGTACTGCGCAAATCGTTTGAATCCAGTCATGTCCAGACACGCTATTCCTCTCCAGAGATCGATGGTGGGGCAAGATATTTGCCCAGCTCACCATATCTGACGATTTATCCACTTTCATAAGCCTCAGGGTCAAGCAAATGACAAACGAGCAACAAGCGCTGGCAGAGATGCCGATCTGGTTAGTGATCGTCCTGGCTCTGGTCGGCGGCGTATCGGGGGAGATGTGGCGGGCTGACAAAGATGGGGCGCGGGGCTGGGCGTTGTTGCGCCGTCTCGCGCTTCGGTCCGGTGCCTGCATTGTCTGCGGGGTGTCGGCGATGATGCTGATGATCGCCGCCGGCATGTCGATCTGGACGGCGGGCGCCTTGGGTTGCCTGACGGCGATGGCCGGTGCAGATGTGGCCATCGGGTTGTACGAACGCTGGGCCGCCAAGCGTCTGGGTGTCTGCGAAGTCCCGCCAGCCGGCGGCGAGCAGGGGTGATGCACCGATCTGGGGCGCCGAAAACCGCCGGGGACCCTAGGGGTATCTGAAGGGTACGGGGTCGGAAACCCGCGCAACTCGGTTTCTGCGAGCACTGAAAACTTACTGAAATTTCAATCATTGAAATCTCATTGAAAAAGGACTGAAAAACTACCTATGACTGAGCCTCTCTACCTATCGAAAAGCGCCTTCGCTGCTCGAATTGGAAAGGCGCCCAGCACCATCACCTGGCTGAAAGACAACGGGCGTTTGGTGATGGCGCCGGATGGGAAACGCGTCGATGTATATGCGACAGAATCCCTCATCAAAGAAACATCGGACCCCAGCAAGGCCGGCGTTGTCGCTCGTCACGAACGTGAGCGGCAGCTCAAAGAAGGTTTCAACACTGCGATCCCCGAACCCTCGCAGCCGTTTTTGCAGGCTGCGCCGCCCGTGAGCCTTTCGGCTACCGACGCACTGCCTGACTTCCATAAGGCGCGAGCTCGAAAGGAACACTTTGCATCCCTCAGCGTAGAGGCTGATTTTTACAAGGACCAAGGTGTACTGGTTGAGTCGGCTGTGGTCGACAGAGCCGCCTTCGATACAGGCCGACTGCTGCGTGATTTGCTGATGACCATGCCGACTCAGATCGCTCCGGAATTGGCGGCGATAACCGATCCATGGATGGTGGAAAAACACTTGTTGGCTGCGCTACGCCGAACACTGGAAGACGCCGAACGGATGTCCTCTGCTGATTTGCAGCGTGCGCTTTCAAAAGCGGGGAATTAATCATGGTCAACTACGCCGATGGCACTGAGGTATACCGCAGCGGCTACTTCCGCGGACTGCGGCCGGAGCCTGAGCTTTGGGTTGACGAATGGGCCGACCGTTACATGCGGATCCCCCAAAGTCAGGGCGGTGCTGAACCCGGCCCCTATCGCACGGCGCGTACGCCGTATGCGCGTGAGCCAATGCAATGTCTATCACCGGCGCATCCATGCAAGCGGGTGGTGACAATGATCGCCTCGCAGTTGATGAAGACGCAGATTGCTTTGAACTGGATCGGCGGCTGCATTCATATGGCGCCTGCGAACATCCTTTTGCTGGAACCGACGCAGCGCTTGGCACATGACATTGCCGCTCGTTTCGACCAGGCTGCAGAAGTTGTTCCTGAGTTGCGCGAACGCATTGTGAAGCCGCGTTCAAGGGAGGGCACCAATACCTCCGGAGTCAAACAGTTCGAGGGTGGCCGGTTGTTCATTGCGACCGCCGGATCGTCTTCCAACCTCGCAGAAAAAACGGTGCGTTACGTCTACGGCGATGAGATTGATCGTTGGGAGATGGATCTGAACAGCGAAGGCGATCCGGTCAAGCTTGCAGAGGCGCGGGCCTCAACGTTTGGACGCAACGCCAAGTTCTATTTTTCTAGTACGCCAACTCTTAAAGGGGCGTCGCGCATTGATGATCTTTTCCGCATCAGCGATCAGCGCCACTTTTATGTGCCGTGCCCACACTGCCAGCACATGCAGGTGCTCGACTGGTCTCACCTAAAGTGGGACGAGGCGTATGCCCAGGTTCAATATCTTTGCAATGGGCCTGATTGCGGCGCGCTCATTGATGAACATGAGAAGGCGACCATGCTGGCGAAGGGGGAGTGGCGTGCTCATTCTCACGGTGACGGCGAAACCATCGGCTTTCAGCTCAATGCCCTTTACGCTCCCCTTGGATGGACTAGCTGGACTTTGCTCGCTCGCGAGTTCGACTCAGCGATGAGCGAGCAGAAAAAAGGCAATCAGTCGCTCATGCAGGTGTTTTACAACACGAGGCTTGGGCTGCCTTGGGACAGTGCGTTAGAACAGACTAAGGCTGATGAGCTTCAGGCCCGCGCACTGCAAGAGACGTATGTGCTCGGCACCGTACCCACGGGCGCGCTGATGTTGACTGCTGCAGTAGACGTACAAGGCAATCGGCTTGAGTTCATGGTGATGGGCTGGGGCATAGGCCTGGAGCGTTGGGTTATCGACCATCAGGTCATCATGGGCGACCCATCCGACGACAGAACATGGGAGACGTTGGACGACAAACTCAAGGCTCGCTACCGTCACCCCAGCGGAGTCGGCCTAGGCATCCTTGCCACCGCGATTGACTCGGGCGGCAACCATACGCATGAGGTTTATCAGTTCTGCCGAATTCGTCGTTGGCGAAACGTCTTTGCAGTGAAAGGCGAGAGCCGGCGGGGCAAGCCGATTATCGCCCAGCGCCCGTCCCGTGTAGACGTCAACTGGCGAGGCAACATCGAAAAGAACGGTGCTGAACTGTGGATGATCGGCACCGACACGGCTAAGGACTGGATCTATAACCGGTACGCATTGGTGTCTGGGCCGGGTGCATTGCATTTCGCGAAGGATCTACCTGATGACTTCTTTGCCCAGTGTGTGGCCGAGCGCAAGGTTGCTCGTTTCGTCAAAGGTGAGTGGCGCGTTGAATGGACCAAGGGGAAGGCGGATCGCAACGAAGCGCTCGACCTGATGGTTTATGCCCGAGCAATGGCCGAATACCTGGGCTTGGGGCGTTATCACGAAAGTGATTGGGATCGGGTACGGCAGTCGCTCATGCAGCATCATCTGTTTGAAGATAAGTCAGTCCCGGCTGATCCGGTAACACCTAGATCCTCATCCGCGGAACCTGAGGCGTTACCCGTCACGAAAGCAGTTTCGGCCTCGCCCGTCATCGCGGTTGCTCCACCAGTCACTGCACATCACAAGCCAATGGCCATTCCTCCACGCCGCGTCAGTACAAGCGGCTACCTCAAGAGACGCTGATATGTCATTTACTCAGAAGCACCTCGACGCGGTTGAGGCGGCCATCGCTCGCGGTGAGAAAACCGTGCGCTATACCGACCGTACTGTCGAATACCGCACGGTCGATGAGCTGCTCAAGGCGCGCGAGGAAATTCGCTCGTCGCTGGCCAGCACTGCCGGGCCACGTCCGCGCGTGGTCCGGCTGTACCATTCAGGGAAGGGGATCTGATGGCCCGACACTTCCCAACGCTGACCCGTAATGGATTTGTCCTGCCGTCCAACATCAAGGCCAGTTACGAAGGCGCCGGAGAAGGGCGCCGCTCCACAGGCTGGGACGCTCCCGACAACGGGATCAACAGCATCAACACTCCGGCATTGCGTAACCTGCGGTCGCGCTCCCGGGCAGCGGTTCGCAACGACCCGTATGCCTTCAACGTCATCGACAAGCGCGTCAGCAACCTGATCGGCACCGGCATCACACCTCGGCCAACGACCGACGATGATGCCTTGCGCAAACTGCTGCAGGAGCTGTGGGGGGATTGGGTCGATGAGTCGGACGCGGATGATCGCACCGACTTCTACGGCCAGCAGGCGCTGGTAGCACGCACGGTTGAAACCTCGGGCGAGTGCTTCGTACGGTTGCGTCCGCGCGGGCTTGATGAAGGCTTGGCCGTTCCGCTACAGCTGCAGATCCTCGCACCGGAATTTGTGCCGCACGACAAATTCGAGACCACCAAAAACGGCAACGTCATCCGCGCTGGCATCGAGTTCACCCCCGGCGGCAAGCGGGTGGCGTACTGGATGTACCTGTCGCATCCGCGCGATGCAGCCTCGCTGAACGCCGCTTACAACCAGCTGGTGCGCGTGCCGGCCGCGCAGGTGCTGCACATCTTCGAACCGGTGGAGCCAGGCCAGTTGCGCGGTGTGCCGCGATTGTCGCCGGTGCTCAAACGCCTGCGTAGCTTGGACAACTACGACGACGCGGTGCTGTTTCGTCAGGAAGTAGCCAACTTGTTTGCCGGTTTCATCAAGCGTCCAGCGCCGGACTCGGGACCCCTTCCAAGAGATCCGGTGACCGGTCAGCTACTTGATCTGGATCGCGATGGCTTCACCCCTATGGTCGCGCTCGAACCCGGCACGATGCAGGAACTGGGCGCAGGTGAGGAGGTTGAGTTCTCCAAACCGCCAGACGCCGGCAACAACTATCCGGACTTCATGCGGCAGCAACTGATGGCTGCTGCAGCAGGGTCGGGCACGCCTTACGAGATCCTCACCGGTGACATGCGCGGGATCAACGACCGAGCGCTGCGGGTGGTGCTCAACGAGTTTCGGCGCCGACTGGAACAACTGCAATTCAGCGTGTACGTGCACCAACTTTGCCGCCCGGTACGGGCGGCGTGGATGGACATGGCGGTGCTGTCGGGTGTCCTGGTGCTGGACGATTACGCACAGAAACGCCGCCAGTACCTGCGCACCCGCTGGGTGCCACAAGGCTGGGCCTACATCCAGCCGGTGCAGGACGTGCAAGCACGCACGATGGAGGTGAGAGCCGGGTTCTCTTCTCGCAGCGAGATGGTGCTGCGCACCGGCTACGACGCCGAAACGGTCGATCTGGAAAACGCCGCCGATCTGGCACGGGCCACAAAACTGGGCCTCAACTACAACACCCTTGATGCCGTCGAAGACACCGACGACAAGGAGCAACCATGAGCAAGCAAGCGCGACCGCGCATTTACAACCGCGCAGGCAAGCGCGTCGAGGTCCAGGACAAGACCTGGTACGCCCTGCAGGCTAGCGGCGAGGCCACCGAGCGAGTGATTGAAGTTTTCGTCTACGGCGAGATCGGCGCGTGGGGCATCACTGCGAATCAGTTCGTGCAGGATCTACGCGCCATGGATGACGGTGTGTCGCCGGTGGTGGCTGCGTTCAACAGTATCGGCGGTGACCTGTTCGACGGTCTGGCCATGCACAACGCGCTGTCGCGGCTGGGCGAGCGCTGCACCGGACGGATCGATGCACTCGCCGCCAGTGCCGCCAGTGTCGCCGTGTGCGGTGCACACCGGGTGGTAATCGCTTCCAACGCGATGTTGATGATTCACAACCCATGGACCTACGCTGCCGGTGATGCGGAAGACTTCCGCAAGGTCGCCGACGTCCTCGACCAAACCATGGAAGCGATCATTGCCGCGTACAAGGCTAAAGCGCCTGACATTGACGAGGTGGAGCTGCGGCGCTTGGTGGCGGCTGAAACCTGGCTGACTGCGAACGAAGCGGTGGCTCTGGGCCTGGCTGATGAAGTGGGTGACGGCGTCAAGGTCAAAGCCTGTCTCGGTCAAGGCGCGGTGCTGCAACGATTCCAGAACGCACCGGCTGAATTGCTGGCCCAGTTCGAGGAGCCAGCAGAACCGGATCCGGAACTTGAACCAGTCGATCCGCCGCTGGTGCCGCCTGTAGTCGACTCGGCCAAGTTGGCATTGATGATCACTCAGCGCTGCACGGCGGCGGGCATCAGTAACCTGATCGAGCCGCTGCTCAAGTCCACCCAGCTTGAAAGCGAAGAGATCGTTTCGGCCGGTCTGGCACGCGCCAAGGCGGTGAGCGACCTTTGCGTGGCCGCGCGTCTGCCGGAATTCAGCGCCGAGTATGTCGCGGCCGGTCTGGATGCGGCGGCGGTGCGGGCGCGTCTGTTCGACAAGATTGTCACCAGCGGCAAGGGCTTTGAAATCGACAACAGTCTGCCGCTGGCGGACGACCCGGCACCCAAGGTGCTGGCCAAACAACCTGACCCCAACTCGATTTGGGCTGCTCGCCAAGCGGCTCAAACTGGAACCGCGCGCGGCGCGAAAGGAGCACGAGCATGACCATCAAACGGGAACCGATGCACGCAGGTGAATTCCTGCTGTCCGAAGGCGCCGGCAACATTTCACGCGAAGCGATCAACGTCGCGGCTGGCCCGGCGCTGGAGCCAGGTCAGATCCTCGGCCTGGTGACCGCGTCCAGCGAATTCGCACCGTACAACCCGACCGCCGAAGACGGTACGGAGAATGCTGTCGCAATCCTCTACGGCCCGCTCGGCGAATCCGACGTGGTGCGTCGTGGTCGCGCCGTGGTGCGGTTGGCCGAGGTCAGCGAAGCGCATTTGATCGGCCTTGATCTGGCCGCCGAGAAAGCCCTCGCCACTCATTTCGTGATCGTCCGATAAGTCGATCCTTCTTTTGTATGCATCCCGCCGCGTGCGGGATTTTTCGTTTCTGGAGAGTACCCATGGCCGATATCGCCATTTTTGACGACGAAGCGTTTACCGTTACCTCGCTGACCGCTGCACTCAATGATCAACCCTACCTGCCAGGGCGCATCAGCGCCTTGGGGCTGTTCCGCGAGGAAGGCATCACCACCCTGACCGTGCAGATTGAAAAGGACGGCGACACCTTGGCACTGGTGCCCGCTGGCGAGCGTGGTGGTTCAGGCCTGGTGGTCGCGTCCAGCAAGCGCAACCTGATCCCGTTCAATACCGTGCACCTGCCTGAGCGTTTCACCATCAAGGCCGACGAGATCCAAGGCATCCGTGCCTTCGGCACTCGCACCGAGCTGCAGTCGGTGCAGGACGTGGTCAATGCGCGCCTGGCCAAGGCGCGGCGCCAGTTGGACGCCACGCATGAATTCCAGCGTATGGGCGCACTCAATGGCCAGATCCTCGACGCCGATGGCAAAACCGTACTGCTGGATCTCTATGATCGCTTCGGTGTGGAGCGCCAAAAGTTGCCCATGGGGCTGGCGGATGCGGGCACGGAGCTGCGGGTCAAGTGCGGTGAAGCGCTGGACATGCAGGAGGACGCGCTCGGCAGTGTGACCAGCACCGGCTCTCGCGCCTTCTGCGGCAAGAACTTCTGGAACAAGCTGATTGTTCATAAGTCGGTCAAAGAGACCTACCTCAACAGCCAGCAGGCAGCAGCCCTGCGCGGTGATGCTCGTGAAAGCTTCGAGTTCGGCGGCATCATCTGGGAGCGCTACCGTGGCAAGGTGGCCGGCGTTTCCTTTGTCCATGACGACAAGGCGCTGCTGGTCCCCGAAGGCGTTCCCGATCTGTACATCTCGGTGTTCGCGCCGGCTGATTACATGGAAACGGTAAACACCCAAGGCATTCCGTACTACAGCAAGATCGAACCAATGCAATTCGGCAAAGGCATGGCCGGTGAAGCGCAGTCCAACCCGCTGCACCTGTGCACACGGCCACGTGCCCAGGTACTGCTGGAACTCTGACCGTGGGTTTTCGCGATCTGATTGCCGAGGTCGACGCGGTGGTGTTCGAAACGCTGGGCGATACGGCGCGGATAGAAGGTCGCGACGAGCCAGTGTTCGGCATGTTCGCCGCGCCCTGGCTGCAACCCAAGTTCGGCAAGCTCAACACCGGATTACGCGAGCCGCGCTTCGAGATCCGGGTCAGCGATTCGCAAGGTCTGGAACAGGGCATGCTGGTCAGCGTCGACTTGCCTGCCTTGGATGGCGGCGGTAACTACGACCTGATCCAGCTCGAGCCGAGCGGCGACGGCCTGGTCGCCTTGATTCTGAGGTTGCGCCCATGAGTGTCGGCAGCTATTTCAAATCCTCGGCCGGGGGCGGGATGATCTCCATCCAGTCCTCAGCCGCAGACTTTCAGGCGTTCCAGGACTTCGCCAAGATGGTGCCGAAAGCCGCTGCGGCGGCACATCGGCGCGCGATCAACAAGACGTTGGGCTGGTTGCGCACGCATATCGCCCGAGCTGTCAGCCGGTCAGAACGCATTGCTGTTGCTGCGGTGCGTCAGCGGTTGCGCAGCTATCCGGTATCCGGCGGGGCTGCGAGCGGAAAACTGTGGTTCGGTTTGAACGCCATCGAGTCCAGCCGGATCGGCCGAGCGCGGCAAAGCGGCAGCGGCGTGTCAGTGGCGGGGCAGCGTTACCAAGGGGCCTTCCTCAAGAAGGTCTACGGCAACAAGCCCGACATCTGGATCCGCACGGCCAGCAAGCATTTCAACGCGGACGACTACCCCGACAGCACGGTGTCACCTGGTCGCGGACCGAGTTCGGGTTGGGTCGCCGAAAACGGCAGTCGTTTCCCGCTGGCCAAGGCCAAGGTATCGCTGGAGAAAGCCCGACCGCACTTCGAAAGTTGGGTAAAAAAAGCGGATGAGCGCCTGCTGGAGATCCTCAAGCAGGAACTCAACTTTGAGCTGCAGAAATACCTCAAGAGGATCGGCAATGTCTGACGAACCTTTTAGCCTGGACCAACTTTATCGAGCGGTAGAACAGCATCTGCGCGCACAACTTCCCGGCGTGCAGGCCGTCACGGCCTGGCCAGACATTAAGGATCGCGTGTTGCTGCCAGCGGTGTTTCTTGAGGTGGCTGAGATCGAGCCGGGTACCGATATCGGCACCGGCGAAACTTCGCTGATCTTCAAGTTTGAGGCTCGCATCATCGTCGACCCAATCAAGCCGCACCATCATCAGCAGGCCGTGCAGTTAGCGACGCAGCTGGCGGTGCTGCTGCGCGCGCAAACTTGGGGATTGGGCGTCGAACCCGCCGAGTTTTTGCAATCGCTGCAAGACTGGACCCAGCCGCATCTGGATGGATACACCGTGTGGCTGGTGGAGTGGACTCAGCAGGTTTATCTCGGCGCTGAGGAATGGCCGTGGCGGGACGAGCCGCCGGGGACGTTGGTGTTTGACGTTGACCCGGGTGACGGGCCATTCAGGCCCGAGGATCTGCCATGAGTTACGCGAGCGCCCAGCATGACCGCATGATCGCGGGGGCAGTAAAGGCTTGCTATGTGGTTGCGGTGGATCTGTCAGCTTCGCCGCCAGTGTGTCGCGTGTCGGATGGCAGTGATTGGGTCAGCGCCTGGGTGCGTTGGCACAGCATCGCGGCGGGCAAGGCCAGGCATTGGCGGGCACCTTCACTCGGAGAACAGGGCAGTTTGATCAGTCCCAGTGGTGACGTTTCACAAGGCACGTTTGTACCGGGCCTGTATGGCAATGCCGGACCGCCGCCAGACAACCGCGACCATGTCGAGGTCTGGCGTTTTGATGATGGCGGCTCGCTGATCTACGACTGGCAGGCCAAGAGCTACACCATCAACCTGCCGAGCGGTACGGTCAGCATCAAAGTGGCCAGCACGGAAGCGGTTGTAACCGATGCCGCCGTGAGCGTGACCACCGGCAACATCAATCTAAAGGCGGCGGTGATGATCGACGGCGCGTTGCATGTCACCAAGGGCATCACCAGCGCCGGCGCAATCATCGACGCCACCGGCAACAGCAACCACCACACGCATTAATTCATTCACCACAGCCCGCCCAGTGCGGGCTTTTTCATGCCTGGAGAAATACATGGCCAAGATCGATTCGACCGTCACTGAGGTGCAAGCGTCCTCGGAACCGGCAATTGCATCCTTAACGTTCTCATCGCCCGAGTTCTTGAAATTCCGCGACAAGCTCTACACGTCGCGACTGTTGATCGTCCCCGGCACTGACCGTTCTTATTCGGTCCACAAGGCGACGGTCGTGGTGCCGGCCTCCGACACCGAAGCGGTCAAGTTCCTGAAAGCCAGCGAAGAATACGAGCCGTTCAAGGAGTGACATCGATGATCGGAATGGATCGCCACACCGGCCTACCCATATCCGGCATCGAGCACCTGCGGCAGTCCATTGCCGACATCTTGAGCACGCCGCTGGGCAGTCGCCGGCACCGTATGGAGTACGGCAGCAAGCTACGGCGGTTTGTTGATTTACCCATCAACGAAGGCTGGAAAAGCGCTGTACAGGCTGAGGTTGCCCGCGCTCTGGGGCGCTGGGAACCGCGTTTGAAGTTGGATCAGGTGCGTGTCATTTCCGTCATTGGCGGGCAAATCAATTTGCAAATCGTCGGGAAGTACCTGGGCGACAGCGTCACGTTGGAGGTGGCCGCATGAGTACCGTAGATCTGTCGTCGCTTCCGGCGCCGACCGTACTGGAACCTCTGGACTTTGAAGAGGTTTACCAGGACGGGCTGAGCGTGTTTCGCGGGTACATGGGCGGGAACTGGACGGCCGCGCTGGAAAGCGATCCAGTGGTCAAAGTGCTTGAGGTCGGGGCTTACAACAAGGTCGGCAACCGCGCCCGAGTCAATGACGCCGGAAAGGCGCTGCTGCTGGCGCACGCCATTCGCGGTGACCTCGATCACTTGGGGGCCAACGTCAATCTGGCGCGCCTGGTCATTCAGCCTGAGGATCTGCTGGCGGTGCCACCGGTGCCCAAGGTCATGGAAGACGACGATCCGTTTCGCGAGCGCATTCAGTTGGCCTATGAGGGGTTGACCACGGCCGGCCCGCGTAACAGCTACATCCTGCATGCACGCAACGCCTCAGGGCTGGTGGCAGATGCCACGGCTGAAAGCCCTAAGCCCTGTTACGTTACGGTCACGGTGCTGGGGTTGGACGGGGAAGGCGAAGCGCCGCCGGAGCTGCTGGCCACGGTGGCCGCTGCGCTGAATGATGAGGACGTGCGGCCGGTTGGTGATCGGGTGACGGTGCAGGGCGCGCAGGTGATCCGTTACGAGATCGACGCCATTTTGCACATGGCCAGCGCCGGCCCAGAAGCAGATGCCAGTTTGGCCGAAGCCAAAAGCCGCTTGGCAGCCTGGATCAATCCACGCAAGCGTCTGGGCGTCGAGGTCGCCCGCTCCGCTGTTGACGCCCAGTTGCACGTTGCTGGCGTTGCCCGGGTTGAGTTGGTCGGATGGCAGGATCTGGCCCCAACCAAGGCGCAAGCGGCGTTCTGTACGCGCTACAACGTGAGGCTGGCGAGCTGATATGAAAAGCCTTCTGCCGCTCAACAGCACACAACTGGAACGGGCCATGGAGGCTGCGTTCTTCGAAAAGACGATTGTTCCACTGCGCGACCTCTACAACGCCGATACCTGCCCGGTTCATCTGCTACCGCACCTGGCATGGGCGTGGTCGGTGGATCGCTGGGATTACCGGTGGAGCGAAGCTACCAAGCGCGCGGCCATCAAGGCGTCGTACTACATCCACAAACACAAGGGCACCATCGGCGCTCTGCGCCGCGTGGTTGAGCCACTGGGCTACCTGATCGAGATCGTCGAGTGGTTCCAGACGGTGCCCGAAGGTGTGCCGGGTACCTTCGCGCTGAAGGTTGGCGTTCTCGACACGGGTATCACCGAGGAGATGTACCAGGAGCTGGAACGCCTGATTGACGATGCCAAACCCGTCACCCGGCAACTGACCCGGCTTGCGATTAGCCTCGAAACCCAAGGCAATTTAGACATTGCCGTGTCCCTCTACGACGGCGACGAAATCGATGTTTACCCGCCCGTCATGCGTGACATTGAGGTCACCGGCAGCATTGGCGTGGTCGGCCGCGAACACACCATAGACACCCTGGACGTTTATTATGATTGATGCGAATTCGCAGTTTTTCGCGATCCTCACGAACGTGGGGATGGCCAAACAGGCGAACGCCGACGCGCTCGGCATTGCCTGGAAGATCACGGAAATGGGGGTTGGCGATGCGAACCCGGGAGGGTTGGCCGACCCGCCCAATCCAGTGCCGGCGGCCACTCAGACCAAGTTGCTCAGCGAATGGCGTCGCAAGCCGCTGAATCAGCTTCGCGTTGACCCGGTCAACCCGGCGGTGATTATCGCCGAGCAAATCATTCCGGCCGACGAGGGCGGTAAGTGGATTCGTGAAATCGGCCTCTACGACGCGGACGGTGATCTGGTGGCGGTGGCCAACTGTGCGCCGAGCTTCAAGCCGTTGCTGTCGCAAGGCTCCGGCCGTACGCAAGTGGTGCGGATGAACTTCGTGGTCAGCAGCACGGGCAACATCACGCTCAAGATTGACCCGGCGGTGGTGCTGGCGACCCGCGAGTGGGTGCTTGCGCAGATTCTGGAAGAGTTGAGCAAGCTCGACATCAAGCAGTCGGTACGCGTTGCCACCACGGCCAATATCAATCTGGTCGGCTTGCAGGTGGTGGACGGGGTTTCGCTGAACGCCGGTGACCGGGTGCTGGTGAAAGACCAGATAGCGGCCAAGGACAACGGCCCGTGGGTGGCGGCCGTGGGCGCCTGGATGCGGGCCAAGGATGCGGACAACAGCACCAAGGTGACGCCGAATCTGACGGTGGCGGTCGAAGTCGGCGCAACGCAGGCCGACACGATCTGGCAACTGGTGACGGATGGCCCGATTGTCGTGGGCACCACCGCGCTGACATTCAAGAACATTACGGACGGTTTTGCTCGGTTGTTCTCGCCGGCCTTTTCCGGCAATCCAACGGCCCCCACGCCGGCGCAGTTCGATAGCAGCAAGTCGCTGGCGACGACTGAGTTTTTAAAACGTCGCGGTATCGAGTTCTCGGGATTCACGACCAACGATGCAAGTCTGGTGCTGTTGGCGGCGCACGTCGGCGGCCTGCACAGTTTCTCCGCCGCTACACAGCTCACGGCGACCTTGCCGCCAACGGCGGGCGTGGCGCAGGGGGCCACGATCACGCTGGCCAGCGCCGGCTCAGGTGGCCTGAAAATCGTGGGTTCGGGAACGGACGTGGTGTACACCTCGACCGGTGTTGCTGGGCCTCTCGTGTTGGCCCTGGGCGACACGGCCGAATTCATTCGCCTGCAAGACCAGTGGCGGCTGATCGGCGGCACGTCGGCGTTGCGCTTTGCGGGCACGTTGAGTGGCCCCTATTACATCACGCAGCCGCAGTTCGACAGCGGTAAGTCGCCGGCCACGACGGAATTTGTGCAGCGAGCGCAGGGTAACTTCAGTGGACAAACGAATATCAGCACGGCGGCAGCCACGCTTACATCGGCAATGGCTGGGCGGCGCATCGTCGGCAATGTGCCTGGCGCGTGGACGCTTCCGTTGCTGGCTGCCAGTGCTGTCGGGTCAAGGTTTTACATTCAGAACTCGTCGGGGGGCGACATCGTAGTCAGTCGGCAGGGGGCGGATATGATCGTCGCTCTCGCCAAGACCTTGACCAGCATCGCTATCCCGGGAGGGTCATGTGGTGTTCTGGTGTGTGGCGAGGCCAACTGGGTGTTTGAGGAAGGTGCGGCCGCCCTGAAATATTCCACGGAGTTTGCCTCGAACATATCCGGCACGGGCTGGGCAAAAAATGCTAACGGCCTTATTGAGCAGTGGGGGTCGGGCCAGACGGATGCGAACGGATACGTTTACATCACTTTTCCTGTCCCGTTCCCCAATGCGGCGCGGAACATCACGCCAATACACGTGGGGGCAGCGTGCTTGATGCACTCTCTTATGTCGGCTGGTTTGGGGGCTGCTGGTTGTACTTTGCGTGTGACGAATGGGTCGGGTGTGGCTCAAGCGGGTTGGCAGGTTAACTGGCGAGCTATAGGAAATTAAGAATGAGCAAAGTTGTGTTTTTCAGTCCGTCCACCTGTGGGGCCTATCGTCCTGAGATCAATGGCGCGAACATGCCGGCGGACGTGGTCGTAGTGGCAGAAAGTGTTTGGCAGGCGCTGCTTGATGAGTTGTCGACCAGCCCTAAAAAGATGTCGTCCCGACCCGATGGTCAGCCGGTGCTGATCGATCCGCCGCCGCTCGATGCTGACGAACTGGCGGCGGTCGAACGCGCCTGGCGTGACGCGCAGCTGGCCCTGTCCGATCCGCTGGTTTCCCGGCATCGCGACGAGGTCGAAGAGGGTGGCGCAACCTCGATCACGGCTGAGCAGTATGTGGAACTGCAGGCCTACCGCCGACAGTTGCGCGACTGGCCGCAAGGGGATCAGTTCCCGCTCGTCGAACACCGGCCGCCGACGCCGACTTGGCTGTCAGCACAACCCACCTAAACGCCCCTCACTGACGGGGCGTCTTTCATTCCGTTACGCGTAACACCAACACCCTCACAGCCTCGCTTATGCGGGGCTTTTTCGTTTCTGGAGATTGGACTTTATGAGTTTCTTTCACGGCGTCACGACCACTGATGTCAAGACGGGGGCGCGCACCATCTCGCTGCCGTCGTCGTCGATTATCGGCCTGTGCGACACCTTCACGCCTGGTGTTCTCGGCGGCGGTACGGCCAAGGCGGGCGAGCTGAAGTTGATCACCACCGAGCGCGAAGCCATCGCCGCTTTTGGCCTCGACTCGGCGATCACCAAGGCCTGTCAGGCCATCTACGTCAAAGCCAAGGCGGTGATCGTCGCCATCGGCGTACCCAAGCTGGAAGACGCGGCGCTGCAAACCTCGGCGATCATTGGCGGCGAACTCGTCTCGGGTCAGCGCACCGGTTTGCAGGCGTTGCTCGATGGCAAAAGTATGTTCAACGCTCAGCCGCGGCTGTTGATCGCGCCGGGCCACACGGCCACGCAGGCGGTGGCTACCGCGCTCGACAGCCTGGCGCAGAAGCTGCGCGCCATCGGCATCATCGACGGGCCGGGCACGACAGACGAGGCCGCTATGGCCTACGCCGAAAACTTCGGCAGCCGTAACCTGTTCATGGTCGACCCGGGCGTCAAGTATTGGGACACCATCAGCAGCAAGACCGTCGACGCCCCCGGTTCGGCTTGGGCGGCGGGTCTGTTTGCCTGGACGGATGCTGAATACGGTTTCTGGGCTTCGCCGTCGAACAAGGAGTTGACCGGCATCACCGGTACCGGTCGCGCGGTCGAGTACCTGGACGGCGACGAGACCTGCCGGGCCAACCTGCTCAACAACGCCAATATCACCACGATCATTCGCGACGACGGTTACCGCCTGTGGGGTAACCGCACGCTGTCGAGCGATCCGAAGTGGGCATTCGTTACCCGCGTTCGCACGCTGTTTATTCTCATGGACGCGGTACAGGCCGGACACAAATGGGCGGTCGACCGCTCGATCACCAAGACCTACGTGACCGATGTCACCAACGGTCTGGATGCGTTCATGCGCGACCTGAAAGCCCAGGGCGCAATCATCAACTTTGAAGTGTTCCCCGACACCGAGTTGAACACGGCCAGCCAGATCGCCCAGGGCAAGGTGTATTGGCGCATCCGCTTCACCGATGTGCCGCCGGCAGAAAACCCGAATTTCCTTTTCGAAGTCACCGATCAATGGATGACCGAAGTGCTTGAAGCAGCCTAAGGGGGCGTAGCAAATGATTCCTCAGACTTTGTACAACACCAACCTGTTCGTCGACGGCGTGAACTTCTCCGGCGACGTGCCCAGCCTGACGCTGCCCAAGCTGACCACCAAAACCGACGAGTATCGCGGGGGCGGCATGGCCGGTCCCATCGAGATGGATCAGGGGCTTGAGAAAATGGAAGCCTCGTTTGTCACCAAGGGGGTGCGCCGCGAGTCGCTCAAATACTTCGGTCTCGCTGATGGCACGGCGTTCAACGCCACCTTCCGTGGCGCCTTCAAGGGCCAGAAGGGCGCGGTGACAGCGGTCGTTGCCACCCTGCGCGGCCGGCTCAAAGAGGTCGATCTCGGTGACTGGAAAGCCGGTGATGCTGCCGAGATCAAACACGCCGTTGCCGTCACCTACTACAAGCTCGAAATCGACGGGCGCCTGATGTACGAGATCGACATGGTCGCCGGCATTCAAGTGATCGACGGCAAAGACCAACTCCTCGAAGTGCGCCAGGCGCTCGGCCTGTAAGGAAAGATTCAGATGAACCAAGCAATCGCTAAAAACCTTCCGGCCTGGCTGTCGCTCAGTGCAGTCGGTGCCGTCGTAACGCTCACCCGACCAAGCCAAGCCAATAGCATCGACGTCGAGACGTTGCACCTGCGCAATCCGACCGTGCGTGAAGTGCGCGCGGCTGACCGTGCTGCCAATGGCGATGATGAACAGCGTGAACTGATGCTGTTCGCAGGTCTCGCCGAAGTCGGACTGAAGGATCTCGAAGGCCTCAAGCTGACGGATTATCGGCGCGTGCAAACCGCGTATTCGCACCTGGTACCGAAAACCGATTATTCGGAATCGATGCCGGCGTGGTTGTCGCTGACCACCGATCAGGTGCTGGTAACGCTGTCGTGCCCGAGCGAAATCAACGGTGTGACGGTCGACAAGCTGGCCTTGCGTTCCCCGACCGTGGGCGACGTGCGGGCGGCCAACCGTGAGGTGGGTGGCGACGATGAGCAGCGCGAGCTGGTGTTGTTCGCTGCGTTGTCCGGCGCGTCGGTGGCGGATCTGGAGGGGCTGAAGCTGGTGGATTTTAACCGCTTGCAGGCCGGCTATTTTCGCATGGACAACAACGACGGGCTTTAACCCCAGCGTTATCAAGTCGGCGGCGAAACGTCTGGCGGCGGAAACCGGATTTTCCGCCGCCGAGATCCAGTCGATGCCGTTCGCGGACATGGTGTGGTGGCTCACGGATTGAGCCGCCACCGGTAGTGCTGGGTACATGAGGGCCATGACATGGCAAACAAACTCGCCCTCGGGCTGGTGATCGGCGGCGCCGTCAGTTCAACGGTCGGCGCCGCGTTCAAGGATGTGACCGGGCGCATCAAGCGCCTCGAGGCAGAAGGCAACAAAGCGCGGGTGCTGCAGCGCACGATTGGCGACACCATCCGCCTGCGAGAAGAATGGAAAAAGGCTTACGACACCGGCGCTGCCGGCGCGTCCAAATTACTCAACCGTTTGAACTCGAACCTCGACAGCTTGAAAAAGCAGGGGATTGAGGTCGGGCGACTGGAAAAAGCCTATCGCTCGATGGGGCAGACGGCCAACAAAGCCGAGCTGAAAGCCAAAGGACATCAGCAGATTGATTCTGGCGTACAGGGCATGAAAGGCGCCGTCGGTGCGGCGGTAGTCGGTGTCGGTGCCATGGCGGTACCGACCAAGGTCAGCGCTGATTTCGGCGCGATTGTGCGTGATATCGCGATCAAGGCCGGCATTGCCAACAAGCCGCAAGAGCAGGAGATGTCGCGCAAGATCATCGACACCTCACGCGACACCGGCATGGCTCGCAACGATGTGGCCGACGTGGTCAATCAATTGGTCGGCGCCGGTATGGACCTGAGCAAGGCGCTGGAGTATGCGCCCGTCGCGGCTAAGTTTGTCGTGGGGCAGGGATCCAGCGGCGTCGACACGGCGAAGATGATCAATGCCCTGGGGCAGAACGCCAAGATCACCGACCCCAAACAGATGCAGCAGGCGCTGGAGGCGATTGCCTACCAAGGGCAGGCGGGCAGCTTTGAAGCGGCCGACATGGCTAAGTGGTTTCCGGAACTGCTGGCCAACATGGCCAGCAACGGCATCACCGGCTTGGATGCGGTGACTCAACTGGGCGCCATGTTGCAGGTGCAGATGAAGCAGGCCGGCAGTTCGGACGAAGCGGCCAACAACCTGAAAAACTGGATGGGCAAAATCGGTTCGACCGATACGGTCAAGGCTTACGAAAAAGCCGGGATCGACTACAAAGGATCGATGCAGACCGGTTTGCAAAACGGCATGTCGACGCTTGAGACCAGTATGGCGCTGGCTCAGAAATACATTCAGGCGACCGATCCAAAGCGCGCGGCGGCCATGGCCGAAGCCACGTCGAAAATCAGCAAGGAAGCCGATCCGGACAAGGCCAAGGCCATGATGGCCTCGCTGGAAGAATCCTTGCGCACCGGCGATCTGTTCGCCGACATGCAGGTCAAGGCCGCACTGTCGGCCTACATGCAGAACAAGGCGCTGTACAGCCAGCTCAAAAACGATTCGCGTGAAGCGACCGGGATCCTCGACAAGAACCTCGCCGAGCGGCGTGAGTCGTCATCGCAAAAGTGGGCCGAGATGGCTCAAGCGATGGATGACGCCATGCGCAGCATCGGTGATGCCTTGCGACCGGTGACGGATGTCGTCGCGGAGTCGTTGACCAAAGTCGCGAAGGGTATCACCTCGCTGTCTGACAGTTCGCCCGGCGTCGTGACGGGAATCGGTTTGGTCAGTGCCGCATTGGTTGGACTGTCCGGCCTGTATAGCTCTTTCAAGATGGGCAAAGGAATGTTCAACCTGGCACGCGGAGCCTTGACTAAAGGCAAGTCGGGTGAGGTGCAAAAGGTCTTTGTGACCAACGCTGAGGATGGCGACGGCGGCGTCAATGCCGAACCCAAAGGCAAGGCCGGTAAAGCGCTGTCGCTGGTTGAAGAAGGGCTCAAGGCAGTGGCTGCGCTCAAGGGCACGCCGGCAGATAGCGCCGATGATGCCGGCGAAAAGAAGCCCGGGAAATTCGATCTGGTCACCACTGGCCTCAAAGTCGTCTCGCTGGCCCAGGAAGCGGTCTCGGGCGGCAATGGTGAAGGCGAGGCGGGAGGTGGTGACGACGGAGTCAAAAAGGTTTTCGTCGTCAATGCCAACGCCCTGCGCGACCCCGGTGGCGCAGATGCCCCGGGCGAAACTCGCCGACGTGGACGCGGCTCGCGGCGCAATGCCTCGCGGCGTCGGCCGCAGCCTCGACCTGGCTCGTCGCGTCCACCGGTGTCGCGGCCCCCTGCTCCGGTACCGCGTCCGCCGGTTCCTGTGCCACGTCCACCCATCCCAGTACCAAGGCCGTCGATTCCTCCGGTGCCAGCAGTTCCGACCGCTGCGATGTCCAAACTGACGGGGGTAGTACAGGCCGTCGGCAAGGTCGGCAAAGCTGCCAAGGGAATTCCCGGCGGTTCGCTGCTGGAGGCCGGTGCGATGGCGTTCGACACTTTCGAGAACGCCCAGACCCAGGACGAAAAAGCCGAAGGTTACGGTGCGGCCGCAGGCAATCTGGCCGGCACCATGGCCGGTGCTGCAGCTGGTGCCGCCATTGGTTCGGTGGTGCCCATCATCGGCACGGCTATCGGCGGCTTGATCGGTGCCTACCTCGGCAGTCAGGGCGGGGCGGCGCTGGGCGGGTCTCTGGGTAAATCGCTGTTTGGTGGCGAGGATGAAAAGCCCGAACAGACGGCAAAGGCACCGGTGCCAACCACGCCGCTCATGATGGCGTCAGCGGGCCAGCAAGGACCGGCTCTGGGGGATGTCGCTCGCTCGATGGCGGTGAAGGCGCCGCTCAAGTCGGCGGCGCTGGCCATTCAGCCCAGGGAGCCGGAAAAATCGGCTCCGGCCAAGGTGGACCAGCAGTTTCAGTACTCGCTGAGTATGCCGGTCACGGTGCAGGGCGACGTCAAGGACCCGCAAACCTTGGCGCAGGACCTGATGCCGCACATGCAGCGAATGATGGCGGATGCGGCGAAGAGTAACGCCGCCAAGCTGTACGACGAACCCCATGTTTAAGGAGTTTTCATGGCTTACATGGAGCAGATGCAATCGAGCCTGAAGTATTTGGTCGAGGCAGCGGAAACCGGACGGCGCAGTGCTGACGGCATGTTGACCCCGGTCAACGGTGCGATCCGTGAACTGACCGGCGCCGCGTCCGAGCTGGAGAATATTCCATTTGTTGGTCCGGCCATCGGCGCCAAACTTCAGCGGGTGATGCGCGGCGTCGACGCAGCCCAGGCCAAGGTTGGTCAAGTGGTCGCGGTGTACGGCCGCGCCACCCGGGCGGCGGCTGAAGTGCAGGATCGACTGGGCACGTTGAAAGAGCAGGCGGGCAAGGCGGCCACGGCAATCAACAATGTCGCCGGCAAGGTCAGTCCGTCGCTGGCCAACATCGTGCCCACCAGTTCCTTTGCCGGGGAGGCCACGCCGGCGCCGGAGGCGGTAAAGCCATTCCCGCATCTGATGATCATTCAGCCGCGCGATCCGAAAGTTGAGCCGTACTACTTCAACTTGGATACGGCGGCCTTTGATGAGCTGAGCCGATCGACCGAATTCCGCTGGGCTTCGCAGGAGCGGCTGACGCGCCGGCCGGCGAAGCAGGCCATCGGTATGGGCGATGAAAAATTGACGCTCAAGGGCACGATCTACCCAGGCTTCAAGGGCGGATTGAAGCAGCTCGACACCCTGCGTTCCATCGGGGCCAGGCTTCAACCGCTGACTCTGACCACCGGCTATGGCGAGGTGATCGGAACTTGGTGCCTGAAAAACATCAACGAGGAACAGTCCGCGCTGCTGCACGGCGGGATTGCTCGCAAACAGGGATTCACTTTGGAGTTTGAGCGCTATGGCGACGACATGCAGGACGTCTGATGGCGACATGCTCGATGTCATTTGCAACAACGTTTACGGCCATCTGAATGGCAGCGTCGAGGCTGTGCTCGATGCCAATCAGGGGCTGGCCGATGAGCCACAGCCGTTCCGGTCCGGCGTGATTATTGTCCTCCCGGATCTGCCTATGCCGACCGAAGAAGGCATCTCGCTTTGGAATTGATGAACTACAGTCATTTTGTAGCCACAAAAGGACTTGCAGCTATAACCCCTTCAAAACCCGCCTTGGCGGGTTTTTTTATGGAAAAAATCCATGACTCCAATGTTTCGAATCGTCGCCGATGGAGCCGATGTCACGGCCAAGATCAATGATCGGCTGTTGTTGCTGCGTACCTCTGACAAGCCGGGCATGGAGTCCGACGAGTTTGAGTTGCGTATCGACGACCGTGACGGGCAAGTGCAATTACCTCGACGTGGCAGCTCAATCGAGATCTACCTGGGTTATGCCGAAACGACCTTGGCGCGCATGGGCAGTTACACCGTGGACACGGTCGAGGTATCAGGTCCACCGGATACCATCGTGATCAAGGGCAAGGCCAGCGACATGCGTGGCAGTGGCAAGACTATCCGTAGCGGAAGCTGGGAAGACGTGCCGCTGTCGAAGATCGTGGCTGACGTCGCCGCGCGCAATGGCTGGCAGCCGGTTTGTCCGGTGTCGACCAAGGTCGCCCGGGTCGATCAGCTCAACGAGTCCGATTTTAATTTCATCACCCGTCTGGCCAAGCAGTACGACTGCACAGCCAAGGTTGCCGATAGCAAGCTGTTGGTGATGCCGCGTCAGGGTGGCCAGACAGCCAGCGGTAAGGCGTTTGGCGCCGTTACCCTGACTCGACGCGACCTCAGCCGTTGGCAGTTCAGTCTCGGTGATCGCAACTCACACAAGGCGGTGGCCACCAAGCATCAGGACAAGAAGAACGGCAAGCTCGCGGTGGTCACCATCGACAATGATGACGCTCCGGATGGCCTGCCGGCAGTGCATACCGACCGCCATATCTATCCAAACAAGACCGCTGCTGAGGCGGCGGCCAAGGCCCGTTTGTCAGCGTTCAACCGCTCGACCGCCGATGTTCGGCTGGAGATGCCCGGGCGAACGGACATCTTCGCCGAGCGTCCCATCATCGCTCAGGGGTTCAAGGTCGGGCTTGATGGCGAATACCTGGCGGATTCGGTCGAGCAGGTGTTCACCCAGTCCGGCTGGTCGACCACGGTCGAATGCAATGCCGGCAAAGCCGGTAAATCCAAAGGCAAGAAAAAGAAAGGACCCAAAGCGCCACTCAAGGTGGTGAACGTCGAAAAGCAGTAGCCGCATCCTATCGCCGCCTGAGTGCGGTTTTTTTACGTCTGGAGTTTGTATGTCCATCACTGAACAGCAACTGCAAAGCATAATGCCCAACGCCCGCCGCCAAGCGGGCGTTTTTGTATCCGCCCTCAACGCAGCCATGGCCCATCGACAGATCAATACGCCGAAACGCCAAGCCGCATTCCTGGCGCAAATCGGTCACGAGTCGGGTCAGTTACAGTACGTGCGGGAGCTTGGCGGCGACCAGTACCTGAGCAAATACGACACCGGTAACCTGGCTGCGAAACTGGGCAATACGCCGGCAGCGGATGGTGATGGCCAGCGCTATCGCGGTCGCGGCCTGATCCAGGTCACTGGCCACGACAATTACCTGCGCTGCAGCTTGGCGCTGTTCGGTGACGAGCGATTACTGCGCACGCCTGAACTGCTGGAGCTGCCGCAGTGGGCTGCCGAGTCGGCCGCGTGGTTCTGGTCCGTGAACGGGCTGAACTCGCTGGCCGATCAGAACGAATTCAACACGATCACCCGAAGGATCAACGGCGGTCTCAACGGCCTGCAGGATCGGCTGGATTTATGGGGGCGGGCGAGGGCGGTGCTATGCGTATCGGCGAACTGATCCCAGCGCCGTATCAGCTACTGGCCAAAGGCGTACTACTAGTCGGATTGGTCGGTGGTTCCGCAGTCATTACCTGGCAAGTCCAGGATTGGCGCTACGGCAAACAGCTTGCGGAGCAGGCCCGACTTCACACCGAAACCTTCAACCAGCTGGCCCAGGCCGCGCTTGTGCAGCAGCGTGCAGAACAAGACAAGCGCCTCGCGCTCGAGCAGCGTCTGGCATCCAGTGAACAAACCCATTACCGAGCCTTAAACGATGTCCAACGTGATCAAGATCGCCTGCGCGACCGTCTTGCCACTGCTGATCTGCGCCTGTCAGTCCTACTCGACGCCACCACCGTCGCCGGCAACGGATCGGTGTCAGCCACCACCGCCACCGGCGGCGTGGTTCATGGTCCCACAAGAGCCGAACTTGACCCAGCGCATGCTCACCGAATTATCGGCGTCACCGATGACGGCGACCGGGGGCTGATTGCCCTCGCGGCCTGTCAGGCATACGCCGAAGAAGTCTCAACACCGAAGTGAAAAAAGAGCGGCCGGTCTGGATGCGTCAACATCCAGATCGACCGCCGTCCCTGCAGATGGTCCCTGCAAGTCCAGCCAAGGCTCTTGCTCCGTGCACAAAGCGCGGCGAGCCTAGCACCTGTTTATCCATACAGTAAAGGTCTTGCTTTTTATGTCTACACCCATCATCCCTTGGATGGGCGGCAAACGCCGCCTGGCCGACCGCCTCATTCCGCTTTTTCCGCCACACGAATGCTACGTTGAAGTCTTTGCCGGCGGTGCCGCGCTCTACTTCATGAAGCCCCAGCCATCGCCGGTCGAAGTCCTCAACGATATCAACGGCGACCTGGTCACGCTTTACCGTGTCGTGCAGAACCACCTCGAAGAGTTCGTGCGCCAGTTCAAAAGGGCGCTCAGTTCGCGACAGGTGTTCGAATGGCAGAAAATGACCCGCCCCGAAACACTTACCGACATCCAGCGCGCCGCCCGGTTCTTCTATCTGCAGCACCATGCCTTCGCCGGCAAGGTCTCGGGACAGACTTTCGGGACGGCGACGACTGCCCCGGCCATCAACCTGTTGCGGATCGAGGAGAACCTCTCGGCCGCGTGGCAGCGCCTGTCCGGTACCTACGTCGAAAATCTCCCCTGGCTTGAATGCGCAGAGCGCTACGACCGTGCCCACACGTTCCACTACATGGATCCTCCTTACTGGCAGACCGCCGGTTATGGCGTGGACTTTCCTTTCGAAAACTATGAACGGATGGCCGACTTCATGCGCCGCTGCAAAGGCAAGGTGATGGTCAGCATCAACGATCATCCCGATATCCGCCGTGTGTTCAAAGGCTTCCACTTTGAGACTCTGGACATCCGCTACACCACAACCAATCAGCGGCAGGGGAAGGCCGAAGTCAGTGGCGAGCTGGTAATCATGAACTGGGAGCCGGTAGCGTTGGGTGGATTGTTCTGATAACCATGGCGTGAACCCTAGGTATCCGATGCCCCACAGCTGCATCTGCTCGGTAAATTTGATAAGAAACTACTGTTTGAGGCGGTTAGTCCGGGTAACTGCAGAGTGAATCCTTTAACGAGCTTTCCGCAAGGCCTTGACCCAGTTGGTCACCCGTAAGGCGCTCGTGCTAGCGTTCTCTGTTCGCCGAAAATTGACCGATGACGAACGCGCGTAGATCAGCGAGAATGGTGTCGATATTCTACGCAAACGGTTTTTTTGGAGTAAGGAGGCGAACACGTTGAAAGTGGTTAGATCACCAGATCACATATGCCTCTATCGTACCGAATATGCTAATGAAACAATGGATTTTTTAACAGAAATTGATAGCTTTCATTATGAGCGTAAAGAATTCTGTATAGATTTTTCAGGATGTTTGTCTATTAGTGCGGCGGCAGCAGTGGTGACGTTTGCGAAAATAACACGCTGCCAGTTAATGGCAGACTCTACCTATGGCAATGTGAGTCATCAATCAATAAAGATTGTTCTGCCTTTGGATAAGATTGCGAAAAAACTATTCGTAAGTTCTGGTTTTTTTGACGCTATTAAGCCTGGTGGAATTAAGAAAATTGATAGGCTTTGGGAGGATGTAAACAATCCGTTTAAAACTTCAAATTGCACAGATAACGAAATTGCATCGGTTATTAAGCAGCTTAGGTCTCGGCTAGGCTCGGTGCCAGATCGATTGGTTTCTGCGTTAAGTGAGGGATATTTAAATATTAGACATCATGCATACGCGTCAGGAACGTCAAGCGATATCGAAGGCCGCTGGTGGCAATACGTAGCCTTCAATAACTTGAAGAATACATTGAGTGTAGTTTTGTATGATATGGGTGTAGGTATATCTGCGACTATCGGGCGGAAATATGTTCAGGAAGGCGGGAGCGCGCTTCATCAAGATAATAGAATTATCGAATATGCGATGATTCGCGGAAAAACTCGTTATGCAAATGATCAGGGGCGCGGGAATGGGTTTACTAACATAAAAAAACCCGTAGATATAAATCAAAAAGCAAAGCATTTGTTGGTGTGTAGTGGCAAAGGTATTGTGAAGTACAGTAATCAGGTGATTATTTCATCTGATACTCTCGCAAATAATAGTTTTGGTGGTACACTTATTGAATGGTGCTTTGAGCGCGGTGGTGTATGATGAATTTAGATAAAGTAGATGTGATAGTTGGTGCCTTTTCGAAAACTCCATATGGGCGATACGAGAGTGATGGAGATTATAATGGGGCAAGGTTTAGAGATGAAATTCTAGCTGCATATTTTAAAGATGATCAAATAAAGAAGGTTAATATTTATCTGGATACAGTCGAAGATGGATATGAGTACGGATCCTCATTTCTAGAAGAAGCTTTCGGCGGACTGGTGAGGGTGTGCGGTATTCCGAAAGAGGTTGTTCTTGAAAAGATAAATATTATAACTACGCATCGAGACTATATTCTGGAAATTAAGGACTATATATCTGGAGTTTAAATGGTGTCATTAAGTAAGGATTTTGTTGATTTTGCAACGGTTGCCTCACCTATCATAACGGTTTTAGTGACGTTTGTAGGATGGTTGGTAGTTTTTAAAGACTCAAAATCAAGTGCAAATCGAGCGGAAGTTTATGATCTTCTAAACAAGGTTATCAATGTCACAATGGGTTTGAACCAGAGGGCGTCAGTTTTTTTTCTGAGTGGAGCAAGTGTGCAGGGAAAACATCAGGCGTGGGTAGCTTCGGTCTCGGTAGAGATATCCTCTTTAAGAGCTTTAGCAACTATATTGCATGAGTCATATTCTGTTAAAATCCCAGATGATTTTTTTTATTCAGTTCGTAAGAATTACACTTTAAATGCGGAAGGTTTTTCATCTTTAGATGAGCGTCAAATTTTGCAAAAAATATCTGATCAAAATTCGAGGGTTTCTCGATCCCTGAAGCAAATATATGAGTTATACCCTTCGAAGACGAAGGGCTGGCTGGGTTAGTCATATGTTATTTTTATATAGGCGGCTTTTGACTGAGTAATGTGAGTCGGCATTCGTTTTAATGCCAGCTGGCTTTATTATATAGTCAGATGCTATGAAGCCAGCTTCTTAAGAAATTAGGTCTCGCCGCCATCCTTCCCCTACGCAAATCTCCAAGTTTAATATGGTAATGGAAAGCTTTGATATTTGCTCGGATACGAGGTGTTTGTACTTATTGAAAAGGAGGGCTTTGGGTCTGAAAGTGATGAGCTATTGGAAGTTGTCTATTTTGTCAATGTATTTTCTGAGGTTTGTTCGAAAGTCATTAACTTTGTTAGAGGCATCTCGTATTAGAGGTGAATTTGTAGCTAGTGCCTTACGTGATTTGACTTCGAATTGACCCCCTGTAATTATCCGACGAATGGCTGAGAAGTCAGACGAAGCCGGAAATTCTAAAAAGCTTCTATAGTCATTGCACCGATGAGACAAGTCTTGCGATTTGACCTTGATCATTATCGCTGACGGAGAGCCAATGCCTTCTGATTGTGTCCAATAGTCAACAGCAAGAGCCAATAGTTCGTCGATATCTTTTATCATTTGCTCTGCGCGAAGTTGGCGTTTAAGATTTGTTAGGTTTTTTCTCGATAGTTCTTCACTATGTCTCGAAGCTGCCTTTTGTTCCTCTTTTTCTAGCAGTGTTTTATTGTTTTGTCTGCTCTGTTGAATGATAGTAAATGCGGAAGCGACGAGAGCAATCCAGGCGGGAATGTCACCATAAGGTAAGTCAGACATTATCGAGCATGCTCGCTTGCTTCATTGATGTATTCCCAAATCTCTTCTATTAAATAAGGGTCTTCTTCGTAATGCAGTCTTAGTTTTTTATGTAGCGATTCCTTGCTGAATTTTTCATTTCTAACGAGACCGCCAAACGCCTCTTCGAGAAATGAGGAGCTGTACCCCATAGATCCATCGAAGTCCACCTCAACAATATCGTTTTTTTTCAACGATGGAGCCAAAAGCCTTTCACGAAACTCCTCAGCTGAATACGGGCTATCAGTCCTATATCTTCCTGCTGGGTAGCGGCTGAAATCCAGAGGAATACTTATTTTGGCCATCTTCACTCTCCTGCTAGGCCGACGGTGGTCTTTAAGATCACCGAACCGGCATCAGTATAGTTTTATTGCTGATGTTTTGGCGCATTTTTTAGGGGCTGCGAGGTGGTTACGTAGGTAGATTTCTCTCTTGGTCGTTTTGACGCTCACGGATCGTTGAGGGGGGAGTGGCAGAATAGTTTGCGGCTGGTTAGCGGTCATGAGGGAGGGAAAGCCTTTCGCCCAAAGTCACTTATGGCCGAGGGGAGCGATATACGCCGAAAGCCTCGAGGCCGGCCTGCAATTTCAATCTAACCCGCATTCTTTCCCTTCAGCCTGGCCAAGCCTTGCTTGATGTGGCCGGCGTTTTCGCCAATCGCCCACAAGGAGCTCCGAACGTTCTCTCCAACCTCGGTCAAACCTTGCGTCTCAGCATGGAGCGTCAGCTCCATCAGCGCTGCCTCAAGCGCCAGCTGATTCTCGTACATTCTTTCCAGCACGTCCGATAACGAATACTCGCCTGACATGGCACCGGCTCCTTTCGATAAAAGAACAAGCATAGTACCGGTAGTGCCATTGGTAGGTAGTAATCGCAAGATGCTTGAAAATTGCTACAGAGCAATTCATAACACAGCATTTAGCCAAGCAGGCTGGGATGCAGGTCGTCTGCTATGCCCAATCCATCATCGGGGCGACGGAGAAGCGGCGGGAGAGTGGGGCGGGTGTGGCGGAGATAGGGGACATTGGCGGTTCTGGATTGGGTGGGGCTGGGAGGTGGGGGAGTTTATCAGGAATGGGGGACGGACGGGTTTGGAGTCTGGTGGAGGTCTGTGCTTGAAAAAACTGGATCAGCATCGGGGAATGCTTGGTAGTAAATAAATCTGACCCCTTTTTCCACCCTTTTTTGGGCATTTCGAGGAGCACGGCATTGCTCTCCTCGGGCTGTCCCCGTTATGAAAGATAAACTTAGCGGAGAACTAGTTAGAACTCTAGGTGTTGTCAGCGCTCCAGAAGAACGATTTTATTTGCTTTGAGAACCCAGTCATCCGCCATAGGAAGTGGTGCTTTTTTTTTCAGTATTTGTGGCCATTTGTGCGAGAGATCCGCGTTGATTGCTATGAAATTTCCCATATTTGAAGGTATGTCTTCCTCGGCGTAAATGGCGTCGCTGGGACATACTGGCACACACACACCGCAGTCTATGCACTTTTCGGGATCTATCACCGAGAAATTTGGTCCCTCATGAAAACAATTTACAGGGCAAACTTCGACGCACTCAGTGTATTTGCAGTTTATACAGTTGTCAGTCACTACGTATGTCATGTTGGTTCTCCAGGCTTTGTTTGTTTCGCTGCTGTAGTTATATGTTTTGTTGTCGGAGAAGGTAGTTGGCACCATTTTTGTTGAGGTTTGAACTGCCAGAAATGACAGGTTTTTATATTTTTTTGCGATATATACGTTTTTTTGAGTTATTAGGGCGCTATTAAAATCATCACGGAAGTACGTTTATGAACGGTAAATTTTGGATCAGCGTTGGTACAAACGCTGTTTTTTACGCTTTTCAACGGCCTACTTGCAGAGTGCGAGTCAATCCTTCAAAACTCCAGGCTGAGCGTTACTTGACACTGGATAGGCAACCCGAAGGCAAAAAGACAACCCACTTTCGTTATGGGGATACATAACTTTGTCTATTAGCTGCGCCACTGGCCTACCGAATGTTGCGATCACATGGGACAGTCCGACCCCGGATCAGCAATTCTATGATCTAGTAGGAAGGGCAGGTAGTTTGGTTTCGACACGATCTGTCGACGATATTATGAAATATTCGAAGTAGTGTAGGGCGCGGGCGCTTAATGATAACGGATAGGTTGCTACGGTTGAGTAGATAGGAGATGCAATTGAGTGCCAAGCTCTCGTTCGTGACGGTAGTGGATCGGTAATTTCTATGTTTTCAAAATAAAGTCACTTCATGGTGAGGTTGCGTTTCTAGTCGTGCTGAAGTGCTTTAGCACTTTCTGAAAGCTCTTCATCCAGACCTGTCAACAAATGAACCGGTGCTGACGTTATCAGACTTGCCTGGAACCGCGCTTTGGGACAAAGCTCCCAAATTTTAAACGGTTTAGATGCGTCTTGTTTAAAGTGTGGTTATCTGTACTACCTTAGCCCTACAACGCCTTGCGCCTCCCCCTACACCTAAGACAGAATTCGCCGGCTTGTACGTCTAGACCTTGGGTTCTATCGTTCTCGGGTCACTGAAAACCAGTGACCGGGTTTGGTAGCCCGCGTGTTAGATGTACAGCGTCACCATCACCGATCGTGCTGTCGGTCGGGGTCTATGGTGGTCATGTACAGGGCGTCTTCGGGCGCGCCGGCTCCTAACACCCGGTCTACCAACCTGTTCATGGCCGCCACCCTTCGTTTGGTAGCGAAAGGGTGAAGCCCTCACTAAAAGTGTTAGGAGTTTCATCCATGTTCAAACCAACACCCAACCCACCCGAATCCAACCCCGCATCCCCCTACGAATCCCTCGATTCCCGCAAACTCCACGAAGCCGCCGAGCGCGCCCTCGATCACTACCTCACCCCGGCCAGCCAGATCATGGCCAGCGGCGATCAATCCAAACCGATGTTCCTCGCCAACCCGGCCTACGACACTGAATCCCTGCTCGCCAACGCCAGTGAATCCCTGGGTTCCGCCACGACCATGCTCAACGATTTCGCCGCGTTGCTGGATGTCTCGCACCGCAAGACGCTGCTGGGCATTGCGCAGGTGGTGATGTTGGGGGAGTTGGCGGTGAATCAGGCGTTGGATAACGTCTAGCTCAAAGCGTAGATCGCTGCCCTCCGTGGCGAGCGGCGGGGTCGCGGAGGGCGCTCAGTCGATGCGCAAAACAACCGCCGAAAATGGCGGGTTTCAGCCTGTTTCCACAGCAATAGCGATGTGCCACAAAAAATGATGGCAATGCGTCATCATTGGCTCAAAAAAGTTCAACGCTTATACAAAAATATAAAGTTGTACAACATTTCCCAAAGTTTATAGCATCCGTTCCCAACACCTTTGCTGAAACGATAAATCCAGCACGAACCCTGGATTTGTCCGCTGGTGCGTGCGCCGTCGGTACGGTTTTTCGCGTCAGTCTGTTGCAGCCGGGACAGTTGGAGCTGTCCGCCATTTGCTCAGGATGACGCCCCCGAATATGAGCGGCAATTGCGGTTGCCTGAGATCAATTTTTTGTGCCTGACGTTGAATCGCGTCAGGGCGTTAGAGGCTGAACATGGCAGAAGCATCGAGTTTCCTGGGCAACATCAAGGTTTCCCGAAAGTTGGGGGCCGGGTTTGGCGTTCTGTTGCTGGCGGTGGGGGCGGTGGCTTTCATTGGCTATAGCAGCAGCAATGTGCTGGTGGATCGCCTGGACACCACGCGTCTGATCGGCACGCTCAACGATGCGTCGCAGGACATGCGGTTGTCGGAGAAGCAGTACGAAGCGGCAGCGGATGCGGCGTTTGCCGAGGCTTATCAGTCGCGGCTGACGGTGTTGCAAGGGCTGATCGCGAAGGCCTTGCAGACCCTGACGCGGGCGGAAAACCAGCAGGCCTTGAAGCGTTTGCAGGACACCACGCTAGCCTACGATCAACAGGTCAAGCGCTTGGTCGAGGCGGACAAAGCGACCAGCGATGCGCTGAAACCGTTGGGAGCGATGTCGGACAAGTACGCCGAGACCTTCAACAGGCTGTTCGAGAGCGCCACGGCCAGTGCGTTGGCGTCAGCCGACAGCGCGCGGGTGGCGGACTTGCGCACGGTGGCGGATCTGCGCAATGGCATGACGATGTTTCGTCTGATGCTGCGACGTTATATCGCGGTGCCGAGCGAGGCCAACAAGAAGGTGCTGCTGGACACCACCGATGCGTTCCTGACGGACATGAGCAAGGCGCGCAGCGGGTTGCCGGCGGCCCTGTCGAGTCAGCTTGAAGAGGCGCAGGCCGGGATCCGGCGTTATCGCGAGGTGCTGCTGGAGGTTGCCGCGCTGTTCGAGCAGAAGCAGAGCTTGCGCCAGCAGGTGGATCAACAAAGCCAGGCGATGGACAGCATCATGACCGGCCTGATGGACACCCAGCAGCGTCTGGCGCGGGACGATCAACATCGTGCGTTTATCCAGATTGCCGTGCTGACGGTGCTGGCGCTGGTGGTCGGTCTGTTGGCTGCAGTGCTGATTTCGCGGCAGATCACCGGGCCGCTGGCGTTGACGGTGGAGCTGGCGCGGCGGATTGCCAAAGGTGATCTGACGGTGCAAGCCAAATCCAGCCGCAAGGATGAGTTGGGCGATCTGCAAAACGCGATGCAGGACATGGCGCAAAGTCTGAACACGCTGGTGCAGGGGATCGGTAACGGCGTGACCCATATTTCGACGTCGGCCGAGAAGCTTTCGGCGATGAGCGAGCAGACCAGCGCCGGTGTGCGTCAGCAGAAAGTCGAGGTCGATCAGGTCGCCACGGCGGTGCACGAAATGGCCTCGACGGTGCAGGAGGTCGCGCGCAACACCACCGACGCGTCCGCCGCCGCGACCCTGGCCGATCAGCAGGCGCGTCACGGCAGTGCGGTGGTCAAGCAGGCGACTGTGCAGATCAGCGAGCTGTCGGTGGCGATCGAGGACCTGGGCGCGGCAATGAACGTGCTGTCCCAGGACAGTGAGCAGATCGGCAAGGTCATCGATGTGATCAAGGCTGTCGCCGAGCAGACCAACCTGTTGGCGCTGAACGCGGCGATTGAAGCGGCGCGGGCGGGGGAGCAGGGCCGTGGTTTTGCGGTGGTTGCCGATGAAGTGCGCTCGCTGGCGCAGCGCACCCAGGATTCAACCAAGGAAATCGAAGCGCTGATTGTCACCTTGCAGCAGGGCACGCAGGCGGCCTCTACACTGATGACATCCAGCCGCGAACGCACGCTGGATACCGTGGTGCTGGCGCAGAAGGCCGAACAGGCGATCACCGAGATCAACCAGTCGATCGGCACGATCCAGCAAATGAGCCTGCAGATTTCCGCCGCCGCCGAGCAGCAAAGTGCGGTGGCCGATGAGATCAATCGCAGCATCGTCAGTGTGCGCGATGTGGCTGATCAGTCGGCCGTCGCCAGCGAAGAAAGTGCTGCTGCGACCCTTGAGCTGGCGTCGCTGGGGCAGGACTTGCAACGCATGACGGCGCATTTCCGTACCTGATGGCATTTCGCAATGAACTTGGCCGGAATTGACCGGTCAGCCTGTATAAGCGGTGGCCGCCATGCGGCGCCACCCGGTCCGTGCAGTTATTTTTTCTGGGCCATGGATGGTTGCAACCCGCTCTCAGGGGGCGTCATGACCAAAACTCCAGTTTTCCCCCAGCCCAGCGGGGGGTGCCAGGGCTGCCGGCAAAAAGGCGAAGCCGACATGGCGTTCTCCTTCGCGTTCCAGCCAATTGTCGATGTGCGCGATCAATCGACCTTCGCCCACGAGGCGTTGGTTCGTGGCGTGCAGGGCGAAGGGGCGCTGTCGGTGCTGCAGCAGGTCGATGACCAGAACCGCTATCGCTTCGATCAACTGTGCCGCGTGCGGGCGATCTCCACCGCCGCGCAGTTGGGCCTCACAGGTTTTCTTTCGATCAACTTCCTGCCCAACGCGGTTTATCGCCCGGACCTGTGCATTCGCAGCACGCTGGAGGCGGCGCGGGCGCATGCGTTTCCGCTTGAGCGGCTGATCTTCGAAGCGGTCGAGGGTGAGCACGTTGAAAGCAACAAGCACTTGATGAACATCTTGCGCGAGTACCGCGAGTTTGGCTTCAAGACCGCCATCGATGACTTCGGTGCGGGGTATTCCGGGTTGAATCTGCTGGCGGACTTTCAACCGGATCTGATCAAACTGGACATGGCGCTGATACGCGGTATTCACCGCGACCGCGTACGTCAGGCGATTGTGCGGGGCGTGGTGGGCATGTGTACCGAACTGGGGATCGAGGTGATTGCCGAGGGCATCGAGCACCCGGAGGAGCGGGATTTCCTGGCCGATTGCGGGATTTATCTGATGCAGGGATTCTGGTTCGCCAAACCGGCGTTCGAGGCGATGGCGCAGATTCCTGCCGGGGCGTGGCGGACGGTTTGATGCGAAGCTGAACCCGTGCTGTCGATCAGCCAGGTTTCATCTTGCCGGGGGCGGTGAACGCCTAGGATGCTTGCACAAGATCATCCCAAGGGGAGCCGTACCATGCGCGCCGCCGTCGTCAAAGTGCTGTTGATCGCTGCAACTGTTTCGGTATTGAGTGCCTGTTCGGGCGCCGGTGGCTTGACCACCACCAGTTGTTTTTCTGCGGATTGTCAGTCGCCCGAAGGGCGCAGTCATGCCACGACCCTGAAGTTTGGCGGCAACAGCATTGGCAGCAGCTTGAATCAGTACAGCTCCGGGATGTTGCATGATGATTGATCAAAATCGAGGCTGAACCTGTGGCGAGGGAGCTTGCTCCCGCTGGGTCGCGAAGCGGCTCCTCAAAAGAAGGCCTGCTGCGCAGT
>NZ_JBQEPG010000017.1:0-124863 GCF_052045635.1 Pseudomonas sp. 22189
TTGATCTTGATCTTGATCTTAAAAACAAAGATCAAAAGATCGCAGCCTTCGGCAGCTCCTACAGAGATTGGTTTGTTATTCGGTTGATTAGTTAGCTGGCTAAGGGGATGGCGTTGGTGCACCGAAAAATGGCACATTGACGCACCTGCCCGCGTGCACCCATCTGCTGTACGGAAACTTCCATGGCTATCAGCAACGCTCAGACCGCCGCTGCCTCGGCGTCCTCTCCTTCCCAAAGCAGCCCGTTGGTGATGCGTATCATCGGCGCGGTGGCGCTGGCGCATTTGATCAACGACCTGATTCAGTCAGTGCTGCCGTCGATCTATCCGATGCTCAAAGCCAACTATGGCTTGAGCTTCACTCAGGTCGGGCTGATCACGCTGACCTTCCAGTTGACCGCATCGCTGCTGCAGCCGTGGGTCGGTTATCACACTGACCGCCATCCAAAACCGTGGCTGTTGCCGGCGGGCTCGATCTGCACGCTGATCGGCATCGTGATGATGTCGGTGGTCGGCAGTTTTCCATTGATTCTGCTGGCGGCGGCATTGATCGGTATCGGTTCCTCGACCTTTCATCCCGAAGCCTCGCGAATTGCCCGGCTGGCCTCGGGTGGACGCTTTGGTCTGGCGCAATCGACCTTTCAGGTCGGCGGTAACGCAGGCTCTGCATTCGGCCCGTTGCTGGCGGCGGCGATCATCATTCCGTTCGGTCAGGGCAACGTGGCGTGGTTCGGTCTGTTCGCGGTGTTTGCGCTGTTCGTGCTGTACCGCATCAGTCGCTGGTACGCCCATCACTTGAACCTGTTCAAGCTCAAGGCCGGGCAGGCGGCGACTCACGGGCTGTCGAAGGGCAGGGTGATCAGTGCGCTGGTGGTGCTCGGCTTGCTGGTGTTTTCCAAGTATTTCTACATGGCCAGCCTCACCAGCTATTTCACCTTCTACCTGATCGAGAAGTTTGACCTGTCGGTGGCCAGTTCGCAGTTGCACCTGTTCCTGTTTCTCGGTGCGGTGGCGGCGGGGACGTTCTTTGGCGGGCCGATTGGCGACAAGATCGGGCGTAAAGCGGTGATCTGGTTTTCGATCCTCGGCGTGGCACCGTTCACCTTGCTGATGCCGCACGTCGATCTGTTCTGGACCTCTGTCCTCAGTGTGGTGATCGGCTTCATCCTCGCCTCGGCGTTCTCGGCGATTGTGGTTTACGCGCAGGAACTGGTGCCGGGTAATGTCGGGATGATTGCCGGGGTGTTCTTCGGCTTGATGTTCGGTTTTGGCGGGATCGGTGCGGCGTTGCTCGGGCATCTGGCGGATGTGCACGGGATTGAGTACGTGTATTTCCTGTGCTCGTTTTTGCCGTTGTTTGGCGTGCTGGCGATCTTCTTGCCACGCACTAAAAAGGCCTGACCCCACATCGCTCCCACAGGGGAAATATGTTCAGCAGTAAATTTCAGGCACAAAAAAGCCGCGTATCAAACGCGGCTTTTTCTTGGACGTAACGCTTACACGTTGTGGCTATACCGACTAATTGTCAGTCATGGACATTGATTTAACTGATTGTTTTGTATGGACTTGTCGCGGAAAACTAATGTCCATAGAAAATCTGAATTTCGCTTTAGCCGGTTCAGAGAACGGTGAAAAGTACTGACTGCTTCACCGTCTCCTACACATGGGCCTCGCGAAACCTGTTGGGTGGTAGGCAGGTGGAGAGCACGCTACGCGGACAGTCGAAGGTCAATCAGTTTCCGCTTTACGACTTCCGTCCGGCCCACACTCTCAAAAACAGCCTGCTGTCCAAAATACGGGGCCTGCTCGACTTGGAGCCAGGATGGGATGGCTCGGGGTTAGTAGACCACTCCAGAAGCACTCGACGGATTACCCGGTGCGGCGCCTTTGCCAAACCCTAAAGGTGGATCCCAGCGGCTACTACGCCTGGTTGGCCGAGCTTCAGTCTGCCCGAGCAAAAGAAGGTCATCGTCTGCTTGGCTTGATCGAACATGCTTGGCTCGAAAGCGGAGGCGTGTACGGCTACCGCAAAATTCATGATGACCTACGTGAGCTGCGAGAGACATGCGGGCGAAATCGACTCGGTCGTTTGATGCAGGCATAGGGGTTGCGTTCGTAAACAGGCTATCGCCGTCGACCTGGTTTTTATGGCGGAAAACCAACCGCGGCCTCGCCCAACCACCCTGACCTACCCGGCACAAGAAGCTCATTGGGACCACACTGTTGGTTAAGGGGCTGGAGTTTGATCATGCGGTCATCCTGGACGCAGACTCCCTTGACGCTAAGGACCTGTACGTTGCAATGACACGAGGTACCAAATCCCTCAGATAATTGGGTCTGGGAGGCATGTGCCAGTGCGATTATCCAGTCCATAAACACCGGGTTGTCTTCGATGATGGAGTGAAAACGTCCCGAGGCGGACAGTATCGGGGCCCTGGAGCAGACAGAAAACTCTGAAGCAGCGTGAACCTAGGTGTTCATGAACGCTCCAGGCAGGACCATGCGCCGCTTAGGCAATGTCAACTTAGGACATGCTCCACGTCCGGTTTAGACAAGATCTTGTCCTCCCCAAACGGTCGATCAAGTTTTTTACCTTCAATAATTCACATAACGGCTTGCCTCGCGCCATAGGCCAGCCGTTGCAGTTTTCGAGTAAGCAGCCTCGTCTTACAACTCCAATGCTGCGGCGCCCTTGCACCGGCAATCCGGTAGCACTCCTAAAAAAATAGAACTTACTACGTTTCTAACGCCGCGCCGCGCCGCGCGGAACGCGTTCGCGCGCTTATTGAAGACTTGACTGCCATGATCGCTACTTCTGCTTCCAGCACCGGTGTATCCACCGGTCATCGCAATGTTTTGCTCGCCGCACACGTCGCTGCGGTGCTGTTTGGGCTTACCGGTATCCTCGGGGCGTTGATTCTCGCCGATGCCAGCGTCATTACTTTCGGCCGAGCGACATTTGCCTTCATTGCCCTTGGGTTTGTTGCTGGCCTCAAGGGCACTCGTCTGTTGGATGCCCTGAGCTGGCGCAATCTACCGGTCATTGGCCTCACTGGCACTTTATTGGCCGCCCACTGGGTTACGTTCTTCATTGCTGTGAAAGTGGGGGGCGTAGCAGTCGCTACGCTCGGCTTCGCCAGCTTCCCCGCGTTCATCGCTCTCGTGGACTTGCTGCTGTTTCGCGAGCGTATCGCTAGAACCGAAGGCCTGCTGCTGCTGATGGTGACAGCTGGGCTGGTGTTGGTGGTTCCTTCATTCGACCTGCTCGACAAGGGTACTGTCGGTTTGGTCTGGGGGTTGGCTTCGGGCTTGTCATTCGCACTGCTGGCGGTGGCTAACCGTCGCCACACAGGGGGTATGAACGCCCTGCAGATCGCGTTTTGGCAGAACGTGGTAGTGGCAGCGCTGATGATCCCCTTTGCGTTTAGCCACCTCGCCACTGCCAGCCTGCGGGCTGATGACTGGGTAAACCTGGCGCTGCTGGGCGTTTTCTGTACCGGGCTTTCGCAATTTCTTTTCGTAAAGAGCCTGGATGGCCTGCAGGCGCGCACGGCTGGGATGATCATCGCCCTGGAGCCTGTGTATGCCATCGCTTGTGCTTGGTGGATATTTGGCGAACAGCCTTCACTGCGCATGGGTGCTGGGGCGGCGCTAGTGGTGCTGGCCACTGTGTTGAGCGCCCGCTGCAAACCATCATCTCACTGACGCTGTGTAGCCCGGGATATGTCCGGCTCACTCCATTTGGTGTCCGAACCAGTCAATTGAGTCCTGTTTTCGCTCTCTATGGTTAAGCGGTGACGTGCCCTGGCACTGCACCCTACCCATAACAAGAGCAAAAGCAGGGAACATAATGACTATGACGACGTCTGGGAAAGCCAGCGATCAGTTGGCGCAGGGATTCAAGCCTCGACATGTGACTATGTTGTCGATTGCCGGAGTGATCGGCGCGGGTTTATTCGTAGGTTCCGGACAAGCGATCGCTGCGGCAGGTCCGGCAGCGATCATTGCCTATGCGCTTGCTGGCGCTCTCGTAGTGCTGGTAATGCGCATGCTAGGCGAGATGGCGGTGGCGAGTCCTGACACCGGTTCCTTTTCCACTTATGCAGATCGTGCAATCGGGCGCTGGGCCGGTTTCACCATTGGCTGGCTGTATTGGTGGTTCTGGGTGCTGGTGATTCCGATCGAGGCGATTGCTGCCGGCGTCGTGCTCAACAACTGGTTTCCCGGGGTTCAACCCTGGTGCTTCGCGTTGTCGATGACAGTGCTGCTCACCGCCACAAACCTGTTCAGCGTAGCCAAGTACGGTGAGTTCGAATTCTGGTTCGCAATGCTCAAGGTGATCGCGATCGTTGCCTTCATCGCACTTGGCGGATTCGCTCTGGCAGGGGCACTGCCGGCACGCGAGGTCAGCGGTCTGGCGAGTCTGATGAGCGCCCATGGTGGTTTCATGCCCAATGGCTGGACGGCCATCATTGGTGCCCTGCTCACCACCATGTTCAGCTACCTCGGCACCGAAGCGGTCACTATCGCCGCTTCCGAATCTGCCGACCCCGCCCGAAATATCGCCAAGGCCACACGCTCGGTGATCTGGCGGATAAGCGTGTTCTACCTGCTTTCTATCTTCATCATTATATCGGTGGTGCCATGGAATGATCCGCTGCTGCCACTTCATGGTTCCTATCAACGGGCTTTGGAGATCATGAACATTCCCTATGCCAAGCTGATGGTGGACATTGTGGTGCTAGTGGCGGTGGCCAGCTGTCTGAACTCATCCATCTACATCGCTTCGCGCATGTTGTTCTCTCTTGCCAAGCGCGGAGATGCACCGGTTTCCATAGGCCGTACTTCGCGAGCCGGTGTACCTCGGACTGCCGTGATAGGCAGCACACTGATTGGAATGGTGACCACCATCATCAACTACTTTGCTCCTTCCGAGGTGTTTGCATTTCTGTTGGCCAGCTCGGGGTCGATTGCTCTGCTGGTATATCTCGCCATCGCTTTTTCCCAGCTACGCATGCGAGCCGTGCTAGAAAAGCAGCACCAAGCTATTGCCTTCAAGATGTGGCTCTACCCATGGCTGACCTATGGGGTGATTAGCTTCATCATTTTCGCCTTGGGCGTGATGTTCGTGATGCCCCAACATCGATTGGAGGTATCGCTAACCATCGGCTTGGCCCTGGTGATCTTGGTAATAGGTGTGATCAACAGCCGGCGCCATGGGCAGGTGATGCCGCTGTCGACGACAGAAGCTGCGTGACATGGAAAGCCCGTTTGCAGAACGTCTGCGCGCGGGCTCTGCGTCAACTGGGTTCGCGCTGCATGCTTTTCACGCAGGCAAAGCGTTTTTCTTTAGAAGGACTGTATCCGAAGAACGACGCATAGCACTTGCTGAAGTGGCTTGCAGAGACGAACCCGCATGCCACGGCCACGCCCAATAGAGGCAGGTCGGAATACTGCAGCAGCCGTCGGCTTTCGGTGATGCGTAGCTCCAGATAGTAGCGCACAGGAGTAGTCCCCAGCTGATGCTGGAACAAGCGTCCGATCTGGCGCTTCGAGCGACCTACGTATTCGGCTATCTGATCCTGGCTCAGGGGCTCTTCGATGTTCGCGGCCATCAGGCTGATCGCTTCACGTAGCGGCTCACTGATGTTGGTGTGGGGGGTCGGGACAGTGCGCCGGTAGCGGGACGCCTCGAAAGCCAGGATGGCGGTAACGCCATCGGTCAACGCCGTGCCTCTTCTTTGCCCCAACCACTCAAGCACCATGTTAAACGCGCCTGCAGGACTCGCCGCGCTCAAGCGGTCACGGTCGACGACGAAGCTGTCTGTGCTTACGTGACTGTGATGGGCGATTTCTGCTACGGCCCCACGGTGCTCCGGATGAACAGCGCAGCGGTAGCCGTCAAGCAACCCCGACTGCCCTAGGAACCAGGTGCCGTTCCACAGTCCGGCCAATGCAACTCCCTTTCTTGCCAGGCCCTGCAGACATGCGCTCAAGTCAGCGGAAGCTACAAGCGCGGTACGCAGGCCACCGCAAACCATCAGCAAATCCAAGGGTAGCTTGAGGCTTTTCTCCAATGCTGCTGCTGGAGAGATATCGATACCCAGGTCACTGATTACTGACTGGCCGTCCAAGCTGAAGGTGGTACTCACACAGGTTTCTGGCTGAATCAGATTGGCAGTAACCAGAGTGTCCAGGGCCTGAGTAAACGCCAACAGCGAGAAGTGCTCGAGCAACAGAAAGCCCACGCGCGTTTGTTGATGGCTGGGCTGTTCGATCGAGTGGGTGAAACGTGAATTGTGCCCATTCAGGGCATTACTGAAGCTACGAGTTGGACGCAACGGTGTTTCTCTTTGATCATGCAAAAAGTTGTGGCGGGCCAGAACGGCCCGCCGTGTTTTCCCGGCCTTACTGAAGTTGTGGCCCAGCCCGACGGCTGAGCAGGCCTCGTGAGAGCCGGTCGAGTAATAGAGCCACGGCGACGATAGCCAAGCCCGCACGTAGGCCTAGCCCCATTTCCATGCGCGTCAGGCCGCGGGTAACTTCGGCGCCCAGGCCGCCTGCACCGACCAACCCGGCCAGAACGACCATGGCCAGCGACATGAGGATGCACTGATTGAGGCCAACCAGCAGGGTAGGCATGGCACTGGGAAACTCGATCTTGAACAAGATGGTGCGGGGTTTTGCACCGGTGGCCTGGCCAAGCTCCAGCAAGTCTTTGGGTACCTGGCGGAAGCCGAGCGTGGTCAGACGCAGCATTGGCGGAATGCCATAAACGATTGTCGCCATGATCGCTGGCACCTTGCCCAGGCTGAAGATGATCACAGCCGGGATCAAGTACACCCATGGCGGCACGGTCTGCATCACGTTCAGCAGCGGGCTCAAGGCGTTGTCGAAGCGTTTTACCCGAGCTGCAAGGATGCCCAGCGGGAAGGCCACGGCAACGGCAATCAGTACAGCCACTGACACCAAGGCGATGGTCTGCATGGAAGCGGTCCAGAAACCACTGAGCCAGCAAAAGCCCAGCAGCACACCTGCAAGCCCAGCGGTGCGTAGGTTGATGAACAGCCCTGTCAAAATGCATACGCCGGCAATCATTGCGTAAGCCGGTGGCAATAACAGCAGCGCCTCGACCGCGCCTAGCATGGTCTCGACGAAGCGGCTTATGACCGCGAACAGCCCATGCATGTTGGTGTTCAGCCAGTCGAACAGGGGCGCCAGGTAGGCGCCGGGAGAGATGTTCATTTCAGTGAGCGCCATGACGCGCCTCCTCGGCGGTGCGGATGCCGCTCTGGGCCAGCCGATCGAGGATCAGGGTGAGGATCACGATGGCGATGGCGGCGTTGATCGAGCGGGCGATGTCCAGCGTCCGGATGGCGCTGTAGATTACTTCTCCAAGCCCTCCAGAGCCGACGATCCCTGCGATGACCACCATGCCGAAGGCCATCATCAGGCTTTGGTTGATACCTGTCATGATGCTAGGCATGGCGAACGGCAAGCGGATCTTGGCGAATTGTTGCCAACCGGTAGTACCGCTTGCGTTCCCCAACTCCAGAAACGCCTTTGGTGTCATGCGGATGCCTAGCGCGGTGAGACGTAGCACTGGCGGCACGGCCACGATGACCGTAGCCACGAGTGCTGTACCAGTGCCGTAGCCCAGCAGTGCGATGGCAGGAAGCAGATAGATGTAGGGCGGTAATGTCTGGATCAGGTCCATGGCCGGGTCACAGACGCGATTCACTGCAGGTGAAAGGCCGGCCGCTACCCCACAGGGAATACCGATTATCAACGCCAGGCTGGTGGCGGTAAGCACCAACGCCAGGGTGATCATGGTTTGCGGCCACAAGCCCATCAGCGCGCACATTAGTAGTGCCAAGAAGGTGCCAAGCGAAAAGCGCCACCCGGCCAGGCGCCATGCCAGAAGTGCGAACACCAATGCCACGGCATAGAAAGGTGGTACCTCCAATACCGTGTAGACAGCCTGGTACAGGGCTTTGAGCAGGTCGTTGAACAGGTCGAACAGGCCAGCGGCATTGTCGGATAGCCACATCAAGGCATTGTCGACGCGCTCATCGAAGGCAGAGGCAAAGTCTTCGGGGTTCATGCGAGACCCCCCACGGACGTGCGCGCCTGCATAGGGGCCTCGTCATCTCTTACACCTTGAACGGCGCGCAGCAAGTCACGCTGGCTTATCACTCCCAGCAACATTCCATTCTCACGCACGCCGACTGCATCGTGACCCGAGCGAATCAACAGGTTGATCAGGGAATCCAGGTCGCTCTCCGGGGCGGCACATTGCAATTGCTCCGGATTTTCGTGCGGGTAGCGGGCACTGTATTCCGCCAGCGGTTGCATTATGGAATGAGCTTTGACCAAGTGCAGGCGTGAAATCCCTGCAACGAATTCGGCTACATAGTCATCGGCCGGATTGAGCACGATATCCTCGGCGGTGCCTTCCTGGATGATCACCCCATCTTTCATGATGGCGATACGGTCGCCGATGCGAATGGCCTCCTCGAGGTCGTGGGTGATGAACACAGCGGATTTGCCCAGGGACTTGGTGAGTTCCCTGAACTCGTCCTGCAGCTGCCGACGGATTAGCGGGTCCAGGGCGCTGAACGGCTCGTCCATGAGTATCACCTCAGGGTCGGAAGCGATTGCCCGGGCAAGACCGACACGCTGTTGCATGCCGCCGGACAATTCGGCGGGGTAGCGGTTGGCCCAATCGCTCAGCCCAACCTTGGCCAAAGCGCGTCCGGCCACCTCATGGCGTTTGCCCTTGGACAGGCCTTGCACTTCCAGGCCGAAGGCCGCGTTTTCTAACACTGTGCGATGTGGCAGCAAGGCAACGCTCTGAAAAACCATGCCGATATGTTTGGCACGGACCTCGCGCAGCGCTGCGGCGTCCAGTTGTGCTATGTCGCGACCCTTAACCAGAATTTCGCCACTTGTGGGGACAATGAGGCGGTTGAGCAGGCGGATCAGCGTGGACTTGCCACTGCCAGAAAGGCCCATGATGCAGAAGATCTCTCCTCGACGTACTTGCAGGTCGACATTGGAGACGCCCACCACGCAGCCGTAATCCTGAAGAATCTGAGTTTTTGTTAGGCCTCGCTCGCGGTAGGCCTGCATAGCGGCAGGCGCGCGGTCGCCGAAGATCTTCCAGACACCGCGGCAATCCACCAGTGTTTCAACAACGTCAGTGGTATTCATGTGTGCACCCGAACCAGAGTTTTCTGGTGTGTTCTTGTTTCAAGTTCGGCAGTGGCAAAAGTAAAACGCTGCTGTCAGTATTTTTTGATGTTTTCCCAGCGCTTGAGCAGATCGGCATGACTGTCGGTCCAATCCTTCACGGCTTGGTCCATGGTCTTGCCATCGTTCACTGCGCTGTTGATCGCACTGATGTCCGCCAGCGGTACATAAACGCTAGCGATTACTTCACGGGCCTGGGGGTTCTCCGCTGAGAAGCCTTTCTGCCCAATCCAGTAGTAGCCTTGCGCTGGAGCGAATACGCCTTTCGGATCCTTGAGGAATTTGGTGTCGTATTTGAGGGCCATCCAAGTCGGCTCCCAGAGGGTCACGGCTACCCATTCCTTGCGATCGACCGCCGATTTGAGCGCGGCGGTCATGGCCGCTGTGCTACCTTCGAGCAGGTTGAGTTTCAGGTCATAAGCTTTAACTGCCTTGGCTGCGTCGCTCATCAAGCCCGAGCCGGGTTCAATACCGACGATCTTGTTGCCGAACTTGTCGGCGTTTTCGTTGAGCTGCTCAATCGAGTCGATTGGCACGTATTTGGGCACAGCGATCGCCTGGTACAGCCCGTGGGAAACTGGCGAAATCTTTTCTAGGCGGCTCTTATTACGGTTCCAGAAATCCTGGGCCACGTAGTCGATCTGCGAGGCGAGGATCTGCACGTCACCCTTGCTCAGGGCCGCATAAGCGATGCCCCACTCCGAGAACGAAGTCACCTTGACGGTGTAGCCGGCGTCCTCCAGTACTTTCTTGGTGATACCGGTGATGGGCGTGAGGTCTTCCCAGGATAAGGTGCCCATGTTGATGACCTTTTCTTCGGCATGGGCCTGGCACAGCCCTAAACCGATCATCGCGATTGCGCACAGTGCCTTGCGGATACGATTCATGTTGAACTCCTGCATGTGGTGGCTGGGCGTTGTGCCCTGTTTTTGTTGAATTTCACCTGCGTGCATCCATGGTCGGCCAACGTCCGTCCATGGCGGTAATGCAATACTTGTCTTACGGGCGCTTGTCAGCCGCTGTTGACATCGCGTGCAACGTCTTCAACCAGGCTTTGCGGGGCGATAAACAGCTGCATGTTGCAGCGCGACAGCTCCCAGTGTTCAAACACCAAATCGACGACCGCGCCTTCGTCATGCCGGCTGAAAGCTTCAATGAAACTGTCGTGATGCTCGACGGCCAAGCACAGGTGGCGCTCCATGTCGCTATTGCGTGGGCGGAAGAAGGTGTGGCCGATACGTGCGTGGTCGATTAACAGGCGACCAAGACTGGGTTCGAGATAAGGGTTGCCAGACATCTCGCCCATGATCTCGTGGAAGCGGTTGTTCTCAACGACCATCGCCCGAGGGTCGCGAATTTGGCTCGCCGTGCGAAAGCGCTCCTGGGTGGCATGCAGGTCGCGCAGTTGAGCGGGCTTGTAGTTTTGAACAGCAAGTCGGCCGATAGCGGCATAAACCATGGGCGCCACCAGGAAAAAGTTACGCAAGGTGTTGTGGTTCATCGGTGCCACTCGGGCGCCACGATGTTCCTGTATGTCCAGATAGCCTTCACCCGCCAGGCGGCGAAACACCTCTCGGACAGGGGTACGCGATAGCCCGTATCGTTCGCTTAGCCCCAACTCGTCCAGCAATTGGTCGGGGCTGAGCTCCATGGTCAGAATCTGGCCTTTCAGATCCTCGTACAGCTCATTTTTGCCGCCTCTCATGGAACCCCCCACCGTTCACCAAAACTCGGAGCGATCACTGTTTGATTCAGACTGGCATGGGTTCCGAGCCCCGTCAATGCGATTGTATTCTTTGTGTATACCAAGATAATTTCGAAAGAATACCGCGAACCCAGTGGCCATGAGCCTTTGCGGCGGCTGCGCTGGGCGCCGCTATGGTCGTGGGTTGGCATGATATTGTCGCGGACAGAAATGTGAGCTTCGAGCCATCGTGATCACGCTTTACCGATGGTCGAAAAACCAGTAGACACATTGTCTAACGAACCCTATATTCATTATACAAATTGTAGACACAACAATATGAAAACCAAGAAAGCCGCCATGAAAGCAACCGCTGAGGCTCATCCACTGATCGGTGAAGTGCCGCTGGACCGCAAGGGCGTCCTTGCTGATGCCTTGCGCCGGCGCATCCTGAGCATGGAGCTGGCACCTGGCGCGGTGGTCGATGAGCTGGCCTTGAGTGAAGAGTTCGGCCTGTCACGCCCGCCGGTTCGCGAATTGCTGAGACAAATCGCAGCAGAGGGCTACATCGAACTGGAAGCCAATCGCGCGCCTCGCGTGGCTGCGATGAACCACGATTCTCTGCATAGCTTTTTCCTGGCAGCGCCATTGATCTACATAGCGACTACCCAGCTGGCGGCTACCCATGCAACTGCGCGTGAGATCGAGGGGCTCAAGGCCATTCAGGCGATGTTCCGCCAGGCCATCGAAGAGCGCGATGTGGAAAACCGAGTGCTCTACAACGATGCCTTCCATCTGGAGATCGGCCGGATGGCGCATAACGACTACTTGTTGCCAAGCCTGCGGCGCCTTCTTATCGACCACACAAGGCTTGGCAAGATCTTCTATCGACACCCGACCACAGATGACATGCAGCGCGACCTAGAGCTCGCCTGCCAGCAGCACGATCAAATGATCGAGGCCATCGAGCGTCGAGATCCTGAAACTGCCGGACAGCTTGTGCGCGAGCACTTCGAGTTGTCGCGTCGCCGCATGGCCGAATACGCGGCGCCCCAAGGGATGGAAGTGGCACTGGCCTTATGAAGTAATGCTCACCGCGCGCCAACACCCGGCAGGATGCCGGGTTTGGCGAGGCGTGATGAGGAACAGACGCTAACAACAATATCTGGTTCCTGAAATGACAAAGATCACCTCGTTGCCCGCCGACGACACCACGTGCGGTTGGTACCACCTGAGCAAAGGACGGCAGATCAAAGCTCCGCACCGCGGGCACACCGCCGCACGTTGGGTTGTGGTCGGCGCTGGCTTTACCGGATTAGCCGCTGCACGCCAGCTGGCATTGAATTTTCCGGATGACCAGGTCGTGCTGCTCGAAGCTCAGGAAGTGGGGTTCGGTTCGTCGGGGCGCAATGCTGGTTTTGCCATCGACCTGCCTCATGACATCGGCGCCGACGACTACATCGGTGACATTGCCATCGCCAGAACCACGCTGAAGCTCAATCTCAGCGGACAGTCATTCCTCAAGGAACTGGTAGAACGCTATCAGATCGATTGCCAGATGAAGCATTGTGGCAAGTACCAAGCGGCCGTAGAGCCACGCGGCATTGCCGTACTGGATGCCTACCGGCGCGGCTTGGACAAACTCGATCAGCCGTACGAGATGATTGACGCCGCTCAGCTTCCAGAGCATATCGGCACTCATTTCTACCGCAAGGCCCTGTTCACTCCGGGCACTTCCCTTATTCAGCCCTCGGCGTTGGTAAAAGGGTTGGCAGATAATCTGCCGCCGAATGTCACGCTGTATGAGCAGACGCCGATCACTGAAATTGACTACGGCGCAAAAACCGTGCTCAAGCATGCCAATGGCTCAATCACGGCTGACAAGCTGGTGCTCACTACCAACGCTTTCGGCATGAGTTTCGGCTTCCTGAAAGGCCGCATGCTGCCGGTGTTCACTTATGCCAGCCTGACCCGTCCGATGAACGAAGAGGAGCAGGCGAGGCTAGGCGGCAAGCCATACTGGGGCGTCATTCCCGCTGATCCATTCGGCACCACGGTGCGTCGCACGCCAGACAACCGTTTGTTGATCCGTAACAGTTTCAGTTTCAACCCCGACGGCCGTGCCAATCGCAAATACCTCGAACGCTTCGTGGTTCGTCATCGTGACGCCTTCGAACGGCGCTTCCCGATGCTGCCAGACATGCCCTTCGAATATACCTGGGGCGGTGCACTGGCGATGTCGCGAAATCACATGGGGTATTTTGGGGAGTTGGCGCCTAACGTTTATGGTGCTCTTTGCTGCAATGGTTTGGGTGTTACTCGCGGCACCGCTACCGGCAAACTTTTGGCTGACTGGCTGGCCGGTGAGAAGAATGAACTGATCGACTTTGTTCGCCAGGCACCAGGACCGTGCGCTAACCCACCGGCGCCCTTGGTATCGCTGGGTTTGAACCTGAATCTGAAATGGGGACAGTACCGCGCCGGAAAAGAAAGCTGAGTTAATGTAAGACGCTATAACTTATTGATATTAGCCGGGCACTAATTGGCCTGGCCTGCGGTTTCTATTGCGTGCTGTTTAGGGTCGAAGTGCACTTCGACGAGACGGAGCTGAATAAGGTTTTCAGCTTCGCGGACCCGTTCGTCCTTAAACAGGCTGCACTTTGGTCGTGGCAGGAGAAAACAATGACAAATTCCAATGTATCAATCGAAGATGTACCTATTAATCGTTTTCATCAGTTTCTGACGGTACGCTCTGGCGGCGGATCGTTTGTTGACGGCTATGTGCTGAGCATCGTTGGCGTGGCCATGGCACAGATGTCCGCAGGGCTTGGCCTGTCCAGCTTTTGGCAGGGCATGATTGCGGCCTCGGCGCTGATCGGCATTTTCTTCGGTGGCTTCTTCGGCGGGTGGTTGACCGATCGCTTTGGTCGCAAACGCGTTTTCTTCGTCGGGCCGACCCTGTTCGTTCTGTCCTCAGTCGCGCAGTTCTGGGTCGAGTCGGCGCTGGCACTGTTCCTGTTGCGCTTTGCCATCGGCATCGCTGTCGGCATTGAGTATCCAGTGGCCACTTCGCTGTTGGTTGAGTTCCTGCCCAAGAAGAATCGGGGGCCTCGCCTGGCCACCCTCACCGTACTGTGGTTCGCAGGCGCAGCTGTGGCCTACATGGTCGGGGAAGCGATTCTTCACCACGGTGGCGATGATGCCTGGCGCATGGTCCTGGCCAGTGCAGCAGTAGTCGGTAGCGTTTTGTTCATGTTGCGCCTTGGTACGCCTGAGTCGCCACGCTGGCTTATCAGCAAGGGCCGCAGCGCCGAGGCCGAGCAGATCATCAAGCGTGTATATGGCAGTGATTTCTCTCTGCGCAACCTGCCAGAAGAGCCTAAAACGCGAAAACTGTCGTTCCTCAGCCTGCTGCACTCCGGCTATGGCAAACGCATGTTGTTCGTCACCATGTTCTGGACCTGCTCGGTTATTCCGGTGTTTGCCGTCTATGCCTTCGCCCCGAAGGTTCTGGGCGCGCTCAATCTCAAAGGTGAGTGGGCGTCGATTGGCTCTGTCGCCATCACCTGTCTATTCGTAGTCGGCTGCATCATTGCTACACGCCTGATCAACGGGCTTGGCCGGCGTACCACGCTGCTGCACAGCTTCCTGTGGTCGGGACTGGCGTTGCTGGGCCTGGGCGCATTCAGTAGCGGTTCGGAAATGCTGATTCTGGCCTTGTTCGGCGCCTATGCACTGTTTATCGGCGGTGCCCAGGTGCTGCAGCTTGTTTACCCCAACGAACTCTTCCCTACCGAAATTCGCGCTGGTGCGGTGGGTGTGGGCACCTCTATGTCGCGGGTCGGCGCCGCGGTCGGAACCTGGTTGGTCCCGATTGCCCTCGATACCTACGGAATCGGCGCGACCATGTACGCCGCCGCCGCAGTGACTTTCGTCGGCCTGGCGTTCTCCTTCGCGCTGGCACCCGAAACCCGATCCATGAATCTGCAACAGGCCGCCTCGCTCGCCTGACCTGAAACACAGCCGTCGCGGCGCGTTGCGTCGCGGCTTTCACTACCAAATGTATCCTTGGAGAATCTACCGTGAAATTTGAAGGCATCTACACCCCGGCAATCACTCCACTGGCAGCGGACGGCTCGATCGACAAAGCGGCCTTCGCCGAAGTGCTCGAGTACTTGGTCGAATCGAAGATTCACGGCGTGATCATCGGCGGCTCGACCGGTGAATACTATGCCCACACCACTCAAGAACGCATCGAACTGGCTGCCCAGGCCAAGGACGTGCTCCATGGTCGTTTGCCGCTGATCGTTGGTACCGGTGGCATTCGCACCGAAGACGCCGTGGCTTTCGCCCAGCACGCCAAGGAAATCAAGGCCGATGCGCTGTTGGTCGGTACCCCGCCGTACGCGTTGCCGACCCAGCAGGAAATTGCCCTGCACGTCAAAGCCGTCGATGCCGCCGCTGGCCTGCCGATCATGCTCTACAACTACCCGGGCCGCATGAGCGTAAGCATGGGTGAAGAGTTTTTCGACGCCGTGGCCGATGTGAAGAACATCGTCGCCATCAAGGAAAGCTCCGGTGACATGGCCCAATTGCATCGCCTGGCCATCAAGCGCCCGAACATCCAGCTTTCGTGCGGCTGGGACGACCAGGCCCTGGAGTTCTTCGCCTGGGGCGCCCAGAGCTGGGTCTGCGCCGGCTCCAACTTCATCCCGCGCGAGCACGTGGCCCTGTACGAGGCCTGCGTGATCGAGAAGAACTTCGACAAGGGCCGCAAGATCATGGCCGCCATGATGCCGCTGATGGACTTCCTCGAAGGTGGCAAGTTCGTCCAGTCGATCAAATACGGCGTCGCCCTCAACGGTCTGAGCACCGGAGGCGTGCGCAAGCCGCTGTACGACCTGGACGCAGCCGAGAAGCAAGAGCTGCAGCGCGTGGTCACCGAGCTGAAAGCCACCATCGCCCGGATCAAATAAGGAGGCTGGAAAAATGGCTGAATTGCTGAGCAAGGATCAATACGCGGCCATCGCCGCCGACCTGCAACTGCGCACCCAGGCGTTCATCGACGGTGAATTCCGCGACGCCATCTCTGGCCGCACCTTCGTCACCACCAACCCGGCCACCGGCAAGCAGTTGGCCGAGGTCGCCGCCTGCGACGTCAGCGACGTCAACGTCGCTGTTGCAGCAGCCAAGCGTGTGTTCGAGGAAGGCACCTGGTCGAAAATGCAGCCGAACGACCGCAAGCATGTGCTGCAGAAGTTCGCCCAGTTGCTGGAAGACAACGCCCACGAGCTGGCGGTGCTGGAAGCGCTGGACAGCGGCAAGCCGGTCAGCGAGTGCCAGACCGTCGACGTGCCGGAAACCATCCACACCATCCGCTGGCACGCCGAGCTGATCGACAAGATCTACGATGCCACCGCGCCGACCGGCAATGCCGCCGTGACCATGGTGGTGCGTGAAGCCATCGGCGTGGTCGGCCTGGTACTGCCGTGGAACTTCCCGCTGCTGATGCTGGCCTGGAAGATCGCCCCGTCGCTGGCCGCCGGTTGCTCGATCGTGGTCAAGCCAGCCAAGGAAACCACCCTCAGCGCCCTGCGCGTGGCCGAACTGGCCCACGAGGCGGGCATTCCGGCTGGCGTGTTCAACCTGGTGCCTGGCGGTGGCCGTGAAGTGGGTGAGGCCATTGGCCGCCACATGGACATCCCGATGGTCAGCTTCACCGGTTCCACCGACACCGGTCGCCTGTTCCTGAAATACGCCGCCGAGTCCAACCTCAAGCGCATCGTCCTGGAGCTGGGTGGCAAGAACCCGGCCGTGGTCATGAACGACTGCGAAGACCTGGACGAAGTGGCCCAGTTCGTCACCGCGGGTGCGTTCTGGAACATGGGTGAGAACTGCTCCGCCTCCTCGCGCCTGATCGTCCACAAGGACGTGAAGGACGAACTGCTGAGCCTGATCGCCAAGCACCTGAAAGACTGGAAGCTGGGCGACCCGCTCGACCCGGACAACCGCCTGGGCGCCATGGTCAGCAAGTCGCACTTCGAGAAGGTGAAGTCGTACCTGGAATACGCGGCCGAGCAGAAACTCAGCATCGTTCAGGGCGGCGAAACCGAGGAAGGTGTGTTCGTGCAACCGACCATCGTCGACAACGTTGGCCGCGACAACAAACTGTTCGTCGAGGAAATCTTTGGCCCGGTGCTGAGCGTGACCAGCTTCGAGACCATCGACGAGGCGATCGAATTGGCCAACGACACCGTTTACGGCCTGGCCGCCTCGGCCTACACCGGCAGCCTGCGCAACGCGCTGCGCCTTTCGCGGGAAATCCGTGCGGGCGTGGTCACGGTCAACTGCTTCGGCGAAGGGGATGTGACTACGCCGTTCGGTGGTTACAAGGAGTCTGGCTTCGGTGGGCGGGACAAGTCCATCTGGGCCCATGATCAGTACACGGAGCTGAAGACCATCTGGATCAACGCTTCGTGACTGGCGGGACGCGGGTGATGCAATTGCCTGTGTCCTGATCCCGCGCTGTTCTGACGGAGTTCGGTGCGGACCCGGCCACTGCCCCTCCGGGCAGTGGCTTTTTTGCATCAGTGACGAGCGACTGGGTGATCGGCATTGCATGCATCGAAAAGTTCAGCCCCGTCAGGTCACGCTGGGCTTCGAGTGATTCCTATGAATTTGTGAAGAGGGCATGTCAGATGGCTCACGTCGTTTCGCTGTTCCGCTATCCAATAAAGGGCTTCGAAGGTGAAAGGCTGGACAGTGTCTCGCTGGAATACGGAAAAGGTTTTCCAGGCGACCGTGCGGTAGCCATTACCCGTAGTGGGACGACGGCCGGGGCCGCCCCGTATCAGCAACTCACGACCAATCCAGCGCTTGTTCATTTTCTGCCTGGCCAAAGCCTGGGCGCAGCGACGCTCCATGTTAAGCAGCCAGTGCCTCGTGGAGATTTGCTGACAGATCCAGAACTACTGGCCGAATTTTTTGGTGCGCAATCACGCATTGTTCATCGAAACGATTTTCTCGGCCATTGGGATTTTGACGACTCGGCATTGTCCATCATCAATGTGAGGACAGTGCAGGCGCTGTCTACGCTCATGGGCGTAACGATCGACCCCATGCGTTTTCGAGGCAACATCTATATCGATGCAGAACCATTTTCCGAAATCGGATGGCTTGGCAAAGGTGTGGATTTTGGTCAGTCCCGTCTCTCGATCATCCGGCCAATCAAGCGCTGCCGAGCGACGTCGGTAAACCCGCAGACGGGCGAATTGGACATGAACATTCCCGCCCAACTGAACCGACATTTCGGTCACATGTATTGCGGCGTCTACGCACAGGTCGAGCAAGCAGGATCGCTGCAACCTGGCGACAGAATTTCAAGCACGCAGGCGCATTACGGCGAAAGGCTGGCAATTGCAGCCAAGGTTCCAAGAGCACCTGCGTTGACTACCTGGCCGCGTCCTGCAGAAGTCGTTGAGATTGTTGAGGAAGCTCCGGGTATTCGCTCGGTATGGCTACGAGATCCTGTAGCCATGCTCGGCTCGCTAGACAGCTTTGTGGCTGGGCAGCATGTCGCAGTTCACCATCTGACAACAGATGGCACGTGGCGCCGCTATACCGTGTCAGGCGTCGAGGATGATCGGGTACGCATCACGGTGAAGCAGGGGAGTGGTGCCGGCTCCCAAGCTATTCATGCTTTGAAAACAGGGCGGTGGCTGCATCTCACTGGTCCTTCAGGGCCAGTTACGTTTAGTCTGGACGCTCCAGCCAATCTCTTCATTACCGCAGGAATAGGCATAACCCCGACGATCACCAAGCTCACAGCACTTGTGCAAGCACGTTACCCGCATCCTGTACGGGTCGTGCACACCGTGAAATCCAGCGACGACTTAGCGCTGTGGGTTGAGGTCACCAAGCTGGTAGGGCAGCTAAGCCAAGGTGCTATCGCCCTGCATGTGACCGAGGGGAACAGTGAAATTGAAGGCGCGATCAACTACAGGCCGAATATATCCGCGTTAGTCACCGACGCTGCCGAGCGTGGCGCTGCCATCCATGTTTGCGGGCCTGAAGGCTTTCAGCGCCAGATAAAGGACAGCGTGGTTCAAGCTAACGCTGTGGATCGGCTGCATATGGACAGCTTCGCCACCCCTGACAGTCCAGTGGAAATGCGCAAAATCCCCGAATGTGGGCCATTCCAGGTCACGTTCAGCAGATCAGGTGTCACTGCCTCATGGCAACCCACAGATGGAACCCTCCTTAGCTTCGCAGAAGCCAAGGGGCTGGTATTACCTGCCCATTGTCGGGCTGGCATATGCCAAACCTGTGAGTGCGCCGTATTGGACGGGAAAATCCTTCCGCTGATTGACGTCGGTAGCGCTAAATCCGGGTATGCGCTCTTGTGCACGTCCGTACCGGAGACTGATATCAGCATTGATTGTTGATACAGGGGTGAAGGATATGTCCGCCGTGCATTCAAAGGGGATCTCCTAACCACAGGGCTAGCACGCGAGGACACGATGACTGGTCATAACAGCCCGAACGATTTGTACCAAACGCCCAATCAAGCCTCATCGCTGTACTTCAGGGGTGGTAGGTTTTGTCATAAGCTGAATTTCGCTAGTCGACCTAACCAGCCGCAATCCCGGTTCCATCATTCACGAAATGTAGACTGATAATTTACCATCCGCTGTTGAGCAGACAACTCGTTGGGGGTACTTTTAACTAGCTGCTCTCTAGCATATAGGTAATCACGTGTTCTCCCTGCTGATAGATTTTATATTTGGTGTTGCTATGGGAGCCTTGGGAGGTTTTTTTGGGATTGGTGGCGGGCTCATTGCTATCCCAATAATGACAATTTTTTTTGATCAAACTCAGACGCTTGCCCAAGGCACTGCTCTGGTCATGATGGCGCCAAATCTGATTCTCGCTTTTTGGCGATACCAACAGCGCACGCTCGTAAATTACTCGCTGGTTTTGCCGCTCGCTGGTGCGGGTTTAGTGAGTGCTGGACTAGGGGCTAAGTTAGCGACCACTACGAATCCCGAACTCATTCAGTTCGGCTTTTCCATTCTGATGATTTTCCTAGCATGCCTGAATTTGGTCCGGGCCCGCCTGGTTGCAGTACCGAAAGCCCTTACGCACTCCACCTCACCTCGCCTGGGAGTATTAGGCGGAGCCTGTGGTGCTCTTGGGGGATTTTTTGGAGTCGGTGCCTCGGTAGTTGCCGTACCCGTCTTGACCAGCGTATTTGGGTTCACCCAGGTTGCCGCGCAAGGAATGGCTCTTTCTCTTGCTCTGCCAAGCACGATGATTACCCTTGTCACATACGGGCACGGAGGCCATGTGGATTGGCCGATGGGATTAGCTATGGCGTTGGGCGGCGTCTTGAGTGTCAGCTGGGGCGTGAAATGGGCGTATCTTGCGCCAGAGAGAGTACTGTGCGGTCTGTTCTCTCTATTTTTGCTGGGTTGTTCTGCGCTCCTCATCTTTCGTCATTAGCGCTCAATTCACGAAGTGTGAATGCATACTCCACTGAGCGCTAGTTGATGCATGATCTCGTATCGATATCCTGTTGTTGACACTGTTTTGCAGTGGCCGTGATGCCTTCGGGCCTGAACAATAACAAAGGGTACGAACTTGCGATGAACAGCCCAAGATCGCTTTATCAGAAGCATATCGACTCTCATACCGTTTGTGAGCTGGACGATCAGGGCCATGTGCTCCTTTACATTGATCGCCAAGTCGCCAATGAATACACCAGCCCTCAGGCTTTCAGCGGTCTGCGTGAAGCCGGTCGCAAGGTCTGGAGACCGTCAGCAACCCTGTGTGTCGTAGACCACGTAAACCCGACAGCGCCAGAACGTATTTCGGAAATGCCGGACGCTGGAGGTGCTCTTCAGGTCAATTACTTTGAGCAGAACTGCCGCGATTTCGGCATCGAACTTTTCGACGTATTGGACAAGCGCCAAGGCATTGAGCACGTTGTCGCTCCCGAACAAGGCTTCATCCTGCCTGGCATGGTTGTCGCTGCCGGTGATAGTCATACCACCACCTACGGTGCGCTTGGTGCGTTCGGGTTTGGCATTGGCACGTCAGAGATCGAGCATCTCCTGGCTACTCAAACCCTCGTGTACAAGCGCCTCAAAACGATGCGTGTGACAGTCGAGGGGACCCCAGGACCCGGGTTGGTATCCAAAGACATCATCATGGAACTCATCCGCCAGATCGGCGCTGCCGGCGCCACCGGATATGCCATTGAGTTCACCGGGCCGGCTATCACCGCTTTGAGTGTTGAAGCACGGATGACGATCTGCAATATGGCAGTTGAGGCCGGTGCGCGGGGCGCCTTCATGGCTCCTGATGAAAAAGTTTTCGCCTACCTCGAGAACAAGCCACGTGCCCCCAAAGGTGCCCAGTGGACCGCTGCAGTCGAAAAGTGGAAAACACTTTATACAGATTCAGAGGCCACATTTGATAAAGAGGTCCGGATGCATGTCGGGGATCTTCAACCGATGGTCACTTGGGGAACCAGCCCCGATCAAGCTGGCGCAATCACCGGCCTCGTCCCGGACCCAATGCAAGAGCCTGACCTCATCCTCCGTCAGGACTTACAGCGCGCACTGCGCTACATGGATTTGCAACCAGGCACTGCTCTCGAAGGCATTCAAATCAGTCACGCCTTCATCGGCTCTTGCACCAACGCTCGAATTGAGGATTTGCGCGATGCTGCACGGGTCGTTAAAGGGCGTAAGGTCGCGGATGGTGTGCGTGCGATGATCGTCCCTGGCTCCACCTTGGTACGCGACCAGGCCGAAACTGAAGGGTTGGCACAGATCTTTCGTGATGCTGGTTTCGAATGGCGTCAGTCCGGCTGTTCCATGTGCTTGGCAATGAACGATGACGTGCTGAGTCCGGGTGATCGGTGTGCTTCCAGTACGAACCGTAACTTTGAAGGCCGTCAAGGTGCTGGGGCCCGCACTCACCTGATGTCTCCTGCAATGGTTGCCGCAGCCGCAGTTACTGGCCACCTGGTTGATGTACGTTCTTTGGCGTTGGAGGCCTGAGCATGGAACCTTTCAAATATGTCGAGGGCTACGCGGCACCACTGCTCGCGGCCAACGTCGATACTGACGTAATCATGCCTAAGCAATTCCTGAAGGGAATCGACCGTAGCGGTTTGGACCGGGGGGTGTTCTTCGATCTGCGCTTTCTCCCTGATGGCGCTCCGAACCCTGACTTTGTTCTTAACCAAGATCCGTGGAACAAGGCCGCGTTCTTGGTGGTCGGGCCAAACTTTGGATGTGGCTCAAGCCGTGAACATGCCGTTTGGGGTTTGAAGCAGCTCGGTGTCCGTGCCCTGATCGGTACTACTTTTGCTGGCATTTTTTATGATAACTGCCAGCGTAATGGGGTACTGACCATTCAGCTCTCGCCAGCCGAACTCAAAGAAATTGGCCAGGTTGTGAGTCAAAGCGGGAGCGCTTGCATCGCGATTGACCTTGAGGCCCAACATATTCTGTTGATGGACGGTCGAGCCATCCCCTTCAATATCGATTCATTGCGCAAAGAAGCGCTGATGTTGGGTCTCGATGCTATCGGTACGACTCTGCAACGTCAGGATCAGATTCGAGAGTTCGAATCACGGCACCTTGAGAGCAACCCTTGGCTGGCGTGATAGGACGCCAGTCTGATGAGCGGGAGCTTTAGTTTCCCGCTTAGGAGCTACTGCAATGTTGAATGTGACAAGTCATGGTGACTGGCCCGCAGGCTACTTGATCAACCCATGTGCGCCATCGCTGGTGAAGGATTGGCACGAAGTCTTTCAAGGGATGCCGTCAGCGATTGTTAGCGATTGCCTTGGTCGCAACACTGGTGGCCTCGGTTTAAAGCCCTATCATGGACTGCGCCATCTCTGCGGCACCGCGTTAACGGTGCGTGTTCGTCCTGGTGATAACTTATTCGTGCTTAAGGCCATACAGATGGCACGCCCTGGCGATGTGTTGGTTATCGATGGTAGCGCGGACCTGAGCAGAGCTGTCATCGGCGGCATCATGCGCGCAATGGCCATCAAGGCGGGTATTGCAGGTGTCGTCATCAATGGCGCCATCCGGGACCGAGAAGAGTGGCTGGACGGAGAGCTGCCGGTTTATGCTCTCGGTTATGTCCATCGAGGACCGAGTACTGATGGAGGCGGCGAAATTAATGTTCCAATCGCTTGCGCCGGTATGTTGGTAAACCCTGGTGATCTCATTGTGGGTGACGCAGACGGTGTTGTTGCAGTAAGGACCGACGAACTAGCCAAGGTACACGCCCGTTGCACGGAACTTCTGGACAGAGAGGCTGCCATTCTGAAAGCAGTGGCATCTGGTGAACTCGACCCGTCCAGGTTTGACGACATACTGCGTGGCAAGGGTTGCCCTATTTAACCATGACCGCAAGCATGGTTCATTCAGCCCTGAGCCGAATAAACCATGCCTGTAGAAATTCAACACACGCTCTTAGCTTCCCAGATTCAGCTAACCTGGTGGGGTAAACAGCCCAAACATTTGCGCTTTGACTGTAATCGTGAAGCACTTGCACCAATCGACCTTGTTCAAGTAGTGGCTTCACATCCCACATCGAGCGCAGTAACAGACCACGATGTTTCAGAGCCCACTGCAAGACAATTTCCCCATTATTGGATGACAACTGGCCGTTCACACGAACGGTTACATCCTTTTGGCCATCTCGCAGTTGCCACACACCGAAGTTATTATTTCGCTCTTTCAGAACCAAGCAGTCATGGCGGGCCAAGTCCTCAATTGTCTTAGGCACGCCTCGCTCTTCCAGGTATTCAGGCGTGGCGCAGATGACCCGTCGATTTGCGACCAACTGCCGACTTATGTGCTGACCTGGAATGTCGTCTCCAACACGTATCTCGAGATCGAAACCTTCTGCAACAATATCGACGACACGATCAAAAACATCCATACGGACTTCGAGGTCTGGGTACTCAACGGCCAAATCGGCAATCGCCGGAGCCACGTAATTACGTCCAAAACCGAAACTGCTGCAAATATGAAGGAGTCCGCTAGGAGCTTTGCGCACCTGGCTGAGGTCGCTCATGAAATCATCAATGTCATTGAGGATTCTGGTGGCCCATTGCTCCGCCCGCAAGCCACTCTCTGTTAGAGCAATACGCCGGGTTGACCTATGAATGAGTTTCGTTCCTAGCGTTTCCTCTAAGATCTTGATTCGCTTACTTACATAGGCTGGAGACTGCTGAAGCTCAGCCGCGGCCCCCCCAAAGCTAGCTTTGCGGATGACCGTAAGGAAGACTCGGAGGTCCTCCGGGAGGGGAGTTTCTTCATGAATCGTGTTCATAGCCTTCATAAAACTCGTATTTTTCTACTGTTCGGCAAAGGATACCATGTGCCCAGCCTCGGAAAACCGTGAACCGGGCGGATTTTAATTCTCCTCACACAAAAATAATTGAGGACCTGCGCATGACCACCGTTACCCTTGCCTCTGACAAAAGAAGCAGACTCAGCGCGCTCTTGCAATACGAGATTGGCGTCATACCTTTTCCGTATTTTCTCGGGATTACGCTGATTGTCTTCATGTCAGCCCATTTTGGACTGTTACCGAAAACAATGATCGGCGGGTTAGCCGTGATCATGACTCTTGGCATGCTCCTCGGACAGATCGGCCAGCGTCTCCCAATCCTGAGAGATATTGGCGGCGGTGCAATTCTCTGCCTTTTGCTCCCATCCATCCTTGTGTTTCACGGCTTCTTCGGCAGCAACTCCATCGATGCCACGAAGATGCTGATGAAAGATGCGAATTTTCTCTACTTTGTAATTGCGAGCCTAGTAGTTGGCAGCATCTTGGGCATGAACCGCACTGTCCTTGTTCAAGGGATGATTCGCATGTTCGTACCACTGGTTGCAGGTACTGCTGCTGCGATCCTAGCGGGTATCGTAGTGGGTGTTTGTTTCGGGTACAGCGTCCATCACACACTCTTTTACATCATCGTACCCATTATCGGCGGTGGTATCGGTGAAGGTATTTTGCCTCTCTCGCTCGCCTATGCTCATATTCTGGGTGGGACCCCTGAACAATTCGTAGCGCAACTTGTCCCCGCCGCCGTTGTAGGTAATATAGTTGCGATCATCTGCGCAGGCGTGCTTGCACGACTGGCTGTTCGCAAGCCTCATCTGAATGGTGACGGCATGCTGATTCGCGCCAAGGAAGAGAACGATAAATTCAAGGTGGAAGAGGAAGAGGACAAAGAAATCGACTTCCGCTACATGGGGGCCGGTGTTCTCCTGATCTGCTCGTTCTTTGTGCTGGGCGGACTGCTGGAGAAACTGGTGCACATCCCCGGTCCGGTCATGATGATCGTAGTTGCTGTACTGTTCAAATACCTGCGCATACTGCCTGATCGCTTGGAAAAAGGCAGCAAGCGCTTCTACAAACTGGTCTCGACTGTGTTCATCTGGCCAACCATGATTGGCCTTGGAATGCTCTATGTGCCATTGGAGAGCGTGGCAAGTGTGTTCTCGTTTGGCTATGTGATGGTCTGCGTCTCGGTCGTCGTCTCGATGGCGCTGGCTGGTTTCCTGGTGGGTAATATGTTGAAAATGTATCCCATCGAATCAGCCATCGTCACGAGCTGCCACAGTGGATTGGGCGGTACAGGTGATGTTGCAATTCTTTCTGCCTGCAACCGTATGTCTCTGATGCCGTTCGCCCAAATCTCGACCCGTATCGGTGGAGCTGCAACAGTCATCGGCGCCACGATCCTGCTGGGGCTCTGGCACTGACCAGCAGCGCGGGTTCGCTGAACAACCCACTACCTCTTCGCTCCCTTCCAGTTCCCCTTTGCCACGCACTCGGGGGAGAAAGGAAGGGAGCTTTTTTGCTGCTTTGAGTCATGGATGAATCCTTCGCTGGCAGCAAAAGTGCATCCGACGTTTGGTCATGCGCGAATATTGATGTATTTGCTCGCGGAAACATCATCCATCTAACCGGCATTCTTGTTTCTGTCTTCCCCCGGGATTCCGTGAAGAACTAAAAAAAAGGCCAGCAACCTGCGTTGCCAGCCACACCGCCAATAATCGGCGGTTACTCCTCATACATGACTTGGGGATCAGAACAGAGGCAGCGTGTAACTGATGATCATCCTGTTCTCGTCGATGTCGCGTTGGTAGTTCGAGCGCAGCGCGGCGTTGCGCCACAGCACGTTGACGTTCTTCAGAGGGCCTGACTGGATGGTGTATCCCAGATCAGTGTCTCGCTCCCATTCACGCCCCTCGCCAGCGAAGGTAGCCGGACTGGCGTGATCGGCATGGTTGTATCGTGTCGAGAAGGTCAGGCCGGGTACGCCCAAGGCGGCAAAGTCATAGGCATAGCGCAGTTGCCAGATCCGCTCACCCGTCTCCATGAAGTCGGCGGCCATCATGTAGTTGGTGAGGTAGGCGTCGGTGCCGATCAAGTAGGGCATGGCCGTTGAGCCGGAGAGCCCTTGGTAGGCAACGCCAATCGTGTGGCCAGTTTGACTGTAGGTGACCAGCACATTCAGCGTACGGTTATCTACCCGGCCCGCCAGCGCATCACCCTTGTCGTCGCTGATGAAGTACCGCGCATCCAAGGCCAGTTTACCTGGCCCCACTGCCGTGCTTCCGAGCAGGCCGAAGTAGTTCTGACCGTATATGTCGTCCAGCTCTCCGTACTGGTAGCTCAGGCTCATGTTGGAGTTAACCACGTAATCCACCCCACCCATGCGAAAGTCATCGGCCTCGGGCGTGCCGCTGAAGCGCCGGTTCTTATTGACCAGGCTCATGGCTTCGCTGTGCGAGTAGTCACGCCGGGTGGTGCGGTCGATCTGTGCGTACGTGATGGTCAGTGCATCCAATTCCTTCCAGGTCAGCACGCCGCCCTGGAAGGTTTGCGGCAGAATCCTCCCGGTGCTGGAGGCGATGGTCGGGTATTTGAGTAGCTGGGTGCCGATCTTCAGCTCGGTTTTGGAAAGGCGGGCTTTGGCGGTCAGGCCGAACTTGCTGTACTGGTCCGGTGCGCGGCCATCGTCGCCGACCGGCAGCAGGCCGGTGCCGCTGCGGCCGGGTGAGGAGTCGAGCTTGAGGCCAAGCATGCCCAGGGCATCTACACCGAAGCCGAGAGTGCCCGGCGTATAGCCGGAGCGAAAATCGAGGATGAAACCCTGTGCCCATTCCTCGCGCTTGGAGATACCTGAATCCTCCCGAAAATCGCGGTTGAGGTAGAAATTCTGTGCCTTAACGGTGGCTTGGCTGTCCTCGAGGAACCCTTCAGCGTGGGCTGGGAGGGTGAAAAACAGCAGTGAAACGGCAGGCAAAATTTTGTTGTTTTTGTGCATGACTTGTCCGTTCGGCCAGCCTCTCGGCGGGCCGTTTCTTTGTTTGTGGAGCCTTCAACTACTCAGCAGACTGCGCTACAGCACCCGCTGCCCAAGACGTCGGTGGGTTTGGGATTCCATGTAGAGCAGCAGCGAGTCGACGCTGAAATTGAGGGGCGGGCTCAGGCGAGCACGCCAATCTGCCATGGGCAGAACTCATCTTCGCCCAGACCGTTAAGCTCGCTCTTGGTGGGCTCGCCGGAAGCGTGGGCTAGCAGCCGTTCGAAGATTTCCTGCCCCATCTCAGAGATGGTTTTGTCACCATCGATGATCTGACCGCAGTTGATGTCCATGTCGTCGCTCATGCGCTGATACATGGGCGAGTTGCTGGCCAGCTTGAAAGTCGGTGCCGGCACCGAACCGAAGCAAGAGCCGCGGCCGGTGGTGAAGGCGATCATGTTCGCGCCGCCCGCGATTTGGCCCGTGGCCGAGACTGGGTCGTAGCCGGGTGTGTCCATGAACACCAAGCCGTGGGTCTTCACTAGGTGCGCGTACTCGTAGACATCCATCAGCGGGGCATTGCCGCCTTTCTTGGCGCCACCCAGCGACTTCTCGAGTACGTTGGCCAAACCACCGGCGTTGTTGCCGGGGCTGACCCGGCCGTTAATCTGGGTGTCGCGCCCGCGGTTGTATTCCAGCCACCACTCGATGCGCTCGATCAGCTTGCGACCCACTTCAGGTGTCGCGGCGCGTGCCGTCAGGGTGTGTTCAACACCGAAGATCTCGGAGGTTTCCGAAAGGATCGCGGTACCGCCATGGCGCACCAGAATATTCACCGCTGCGCCCAACGCTGGGTTTGCCGAAAGACCGGAGAAACCATCCGAGCCACCGCACTGCATGCCGATCATCAGATGCTCGGCCGACACCGGCTGCCGCCTGGCCGCGTCGGCCTTGAGCAGCATACCTTCGATCAGAGCGATGCCGTGGTCGGTAGCGCTCTTCACCCCGCCGACGTCCTGGATCACCAGTTTTTTCAGCATGTCGCCTTCCACCAGACCTTCCTGCTCGAAGAAGCCATGGATGTTGTTGCGCTCGCAGCCCAGAGCGATCACCACCGCACCAACGGTGTTGGGGTGCTTGATGTAGCCGCCGATGGTGCGGCGCAGCAGGTCCATCGGCTCACCGGTCATTTCCATGCCGCAGCCGATTTCGTGCACATAAGGCACCACGCCGTCGATGTGCGGAAAACCGGCCAGGCGGCGCTCGTCGAAGTGGTTGGCGATTTTGCGCGCCACAGTGGCGCCGCAGTTACCGACCACGAAGACGCCCAGGTAGTTACGGGTGGCCACTCGACCGTCTTCCCGCACAATGCCTTGGAACGTGGCCCGCTGCTCTGGCGGGAGCATGTCGGTGGGCACGTAGTCCAGGCCGTAGCGATAGTCGCGGTCGGTTTCACCGAAGGCGATGTTGTGGCTGTGCATCCAGGTGCCCGGCGGCAAATCCTCCGCGGCATAGCCGATCACCGTGTTGTACTTGAGTACCGGCTCGCCCTTGGCGATCAGTTGAGCGGCTATCTTGTGCCCCAGCGGCACGGGCTGCTGAGTAGTCACGCCCTCACTGGGGATGGCGGTGCCGGCGGGGATTTCAACGCGCGCGACAACGACGTTGTCAGCGGCATCGAGGCGAATGACGGGGCTCACTTCACGGTGAATCATGGTGTTTTCCTATGGGTATGTCATACACGGCGGTGGCGGCAGAGGCACCACCGCAGTGGCTTGCTCAGGGGCGTTTGCCGAACTCGATGCTGTGCTGGGTCCAAGCCAGGGCCTGTTCACTGAGGGAGAAGCCCAGCCCTGGGCGGTTTGGCACCCACATGCGGCCGTCGCGCAGCTCCAGGCGCTCGTTGAACATCGGCTCGAGCCATTCGAAGTGTTCCAGCCACGGCTCTTCGGGGTAGGCAGCGGCCAGGTGCAGGTGGATCTCCATGGCGAAATGTGGCGCGAGCTTCAGGCCCTTGAAGCTGGCTAGGTTCATGATCTGCAGGAACGGCGTGATGCCGCCCACACGTGGCGCATCGGGCTGGACGAAGTCGCAGGCGTTGGCGGTGATCAGCTGGGCATGCTCGTTGAAGCTAGTGAGCATCTCGCCGGTGGCGATGGCGGTGTCCAGCGACGCAGCTAGAGCGGCATGGCCCTCGACATCGGCACTGTCCAGCGGCTCTTCGATCCAGGTCAGGTCGAACTTTTCGAGCTTGCGGCAGAAGCGATGGGCAGTGACGCGGTCCCATTGCTGGTTGGCGTCGACCATCAGCGGGAAGCCCTCGCCCAGTTGTTCACGCACCGCTTGCACACGCTTGAAGTCGATGCTGGTGTCTGGCTGGCCCACCTTGATCTTGATCCCACCGATGCCGTTGCCACGAGAGGTCTGCACGTTTTCCAGCACCTTCTCCAACGGCGTCGACAGGTATCCGCCAGAGGTGTTGTAGCACTGCACCGAGTCCCGGTGGGCGCCAAGTAGTTTGGCCAGCGGCAGGCCGGCGCGCTTGGCTTTCAGGTCCCACAGGGCGATGTCGAACGGGGCGATGGCTTGGGTGGTCAGCCCGCTGCGGCCCATTGAGGCGCCGGCCCACAGCAGCTTGCTGTAGAGCTTGGCGATGTCGTTGGGGTCTTCGCCCAGCAAAGTAGAGGCGATTTCCTGGGCATGGGCGTACATGCCGGGGCCCCCGGCGCGCTTGGAGTAGCCGAAACCGATGCCTTCGTGCCCTTCGCGGGTGCGGATCTCGGCAAAAATGAAGGCGATTTCGGTCAGCGGCTTCTGCCGCCCGGTCAGCACCTTGGCGTCACTGATCGGCGCGCCCAAGGGCAGCACGGTGTACGACAGCTTGATCCAGGCAATACTGTCGGTGGTGGCTGGTCCAGGTTGCAGGGCGGCGATTTTCGGGTCGATGTAGACGTTGCTTTCGATCATGGAGTCGTCCTCTGAATCACTGAGCGTGGGAAGGTTTGCCGGTCAAGTCGGACAGTTGCAGGCGCTGGATGCGGCCGACGATCACCAGGTAGGAGAACGCCGCCAGCAGGCCGTGGGCGCCGACATAGATGAGTGCGCTGTTGAACGAGCCGCTGGAATGCAGCAGGTAGCCGATCACCACCGGAGTGACGATGCCAGCGGTGTTGCCCAGGGCATTGAACACGCCGCCGGTCATGCCGATCATTTCGCGGGGGGCGGTGTCGGCCACGACGCTGAAACCGAGGTTGCCAAAGCCCTTGCCGAAGAACGCCAGGCTCATCACCGCGATCACCAGCCACTGGGCGTCGACATAGTTGCACAGCATCATGGTCGAGCTCAGCAGCACGCCGGTGATGATTGGGGTTTTGCGGGCGATGCTCAGGGATTTGGTGCGGCGCAACAGGTAGTCGGAGAAGAAGCCCGACGACACCGCGCCGATCAGCCCACACAGCGCCGGTATCGACGCCACCAGGCCGGCCTGCAGGATGTCGAAGCCACGCTCCTTGACCAGGTAGATCGGGAACCAGGTGACGTAGAACCAGGTGACGGCACTGACGCAGTACTGGCTGATGAACATGCCTACCAGCATGCGGCTTTTAAACAGCACACCAATGTTGGCCAGAGAGCTGCTGCGCTTGTCTTTCGGCTGCGCCGCTAGCCCTTCGAGGTCGACCAGGGCTTCGCCTTTGTGCAGGTAGTCGAGCTCCTCGGCATTCATCTTGGGATGCTTGACCGGCAGGTAGTAGTTCTTCCACCAGACTGCCGCGACACCGAATCCGGCAAAGCCCATGACGATGAACACGTACTGCCAACCGAAGGCGTAGCAGAGCCAGCCCATGAACGGGGTGAAGAAGGCCAGTGAGATGTACTGGGCGCTGTTGAAAATGGCGCCTGCCATGCCCCGTTCAGTCGATGGAAACCACGCTGCGATAACACGGGTGGAAGCTGGGCCTACAGGCGCCTCGGCCACCCCCAGCAGGAAGCGCAAAGCCAGCAGCAACGGGACGATCAATGCGGTGTAGTGAACCAGCCCCATGCCCACCGTGAACACCGACCAGATGCAGATGGCCAGGACCATGGTTTTCTTCGAACCGAAGCGGTCGGCCAGCCAGCCGGACGGGATCAGGAAGATCACGTAGGCCCAGCTGAAGATGGAAAACAGGTAGCCCATTTCTACCGAGGTGATACCGAGCTCCTTACCCATGTCGGAGCCGGCCACCGACAGGGCGGCGCGGTCGCCGCTGCTCAGCGCCAGGACCATGGTGATCAGGGCCAGGATCAGGTAGCGGTAGCGGGTGGCCGTGCTGGACGCGGCCACGGCGCCGGGGGCAGGCCCGGCGGCGTAGGTGTCGTGGTTGTGCATCGCGGTTGCCTCATTGTTTTTATTGGCGTCGTGCAGGGCCTTGCACCGGCACCTGCTTCGAATTCTGGCAGCTCGCAGCCCTGCTGGAGAGCTGTTCCGACCAATGACAGCGTTATCAAATGACAGCGCTGTCATTTATCCTAGGCCCTATTATGCGCGGGTTGCAAATCGCTGTTTCAGCTAAATTCCCATGATCTGGGAATGTGGGGGTGGGGCAGGAAAAACCGTGCCGTTCCGGTAGAATCGGCGAACATGGTCAACCCGCCTGGCTTGAGGCTTCACATGCTGGAAACACCCGTTGTCACCACCGGTCTGAAACCGGTCACTGCCACCCTCAATGATGTGGCGAAGATGGCCAAGGTTTCGCCGATCACCGTTTCCCGGGTGATCAATCGACCTGAGCTGGTGTCGGAAAAAACCCAGAAGAAAGTGCGCAACGCCATTCGCAAGACCGGCTACGTCCCCAACTTGCTCGCCGGGGCCCTGGTGTCCCAGCGCAGCCGATTGGTCATCGTGGTCGTGCCGAACATCGCCAACCGGGCATTCGTCGACACCGTTACCGAGCTGGGCAAGCGCCTGGCAGCCGCGCGCTACCAACTGCTGCTGAGCCAGTCGGATCTGGGCGAGAACCATGAATCGGAGCTGATCGATACCATCCTCGCCCGTCGCCCCGACGGAATCGTGCTGACCCGACGACTGCGAAGCGAAGCCGCGCGCGCGAAGCTGATCGCACGGGGTACCCCGGTGGTGGAGACGTGGGAGCTGACATCAGCACCCATCGACACGGTTGTGGGCTTTTCACACGAAGCCGTTGGCCAGGCTATGGCCTCACATGTCGTCGAGCGTGGTTACCGCCGGGTCGGTCTGCTGTGGAGCGACGACGATCGCGCTGCGCGCCGCCGTCAGGCCTGCATCTCCACGCTCGAGCAGGCCGGGGTTGAGATTGTCGCCTGTGAGGTAGAGGCCGCGCCAGTGAACATGGGGCACGGCCGCCAGGCCATGGCCCGTCTGCTTGAGGCGAAGGTGTCGTTGGACGCGGTGATCTGCAGTATCGACTTGCTGGCCCAGGGCGCCATGGCCGAAGCCGTTGCTCAGGGCCTGCGCATCCCTCACGATTTGGCAGTGATGGGCTTCGGTGATTTGGAGTTCGCCGCTCATACCCATCCGAGGTTGAGCACAGTGAACATTGATGGCGGGCGCATCGGCTTGCGCACCGCCGAGCTGTTGCTGCAACGCATGGATGGCACCTTGGCTCGCGGTGAGCAGGTGGAAGACGTCGGCTTCAGCCTGGTCGTGCGGGAAAGCACCTGAGTCCGTGGAGCGCCTTCAGATGCCCGCCCACTGGCGCAGTTGTCCTGCCATGCGGTCCCAAGCCCGCTCGACTTCCGCTACGCCGAATGCGCGTAAGCTGGAATGCACCATTCCTTCTCCTATCCACACCTCGGCCGGTACACCGTGGGCGGTAAGCGCAGCGGCATAGGCGATGCCGTGGTCGCAGAGTGGGTCTATTCGCGCCGTTAGCACCAGCGCAGGTGCCAGCCCAGCAAAATCATCGGTTTCCAGTGGCATCGCGCACGGGTCGTTACGGTCGGCCTCGTTGGGCAAGAAGCCATGCAACGATTGCTTCAGCCCGGCCACGGTCATCATTGGCGCCTCGGCATGCACCTGCATTGACGGCAGGTGTTGGCGAGCGGTGAGCACCGGGTACACCAGTAACTGGCCGAGGGGCTGAGGCTGACCCTTGCGGTGGAGCGCCCGGCACAGCCCTGCCGCCAAGGTGCCGCCGGCGCTGTCACCGGCAACCATCAGTTGGGTACGGCTAAGGCGCGCGTCGACTGATCCGTTGCGCAGCGCCGCCCAGGCTTTCTGGCAATCGTGTAGTGGTGCTGGATAGGGGTGCTCAGGGGCCAGCCGATACTCAACTGCGACGATGGCTAAGTGGATTCGACCCGCAAGGGCATGGGCGAACCAGTCGTGGGTGTCGAGGTCGCCCAAGTCCCAGCCACCGCCATGCAAGTACAGCAGTGTCGGCCAGCCGCCCTCTGGGGGCTCGGAATCTGGCTGGTAGCAGCGCAGGCGCAGGCCCTCAATCTCGATATCAGTGATACGCCAGCCCTTCGGCGCGGGAGGCGTGCAATGGCGGCAGGCCTGCAAGAACGCTGCGCGCCTGGCCTGCAAGGTGCTGTCTATGGGGGTAAAGCGCTTGCTGTCGTTGATGTAGGCCTGCATCGCAGGATCAAGTGATTGGTGCACAGGTGCTTTCTCCGATTGTGTTTAGTAGAGCGCCCCTGCAGGGCTTTACGGTGAATGGCACCGGCAGAGCCGGTGCCCGGTAAAGCAAGGATCAGAACAGCGGCAGGGTGTAGGCGATGATCACGCGGTTCTCATCGCGGCGGCCGGTGGCGTCACCTTGCAACTGGACGTTGCGCCACCGGAACGCGACGTTTTTCAGCGGCCCGCTCTGGATTACGTAGGAGATGTCCAGGTTGCGTTCCCATTCGCTGGCGTCTTCACCGGCCACCTTGAAGTTGTCACCCTTCACGTAGCGAGCAAACGCAGTCAGACCGGGCACGCCAAGGGCGGCGAAGTCGAGGTCGTAACGGGCTTGCCAGGAGCGCTCCTGAGCGCGGTCGAATCGCAACACCTGCACAGCGTTGGGTACTCCCGGCAAGTCGGTGTCGTGGATGAACGGCAAGGCACTGTCACCGGCGTTGTACTGGTAGCCGATGCGGAATGTCTGGGCCTTGAGATTCGCGCTCAGCATGGCCGATGACATACGGCTATCGAGTTGGCCGGCCTTTTCACTTCCGGACTCGCCGGTGTCGAGGTAGTTGAGAGTCCCCGCCAGGTTCCAGTCCCCGGCCTTGATCGTGTGGGTACCGGTGTAGAGGGTCTGCTGATAGACGTCAGCAAGACGACCTGTCCACAGGCCCAGGGACGTCTGCGGTGTCGCGCGCCAGGTACCACCAAGGTAGTCGAAGCGATCGCTGAACACGCTGTAGTAGTTGCCCACCTGAATATCGCGAGCGCCTGCAAACTCGCGCTGGTTGACCCGGCGCATCTGGCCTAGGCCGATGTCGAGGTTGTCGAGTTCGCGAAAATCGAGCATGGCGCCCTCGAAGAACTGAGGCAGCAGTCGACCATCCCCCGAACTGACCAGCGGAATCTTTGGGAATAGCCCGCCGATCTTGAACTCTGACTTCGAGTACTTGAGTTTGACCGCCGCCGTGGCCTCGGAGTAATCGTCCACTGAGCGTGGGTCGGCATTGCGAGGCCCGCCTGCGCGGTTGTAAGCGCCCGGCAGCAGCCCGGAGCCGCTGCGCGAAGGCGACGAGTCGAGCTTCAGGCCCAGGCCTGCGTAGACATCCACGCCCACCCCGATAGTCGTGTCGGTGTAGCCCGATTCGCCTTTGAGGATGAAGCCTTGGGCCCATTCCTCCAGCTTCGACTGGGCCGGCTTGGTCGAGTCGCGCAGGTCGTGGTTGTAGTAGAAGTTGCGGAAGGTCAGGTTGGCCTTGCTGTCTTCCAGAAACGCCGCCTGAGCACAGAGTGGACCGAGCCCGATCAGCAGGGACAAGGGTTTTGCAGCGCGAGCGAAGCACGCTCCAGTGGAGGAGTATTTCATTGTTGTTGTTCTCTTCTTATAGGTCTGTCGGGTGTTGCGTCAGCGGTGTTGCCAGGTGAAATCGAGGGTCGCCTCCATTCGCTGAGAGGGGGCGAGTTCATGGGTGCCGGTTTCGGTCCAGCTGTCGCGCGGCTGGTTGAAGGCGTCAGTCAGGTGCGACACCGGCTCCAGGCACAGATAGGCGCTGTCGGCCGGTGCAAATGCGACGAAATGGGTCAATGGCTGCGAGGCTTGAAGCTCAAGCCGAGCGTTGGGGTACTCAAGTGCCAGCAGGCCATCCCAGCGCGACTGGTAGTGTGCGAGGGCATCGCGGCTATCCGCTTCGATGGACCAATCGTTGGAGTGATCCTGGTACTCGCCAGTGGCGAGGTACTGCGCATCGATCTGCCATTCGCGCCCGACGCGGTAGTGCGCCCTCATGCCGGGGTGGCGCTTGAAGTACGGGTGTAACCCAAGGCCGCCGGGCATTGGCGTGTCACCCAAGTTGGTCAGCACCAAAGCGATGCGCAGGCGGTTGCCTTCGAGAACGAAATGCTGCTCGGCGCGAAACGCCCATGGCCAGTGCTCGCCTTGGTAATCACAGGTGATAACCAGCAGATCCTTTTCGGCCGTCACCACTTGCCAGGGTTGGGTATGGGTCACGCCGTGCAGGGTGTGAGGAATGGCGGCCGGGTGAGCAGGAAGTTGGTGCTCATTGCCAGCGAACTGCAGGCGCGCATTGCGGATGCGGTTGGAGTACGGCATCAGTGGGTAGGCGCCTGCGCGTGGCCAGTCCAGCGGGTCGAACTGGTTGGTTGTAATTGGCAGCAGGATGTCGAGCCCATCGGCGGTCAGGTGAGCGATACGCCCACCCCAATCCGGTAAAACGCTCAGCGACCAGGTAGCGTTGCTCAGGACCACAGTGTGCATTGTGACCTCCAATACCCTTTTTCGGGCATGCAGAGCCCCAGCCACCGTGCCAACGCACGGCGGTGGGGGATGTAAAGGGTTGTTAGCGGCGGTAGCGCTCGGCTACTTGCAGGTCAATGTCCAGACCCAGCCCCGGTCCTTCAGGAATCTGCAGCTGTTTACCCTGGCGCAGTTGCTCCACCGGATACAGCCACGCGGCCGGCTCTACGAACAGGTACTCCACCTGCGGTACACGCTTTTGCACGGCAGCCATGTGCAATGTGGCGATCAGGCCTGGGCCGAAGTACGGGCAGTGCGGCAGTATCACCGCCTCATGTTGTTCGGCCAGGCGATCAATGCGCAGGCACTCGGAAATGCCGCCAACCTTGGTCACGCTGGGCTGGATGGAATCCACCGCGCCCGCCCCCAGGGCCTGCTCGAACTGCACCGCAGTACACCAGTTCTCACCGGCGGAGATGTCCACGCCTTGTCCGCGCAGGCCAGCCAGGGCTGCGAAGTCCTCTGGCGGGAAGATTGGCTCTTCCAGCCAGGCCAGCTTCAGGTCTGCCAGGGCTGGCAGCCAGTCTCGGATACCCTCGATCGTCCAGGAGCAGTTGACGTCGGTGGACAATGGAATGCTGTCGCCCACGGCGCGGCGACAGGCACCGATGTCATGCAAGGTGGCCTCGTGCAGCTTGATGTCGCTGAAGCCCAGTTCAAGTGCTTTTTCACAGGTGGCCGGCGCCACCTTGTCGTCGCCGTAGCGTACCAGGCTGGCATAGGCCGGTACCTGTTCGCGGTGAGCCTGACCGAGTAGCCGGTGCAACGGCAGGCGCTGGCGGCGGGCCGCCAGGTCCCACAGGGCGATGTCGATACCGGAGATAGCGAACATCGTCACGCCATAGCGGCCAAACAAGTGCAGACGCTGCTGCAGCTCAAGGTTCAGCGCCGGAATATCGGTGATCTCCCGACCCAGCACCTGGGGGGCTACCAGCCGATCGATCAGGGCTTTGGTGGCATCGGCGACGAAGTAGCCGAAGGCCTCACCCCAGCCCACATTGCCTTGCTCGTCCTCGACCCGCACCAACACGTTCTCCAGTGTGCGCCAAGCTGAAGGCGTGCCGCCCACGCCGCGACCGCCGTCATGGAACGGAATCTCGACGATCTGAGTATCGATCCGGACGATCTTCATGCTTGCTCCAGGACGCTGGCCAGGGCAACACCGGCATAGGCCCCACCGACGTGGTCACGGCCCGAACCAACCGGTGCCATAGCGTCATAGGCGAGGAAGTTGTCAGCTAGGTGCTCGGCTGCATTGTCCTGTGGCCGGTAACCCAAGGCACGGGCACGCTGGTTGTGGAAGAACGCCTGTGGGCATTCGGACACTCCATAGACAATCTCGTGGCGTACCTCAGGGTGTTCCAGGCCGATCAGCACCAGTTGCGCCAGGTCGCGGGCACTGGTCCACAGGCGCAGGCGGCGAGCGTCGCTGACCTTGGCATCGGCGTTGCCTATACGCACGACGAAGGTGGCCAACTCGCTGCGTTGGGAGAACGTGGCGCAGGCTGCTTCCCCGAATACCTTGCTCAGCGCATAGTAGCTGTCAGGTGCCACAGGGTGGTCATCGAAGTGTTCGGCGGCTTGGCTGTGGTACTGACCCAGCACATGGTGGCTGCTGGCGAACACGAAGCGCCTGGCACCGGCGCGCTGAGCGGCTTCGAGCAGGTACAGGGTTGCGTGGTAGTTCGGCTCGACCGTGGACTGGAACTGGATATCGGTGCCGTGGGCACACGCCAGGTGCAGCACCGCGTTAACACCCTCGCAAGCCTGACGGACAAAGGCTGGGTCGGTCAGGTCGCCCACCAACTCGGTTTCATTGGTGGCCAAGTCGCTGACCGGCCGGCGGTCCAGCAGTCGGAGGCTGAAGCGCTCGCGCAGGTAGGGGCGCAACGCGGTTCCGACGATACCGGCAGCGCCGGTGACAAGAAGAGTAGGCATGGTGTATTCCCGGAAAACGTAGGAGCGTTTGATTCAGGCTGTTGCGATAGCGCTGGGCTGCTTGGCCGGTCTCTGGCCAACGAACACAGCCACGATCAGTGCACCAACCACCCCCAGTCCTGCTGCAAGGCCGAAGCCGCTGCTGTAGGTCCCGGTCGACTCGATGATGAAGCCGGTCACGGTTGGTGCGACGATGCCCGACAGGTTGGCCAGACCGTGCATGAAGCCACCGGCGGTACCGACCTGATGGTCCGGCACGGCATCCTGGATCAGCGACCAGTAGGCCGGCGCGGTGAGCATTAGGAAGCCAATGGCCACGGTCATGACTGCAACGGTGCTGGTCACGCTCTCAACCTGGCCGGTCAGGCCGATGCACACGGCCGCCACCAGCAGGCAACTGACCAGTACCACTTTGCGCGAGAACAGCTGCTTGCCAGTGCGCTTGAACACCCAGTCGATCAGCAGCCCGCCGCAAACGAAGCCGACAGTACCTACCAGCCAAGGCAGTGCGGTGACGATGCTCATGGATTTGAGATCAATACCTTTGGCGTCGATCAGGTAGCTGGGGAACCAGGTCATGAAGAAATAGAGGATGTAGTTGTAGCAGAACAGCGAAACGCCGGTGACCAGGACCGAACGCTGCAGAATAATCTGCAGAACCGGCGTGCGGGGTGCGTCTGCGACGGCGGTAACCGGCGCTTCACGGCCCTCGTTGATCAGTTCCAGCTCTTCTGGAGTGACCAGCGGGTGTTCTTTAGGTGTGGAGGCTGCCATGCGGTACCAGGCAATAGCCCAGAGCACACCGACTGCGGCGATCACCACAAAGGCCACACGCCAACCCAGCCAAAGGGCGAGGAAGCCGACGATCGGGCCTGCCAGGGCGCCGCCCAGCGGGCCACCCGCCTGGTTGATGCCAATGGCGCGAGCACGCTCCTTGATCGGGAACCAGCTGTTGACGGTCTTGTTCGCGGTGGTGGAGACCGGTCCTTCGCCGACACCGAAGAGCGCACGCACAATCAGCAGCGACCAGAAGTTAAAGGCCAGGGCGGTGGAACCGCAGAGCACAGACCAGAAGCTCATCGACCAGGTCAGTACCTTCTTGGGGCCGAAGCGGTCGGCCAGGTAGCCGCCGACGAAACAGAACAGCGCATAGCCGAAGAAGAAACTACTGAAGATCATGCCCTTTTCAGCGGGGGTGAGGTGGTATTCCTGCGTAATGAACGGCATGGCGATCGAGAGGGCAGCGCGATCGACATAGTTGATGATCATGGCCAGGAAAAGCATGGTCAGGATCGTCCAGCGGTAGTTCTTTTTCTTGTTCATGTATGACTCCGTCCAGCACCTGTGATGCCGGATCTTTTTTGTTATGACGCCTGGCCCATCAGGGGGCCAGGCTATTGGTACTGCTTAGACGCTGTAATCCACTGCCACCCATTCGAAGTACTGCTTGAGATCGGCGACCAGAGCCTGGTGCGCAGGGTGTGGCAGGTACCGCTGAACCGCGTCGGCATCGTCGAAGCTGGATTCGAGGATGTAGTCCCAGCAGATCGGTCGATCCAGTTCGTTGGCGGCGACGCGCCAGTCGCGGATGAAGTCGATTTCCTGGGTGAGGTCTCGCATCCGGCCTACCAGGTCCGCTTCCCGTTCAGGTTGCGCGTCGACACCGGGCAGGCGGCGAAACATCACGATATGTCGCATCATCGCTATGTTCTCCTCAGCCCAGGACCCAGCTCGGCGCGTCCTGCAACGCGACCGGACGCAGGAAGCGCTCGATCGCGGCGAAGCCAACCGAGGTGGTTTGTGGTGCTGTGGACGCAGGCCACGGGCCACCGTGCTGCTGGGCATGGCATACGGCGACACCAGTCGGTACGCCGGCGAACAGGACGCGCCCGGAAACACGCTGGGCAGCGTTCAGCAGTTGGCGATTTTCTTGGGTGTCGACCTCCAGGCCCCACAGGGTGGTGGTTAGCGTGCCGCCCACGGCGTCGAGCACATCGGCTGCCTGAGCCACGGATTGCGCGGTGACGATCAGTGCCGCCGGGCCGAACATTTCCTCGCGCAGGTGGGCGTTGGCGATGAACGACGCAGCGTCAGTGGCAAACAGGCGTGGTGCCGGACCGGCGCCATCGGCATGGGGCGCGAAGACCGCAGAGGCATTGGCAGCCACGGTGGTAGCGGCCGCTTCGAAGCCCTGCTGCATACCTGGAGTCAGCATACGGTGGGTGGCAATCGGCGCAATGGCTTCGGCCAGTTCGCCGATGAAGCGTTGGCTGTGAGGCGAGTCCAGCAGCACGATTACCCCAGGGCTGGTGCAGAACTGGCCGCAACCCAGGGTGATGGAGCCAGCCAGTACCTTGGCCAGGTTCGCGCTGTCTTTCTCCAGTGCCGATGGCAATGCCACCAGTGGGTTGATCGAACCCAGCTCACCGAAGAACGGTACCGGGCGCTCGCGCTCATTGGCCGCCTGCCACAGGGCTTTGCCGCCCTGATACGAGCCAGTGAATGCCACGGCGGCGATTGATGGGTGTTGTACCAGGTACTTGCCGGCCGAGCGGTTGGGCGCTTCAGCCAGGGTCAACAGACCCTCTGGCAAGCCTTGCGAACGCACTACACCAGCGGCCAGGGTGAATACCGCGCGGGAAAGCTCCGGGTGGCCGGAATGCGGTTTGATCACAACCGGGCAGCCAGCCGCCAGCGCGGAAGCGGTATCACCACCGAGTACCGAGAAGGCGAACGGGAAGTTGCTTGCCGAGAACATCGCCACTGGGCCCAGTGGGCGTTGAGTGCGGGTCAGACGCGGGCGACCAACAGGCGGAGCACCCGCGACGGCTTGATCGTCCACTTGGCGGTACGGCACACCGGCTTCCACTTCGCTGGCGAAGCCGCGCAGCTGGAAGGCAGTACGCGCGACTTCACCGTTCAGGCGCACCTCACCCAAGCCGCTTTCACGGTCGGCGATGGCGACCAATTCCGCCTGTTGGCTTTCCAATGCCTCGGCCAGGCCGCGCAGCAGCTTGGCGCGTTGTTCTGCGCTGGAGTCAGCCCAGAAGTCGGCAGCTGCAGCCGCTTTGGCCACGACTGCATCAAGCGCGTTCAGGGTGGGATCTTGTTGAGTGGTCATGCTTACTCCTCGAAATGCGCTGTGGCCCTGCGCGGGTTGATCCGTACAGGGCCGGCAGCTTCAGCGTGCTTTCGGTTCCAGGTGGTAGCCGCGGCCTTGGTAGTCAAAGTCCACCAGCTCGTTGATCACCACTTCCTTGTCTGCCGGCGAGGCGTAGTAGGCGCGGATCTCTTTGATCAGCCCGGACTTTTCGTCAAACACGTACCATTCGTCCCCGCGCAGGGCGGTGCCAAGCTTGCTCTTCCAGTGGGTCCACTCGATGACCGCTTCGTTGCAGTCATGGCTGACCAGGATCTTCTCGATGGTCCACTGCGAGCCCAGGTTCTCTACGCACCACACCCATTTGCGGGCGATAGTGTCAGCTGTGCGCCACGGCACTTCCGGCAGCCCGGCAGGGAAGTAGTGCACCGCGTCCGGGGTGAAGCACGACACCAGCTTGTCGTAATCGCCCTCGTTGCAGGCGTCGAAGTAGCGGCGGATCAGTTGCGCGTGCTTGTGCTCAGTCATGGCTTAGTCCTTCTTGTCGATGATCGAGGGAATGGCCGGACGGCCAGCGGCGACCCAGGCGTGGTAGTCGGAAACCGATGTCGGACTCGGTGGGTAAACCCCCCACAGTGCTTCGCCGGCGGCGATGCGCATGGCCAGATAGCCTTCAATGTCGTCCTGCACGGTGCACACTTCGGCCAGCTCCTCGGCCAGGTGCGCTGGCACCACGGTCAGGCCATCGGCATCGCCAACGATGATGTCGCCTGGGTACACAGCAACGCCGGCACAACCGACCGGAACCTGCAGGTCGGCCACGTGGTGGTAAGAGATGCGGGTGGTGGCAGTGATTTCGCGAGCGTAGGCCGGCAGGTTCATGGCGGCGATTTCGCTGCCGTCACGAAGGGCGCCGTCGGTAACGATGCCCTTGGCGCCGCGAGCCAGCAGGCGAGTTACCAGGATGTTGCCGGCCGAAGCGGCGGCCGGGTCGTTGCGGCTGTCGATGACCAGCACGTCACCGGGTTTGATCTGCTCAACGCCGACCCACTGCAGGTTGTCGTCGTTAGGCTTGGTGGTCATGGTGGAATAGGTGTCGATGTCTTCACGGGCGGGGATGAAGCGCATGGTGAAGGCGCGTCCAGCAAACGGCTTGACGTCACGGGTCATGCAACGCAGGCCGACCAGTGCGGGCTGACGAAAGCCGCGCTTGAACAGCTGAGTGGTCAGCGAGCCGCTGCTGCAGGTGGCAAGCTTGGCCAGCACTTCATCGCTGACTTCGACCTGTTTGCCGGAGACGCTTTCATGGGCATCGGCGTAATTGTGGATGACTGACATGCTTCAACATCTCCTCATGTTTTTGTTCGATAACAGGTCGATACCAAGTCCCAATATGTGGAATTTCTAACTGCTGGTAGCCCTGATGCGACCGATTCTATTGCAGAAAATTGGGTGAAAAATGGGCAGAATCTCGGTGGTGATAGCCGAGTTCCAATAGGTGGGAAAACACAATGAAAACGGGTGAAGGTACGGCCGCACTGGAAAAAGCGCTGGATGTCCTCCAGGCCATTGGGAGTAGCGTTACAGGCATCAACCAGGCCCAACTGGCCGAGTTGGTGCCTTTGCCTCGCACAACGCTGTACCGCATCCTCGCCACCCTGGTAGAGCGCGGCATGATCCGTCGCGACCCTACCCGCAAGGTTTACAGGCTCGGCTTCAACTACCTGGAAATGGTGCGCAATGCTTACCTCGAGCCAGATCTGGTCGCTGCTGCCAGCGCGGAACTGCGAGCACTGCGTGACCTCACGGGGGAAACGTCGTACCTCGCCGTGCTGGACGGCAATCAGGTGCTCTCGCTAGAGCGGTGTGAAGGTGCCCACACCCAGCGCTCTGCAGCGAGCCTTGGTCAGGGCAAGCCGGTGTACTGTACGGGACAAGGCAAGGCGATTCTGTCCGCGCTGCCGGCGGCTGCACGCGATGAAATTCTCAAAGGCCTAGTCCTGGCCCCGCTGACGCCGCTGACCATTACCGACCGCCGCAGGTTGCTGGCTGAGTTGCAGATCACCCAGGCACGTGGCTATGCCCTCGATGACGAAGAAATCCGTCTCGGTATTCGTTGTGTGGCCGCGCCGATCATCGATAAGCAGGGACACGTCCGCGGGGCACTGAGCGTGGCGGGACCGGCCTATAGGCTGACCTTGGAGCGCCTGACTTTACTGGGCCCTGAGCTCGCCGATGCGGCCCGCCGGGTTGGCGAGCAGCTACGTCCCGATACTGCGCCGCATCATGCCGAGGAGCTCAGCGTGCTTCCGGGACCTTGGGCCTTCCATGGCGCGTTTCCGCGCTGGCATGCCGGCCGGCAAATGCTCTACTGGGCCGACACTTTGGCACCTGCCATCCACTGCTGGGACGGACAGAACAGCCGATTGCTGACCCGTCTGGATCTGCCGGTGCGGGCGATGGAATTGCATCCAGAGGGTCTGCTCGTTGCGCAGACTGGGGGGTGGTCGCTGATCGACTGGGAAGGGAATGAGCACCCACGGCAGGATCTGCTAGGAAGTCGGCTACTGGCCCTGGCGACCCATCCATCCGGCGCGCTGTGGGCGTGTGCCCGAAGTACCCATGGCTGTGTGATCGGGGAACTCAGTGCCGAAGGTGAGCTGCGAAACGGCTGGTCTCTGCCTGAGCCAATCAGTGCTTTCCGTTGGGATGCCAGCGGAGACGCGCTCTATGCTCTGGCACCGGACGCCGGCGATATTCTGCTCTTGCATAGCGGCAGCACGGCGATACGCCGCTTGGCTTCGCTGCCCAGAGGAGGGGGCAGCCTGGGCGGTTTGGCCTTGGACAGCGACGGTGGGGTCTGGACGACCCAGATGGACGGCTGGAGCTTGGCGCGCTTCGATGCCGACGGAAACCTCGATCGAATGATCGGTTTACCGGTACCCGCGCCTACTGACCTGTGCTTCGGGGGGCCGGAAGGCAACACCCTTTACATCACCAGTGCTCGACATGCGCTCAAGCTGGAGGTGCTCAGCAGCGCTCCATCCTCGGGATGCCTGCTGCGATTGCAGACATAGCTCCTGTTGGTTGCAGAACTCAAGGGCCCTTCTAACTTTTTGTTCTTTTGAACGTTTATCGGTGGACCTTACCACCGATTAGTTCTACGTACTTCATTCGCGCTTCCATAAGCTAGGGTGCTGGAATCTAGAGTTACCATGGCGGCGTAGCTGACACTGGCTAATTGCAAGTTCAACTCGATCAGCTGTAGGCGACCATGGCCGAAGTCACTCTTCCCAGACGACGGCCATAGCGAGACGTGTTCTTTACAGTGCGTCCTCGCAGAACTTCTGAATAGCCTGGCACGCCGTTCGTAACGATTCATCATCCAGAGCGTAGGCAATACGCAGGTAGCCTGGAAGTCCAAATGCACTACCTTGCACGACTGCCACGTTGGCCTCTTCAAGCAATGCCAACGCGACAGCCTCGTCGTCAACGAGATCACGGCCGTCCGGCGAGCGCTTGCCGATCAGACCGGTACAATTGGCAAAGGCGTAGAAGGCTCCGCCTGGAACTTCGCAACTGATGCCCGGCGCCTGGTTGAGCAGCTCGACCATGAAATCTCGACGCCGTTGGAACACTTCGCGGCTTTGGGCGATGAAGTCTTTCGGACCGTCCAGCGCAGCGACTGCCGCATGTTGCGAGATGGAACACGCCCCCGAGGTCTGCTGACCCTGCAACTTTTCCATCGCATCGAGCAACCAGCGAGGCCCAGAGGCAAACCCGATCCGCCAGCCTGTCATGGCGTAGGCCTTCGATACGCCGTTCATGGTCAGCGTCCGTTCAGAAAGTCTGGGCTCAACCTGGGCGAGTGTAAGGAAATCACGACCGTCGAAGATCAAATGCTCATAGATGTCGTCCGCCAAAATCAGGACTTGCGGATGATTGAGCAATACCTCAGCCAAGGCTTTCAGTTCGTAGTGATCATACACCGCTCCCGTGGGGTTGGACGGCGAATTCAGAATGAGCCATCGAGTCTTCGGCCCGATTGCTCCGGCCAATGCTTTTGGTGTGAGCTTAAAGCTCGACTCGGCGCCACAGGTAACGATCCGTGACTCGCCCCCGCACAACGCCACCATTTCCGGATAGCTGACCCAGTAAGGAGCAGGGATCACCACCTCGTCGCCTTCGTTGAGGGTCGCGGCCAAGGCGTTAAAGATGACCTGCTTACCTCCACTGCAGACCAGCGTGTCTTGCCAGTTTACATCAAGGCCGTTCTCGCGCCGGTACTTACGGGCGATGGCTTCACGCAGCGCGCGAAGGCCAGCGACTTGGGTGTAGCGGGTGTGGCCATTATTGATCGCACTGATGGCTGCGGCACGGATGTGTTCTGGAGTATCGAAGTCAGGCTCGCCCGCACAGAGAGAGATGATCTTCGCCCCTTCTGCACGACGTGCAGCAACGCGGTCGATGATCTTGTAAGTCGCTGAAGGCTTGGCAGCCTCCAGGCGACGGTTCAGCGTTTCCAAGCTCACGCGTGTTCCTCCGGGAGGGAAAGACCCATCAAGTCCAGGGTGGTGTGACCTTCACGCAACTTTGCAAAAAACTCCGCCTCTTTGTCAGCGCGTTTTTGGCCCTCGCGCAGCGTGCACTCAACTGCATCGGCGGGAATGATGATCACGCCATCCTCGTCCGCAACCACAAGGTCGCCGGCGCTAACGTGCGCCCCGCTAAAGTAGAAAGGTCTGCCAACGGAGGGCGTGGTCGCCTTGACGGTACCTTTGACGGAGATGCCTCGAGCAAAAACCGGAAAGCCATGCGCTTCAAGCGCGGCGATATCGCGTACGCCGCCATTGATTACTAAGCCAACGATGCCAGCGGCTTCGGCCGCCACGGTAAGCACTTCACCCCAATAGCCGGCAACGAAGTCGGCAGTATCACAGACCAAGACGCTACCGCGCGGCGCTTTCGCCACAGCCAGGTGCAGACCCAAGTTGTCACCTGGCGAGCATTGCAGGGGGTATGCTGGTGCCGCGATGAACGCGCCTCTCCAGACAGCGCGAATTTCGCGATCGACCGCGCACGGCAGCCCAGAGGCCTCGTACAGGGTGGAGCTGCCGAGGACTTTTGCGATGTTCTGATAGTCGTGTGGAAGGCTCATGGTTGTTTGCTCTGCAGGGTGTGGTAACCGAGAGTGGCACGGGCTTCTTTGAGGCTCTTGCCAGTGGCGATCTGTTCGCGGATCTTCGCTTCGACGTGTTCGATACGACGTGCCGTTTCAGCGACTTCCTGGGCACGATCACGCGGGACGATGACGACACCATTGGCGTCAGCCACGACGATGTCGCGGGCACAAACTCGGGCTTGGCCAACCGATACCGGCTGGTTGACGGCCACGACTTCCACGCGGTCCTTGCCGGTACGCATGAAGCGGCCCTTGCTGAAAAGCGGGTAGCCTTCGCCCAGTGCCTTGTTCACATCGCGACAGACCCCATCAATGACAGTGCCGGCGATACCGCGGGCCAAGGCGTACTGAGTCATGATGTCGCCCCACACCGTGCAATCGGTACGACCTTCGTTGGCAATGACCACAACGTCGCCTGGTGCTACGTCATCAATGAAGTCGCCGACAGTGCCGGGCGGTGTGCTCGCACTCACATACTGAACGGTGAAGGCCGGGCCGACCACAACCTGGCTGTAGTTGGCCAGTGGTGCGACACCAAATGCTTGGCCTGGAAGGCCTAGCTTGTCCATCGCATCGGACACACCTGGGGTATCCAGGCCTTCGAACAAGGCAACAATGTCTTTATCGGAAAGGCTCATGTCAGTGCTCCACCCTGATGGCTTCGAATTGCGTGTCGTGCATCACTTCCTCGACCGAGCGGCCCGAACGGACGGCATCGACCATGCCGGCCTGGCGGCGATCGATACGCTCGGCCAGCTCAAGCACCTGGTCGATAGCGTGGGCCGGGACAAAAACGGTGCCGCATTCGTCGGCGATCACGTAGTCGCCTTCCTCTACCTCGACGCCCGCCATGCGAACTTTTACTGCTGCGTCGATCTGGATGAGCCGGTTACGGGCGCTGATCATGGTCACGCCGCGACCGAAGACTGGATAGCCGATGTCCGCGCTGCCGCGGATGTCACGGCTGAAACCGTCGATGATCGAGCCACGAATACCTTTGCGCTGGGCGGCGTTTGCCAGGATGTCTCCCCAACTGGAGATACCATCGACGCCGCCCGCGATTACCAGCACGCGGTCATCGGTGGTGATCTGCTCCACTACTGGGGTGATCAGGTGAACGGTGGGTGACACATCCTGCTTGGGCCCCAACTGAACAGTGCTGGCTCGGCCAACAATCTTCGGACAGTCCCATAGCGGCATCAGGCCGTTGGTGGCACCAGGCAGCTGGAGGAAGTCCAGCGCGTCCGACACCGTGTTGGTATCGAGCGCAGCCAGGCGATCAAGCGGGGCTTTCAAGCTCATCGGTTTCAGGCCTCTTTTAGGTGAGGCTTGAGTATCTGCGCCGAGATTTGATACGTATATTACGAAGAAGCTAAGCTTATCATACCCCAAACCTATGGAAGAGCGCTGTGATCAACTTTCGCTTGATACGCCACCTCTGGCTATTCCTGGCAGTTGCCGAGGACCAGAACTTCAGCCGCGCAGCCAAGCGACTGGGCATGTCGCAGCCACCGTTGACCGAGCAGATACAGGCGCTGGAGCAGTCCTTACGGGTTCAACTATTCACTAGATCTCGCCGAGGCGCTCAACTGACCGCTGCGGGAGCCGCCATTCTCCCCGCCGTACGAAAGTTTGCTGATCAGCTGGAACGATTGGAGCTTGCGGTGCATGAGGCCGTGGCCGGCCACGCTGGCGTAGTGACCATTGGGGCAATTACTTCGGCAATGATCGATGTACTGCCCCCGCTGATCGAGCGGTTCAAGCAGGACCATCCACTGATCACGGTATCGGTTCGAGAGATCGATAGCGCGGAGGCTATCCCCGCTCTTGAGGGCGGCGATATCGACATCGCCTTCGCACGCCTTGAGGGCAACCTCGGTCGGCACTTGCAATCTCTACCGTTGTCCGAGGATCGACTGGCAGTAGCGCTCCCTAACGATCACCCTTTGTCCGCGAGTGATTCCATCTCTCTCAAGTCCCTCGCCGATGAAACCTTGGTAATGGCTTCACGCGATGTGAGCCCTGTTTATTTCGACTATCTGGTCGGACAGTGCAAAGCCAGCGGCTTCGCCCCGCGGATCGTGCATCAAGTTCGCTCGGTCTCGTCACAAGTTGCCTTCGTCAGCTGCGGCCAAGGCATTGCCCTTGTTCCCACCTCGATGGGCAAGCTCGCGCCCAAAAACGTACTCATTCGGCCTCTGTTCCCGGAGGTGAAAGTGGTGACTACTGCCATGGCGTGGCACAGCGAGCATAAGCATCCGCTCGTGGATGCCATGATCGATCAAGCGAAGCAAACCTTGTTGTCATAGGCTAGGCATATGACAGGGTTCGTGGCTTCGTATTTTACAAATCATCTGGCGAGCTCAACATTGAGGATGTCTGTCACAGGAGCTCATTCGTGTCCCATCCAGCTCGCTTCACCCACGAAAAAATTCCGCTGAACATCGACGGTGTACAGCTCGAACTGGCGGTGATTCACCGCCGTGGGCCTAAAGCGCCCATCCTGTTCCTTCACGGTTTCGGCTCTACCAAAGAGGACTACGCCGATATCACGCTGCAGCCTGCTTTCGATGGACATCCCTTCATTGCCTACGATGCTCCAGGCTGCGGTGAGACCGAATGCAGCGACCTCTCGCGCATCAATATTCCATTCCTTGTGAAAACCGCACAGGCCGTACTCAAGTATTTTGAGGTCGATACTTTCCACTTGGTAGGCCACTCCATGGGCGGATTGACCAGTCTGATCTTGGCTCATGGGGATCCTTCGCGCGTGCTGAGTTTCGTCGACATCGAAGGTAACATCGCCCCTGAGGACTGCTTCCTCAGCCGTCAAATTCATCATCACCGCCGTGACGATGATGCGCGATTCTTCCGCGACTTTATCGAACGCACTCGATTGGCATCCGACCCTGCGAGCGCGCTGTATGCCGCTAGTTTGGCGCACAAAGTACGTACCGGTGCGGTGCGCGGCATTTTCGAGTCAATGGTGGATTTGTCGGACAATGGTCTGTTGATGGAAAAATTTCTGTCGCTGCCCTTCCCGCGCCAATACATGTATGGGGAAACCAACTCTCACCTTTCCTACCTCAAGGACATTGCGGCAAAAGGTGTGCACTTGGCGTGCATTCCTGATTGCGGTCACTTCCCCATGTATTCGAACCCTGTACTTATGTGGAAGCGGATCAAAGCTCTACAAGACCTCGCCTAGGCAGATCTACAAATTTCCACGCGGTTCTTCCGGCCGCGTGAAGCTCCGCACTACCCAATAAAATAACAATGAGGTTGCGCCATGCTCGAAGCCATCAACGGTTTTCTTTCGGGAAAGCTGCTCATCGTCCTGGTCGTTGGATTGGGCGCCTATTTCACAATCAAGACTCGCTTTGTGCAGCTTCGCTATTTTCTGCACATGTTCAAGGTATTTAAAGACAGCCTCACCAGCAGTTCGACACAAATCAGCTCATTCCAGGCCCTGATGCTTAGCCTGGCGGGACGAGTAGGTGCGGGCAACATTGCCGGCGTCGGTGTGGCTGTTACCCTTGGCGGGCCTGGTGCCGTCTTCTGGATGTGGGTCACTGCCTTGGTGGGTATGGCTACAACGCTGATGGAGTGCAGTCTGGCTCAGTTATACAAGCGTAAAGACGCTAGCGGCCAGTTCTACGGAGGCCCATCCTTCTATATAGAGCACGGTTTGAATAAGCGCTGGCTCGGCGTGCTGATGGCCACGCTACTCATCGTCACCTTCGGTTTTTCCTTCAATGGGCTGCAATCCCATGCCGTGACCCATTCCCTCCAGAATGCCTTTGGCGTCAATCCCACCTATTCAGGCATTGTTCTGGCCGTCGTGCTGGGCCTGGTCTTCGTAGGTGGCATCAAGCGTATCGCCAAAGTGGCGGATCTGTTGGTACCAGTCAAAACGCTGGCCTACATCGCGGTAACCCTCTACGTAATAATTCTGCAGTTTGATCACGTGCCAACAATGCTGATGACCATCATCAACAGTGCCTTTGGTTTGGACCAGGCCTTTGGCGGCTTTATTGGTAGCGCCATTGTTATGGGCGTCAAGCGGGGAGTGTTTGCCAACGAGGCCGGTTTGGGCAGCGCACCCAACGTCGCGGCTGTTGCTGAGGTCAAGCACCCTGTTTCTCAAGGCGTAGTGCAAGCATTCAGTGTGTTTTTCGACACGTTCGTGATTTGCACCTGCACTGCACTGCTGATCCTACTCTCGGGTTTTTACACCGCCGGGTTTGCAGGTGACGGCCTGGTACTGACTCAGAACTCGTTGGCGGCGGTGGTTGGCGACTGGGGGCGCATTTTCATAAGCGCCGCATTGGCCTTGTTTGTATTTACCTCGATTCTCTACAACTACTACCTCGGCGAGAACAACTTGAAGTTTATCTTGGGAGATAATTGCAAGATGCTCTTGGGCTATCGTGCGCTTGTTTTAGCGCTGATCCTATGGGGGTCGGTGGAGGACCTTTCGACCGTGTTCGCCTTCGCCGACATCACTATGACGCTATCTGCGTTGGTGAACCTGATCGCGCTCACATTGCTGTGTAATGTTGGGCTCCGGTTGCTAGCCGATTACGACAACCAACGCAAGGCGGGCATAGCTGAGCCCGTCCTGACTCCAAGCGCGTTCGACGACGTCAATATCGACAATAGTATCTGGACAGCATCAGCGACTACGTCTGTAGGGAATCCAGCGATAGTGCCGGGTCATCGTTGAGAGTTATCCTGGAGGGGCGAAAGGACAGCGACAATGAGCTAACTGTCTTTTGTTGCCTGAGCGCCCCAATATAGTAGTGAGCTAGAGAGTCCATCACCACTGCCAGTTACGGTCCGCGATTGCCGATCAGTTCACAGCGAGTTCCTTGAACAGCCATTCTTTGAATTGAGTTACAGCGTGAGGTTGCGTGGGGCGGCGAGGATGCACCAGGTAATGGCCCACGTACCGGACGCTGTGGCTCACCTCACGCAGTGGACGGACCAGGCGTCCACTGGCCAGCTCTTGTTCCGCTACCAAATCTGATTCAAGGACTACTCCCAGGCCACCTGCCGCTGCGGCAATCCCCATGGAGCTGCGGTCGAACGCCAGACCATAGGATTGGGGCGCTTGCATACCGTTTGCTGCAAACCAGCCTTTCCATTGCACCGCCTGCCCATCGCTCTGGATCAAAAAATGAGAGTACAGGTCCTGTACGGAGCGCAAGGACTTGGCAACCTCAGGGCTGCAAAGTGGCGTCAGCTCTTCGATGCGCAGCGGCGTCTTTTCATGAGAGGACGGCCTGGGCTCGCCATAAACGATATCGAGGTCGAAATCGTCATTGTCGAACAGCGCGTAATCCGTGCTAGCGGAGATGCGCAGGTCGATGCCTGGGTGGTCTCTCAAGAAGCCCGCCAGGCGCGGAACTAGCCACTGGCTGGCAAAGGTAGGCGCGGTATGTAAGCGCAGGGGCAGCGCCGGTTCGTTGGTCGCGATGGCCAAACCCCGACTCATCTCTTCGAAGCCGCGTTGGACGTGATCAAGCAGCATTGCACCTTCCGCAGTCAACGCCGTGTGCCTGGTGTTGCGGACGAACAGCGTAATTTCGGCGGCGGCTTCCAGTTTTCGGATCGCATGACTCACCGCACTGGGCGAGAGGTCGAGCTCTTTTGCAGCCTCCACGAATGAGCACGTCCGGCCTGCCGCTTCGAAAACCCTCAGGGCTGATAGAGGCAACCGTTTTAACACTTTCATTGATGAATCCAGTTCATTTGTTAACGAATTAAAACCTTTTGTCGGCTCATTAGTTTTACATGAACATCAGCGGGTTACTCAATTCGATGTTTACTGATGAATCCTCTACATCAGTGACGCCGAATCGCTGGTCACCAATGGAGAACAATATGACCGAGGGTCTCAATGAGCACTTTGCCCAAATGTCGGCGCACGCCTGGCGGATCCGGCGCTTTGCGCTGCGCATGGGTGAGGTCCAGGGCCAAGGCTACGTCGGCCAGGCGCTGGGCTGGGCAGACGTCCTGGCTGTTGCCTACTGCCACGCTATGAACATTCGTCCCGATCAACCTGAATGGGAGGGGCGAGATCGCTTCTTGCTGTCCCACGGACACTACGCCATAGCCTTGTACGCCGCTTTGCTGGAGGCGGGAGTGCTTCCGGAAGAAGAGCTGGAAACCTATGGCTCCGACGATAGTCGGCTGCCGATGTCTGGCATGGCCACCTATACACCCGGCATGGAAATCTCCGGTGGCTCGCTGGGCCAGGGGCTGGCAATCGCGGTGGGTCAGGCGCTGGGATTGCGCCTAAAGGGCAACAAGGCGTTCGTGTACAACTCGATGTCCGATGGCGAGTTGGATGAAGGCGCGGTGTGGGAGGCTGCCATGTCGGCAGCTCACCACCGGTTGGGCAACCTGATCAACCTGGTGGACATCAACCGCCAGCAGGCCGACGGCCCTTCCCACGACATCCTGCAGTTCGAGCCTCTGGTCGATAAATGGGCTGCTTTCGGGTGGCACGTACAGCGCGTCGACGGCAACAACCTGCAGGAGGTGATCAATGCCTTTGATACCGCGCGGGCGGTTCCTGGCGACAAGCCGCGGGTGATCCTCTTCGACACATTGATGGGTAAAGGCGTGCCGTTCCTGGAGCAGCGTGACAAGAACCATTTCATCCGGGTCGAGCCCCAGGAATGGCAGCAAGCACTTGCAGACCTCGATGAGATCCACGCGCCAAGGAGCCACCAATGACTGCCGCTTCCCAAGCAAAGCCGAAGCTCACCACGTCGTCCATGATCGCCTCCATTGCCAGCGAGGGGCAACGCACTACATCTGCGCCGTTTGGCCACGCTTTGGTGAAAGCCGGTCAGAAAGATCCCCGGATCGTAGGCATGACGGCAGACCTCGCGAAATACACTGATCTGCACATCTTCGCCCAACGCTACCCTGAGCGCTTCCTCCAGATGGGCATGGCTGAACAGCTGCTCATGGCGGCGGCCGGGGGCATGGCGAAGGAAGGCTTCGTGCCGTTCGCCACTACCTATGCAGTGTTTGCCACGCGACGCGCCTATGACTTCATTCACCAAGTGATCGCCGAAGAAAACCTCAACGTGAAGATTTGCGCAGCGCTGCCGGGCTTGACCACCGGTTATGGTCCGAGTCACCAGGCGACCGAAGACCTCGCGATGATGCGGGCGATCCCCCAGATGATGGTCATCGACCCCTGCGATGCACTGGAAACCGAACAGTGTGTGGCGGCTATTGCAGAGCACAACGGCCCCGTGTACATGCGCCTCCCGCGCGGACGTGTTCCGCTGCTTCTCGACGAGTACGACTACAAGTTCGAACTGGGCAAGGCCAAGCTCCTGCGCGATGGCAAGGACGTGCTGATCATCGCCTCGGGCCTGATGACCATGCGTGCCCTGGAAGTGGCTGAAGAACTGGCCAAGAGCACGATTGATACGGCCGTGCTACACGTCCCCACGATCAAGCCGCTGGACGTCCAGACCATCGTCGAGCAGTGCCGACGCGACGGCCGGCTTGTGGTGATCGCGGAGAACCACACCCAGATTGGCGGTTTGGGTGAAGCCATTGCCATGGCGTTGCTGCAAGCCCGCGTGCAGCCCGAAGTGCGCCATGTGGCACTGCCTGACCAATTCCTGGACGCGGGCGCACTGCCGACCCTGCACGACCGCTACGGGATTTCCAAAGAAGTCATGGTTGCGAATATCCAGCGTTGGCTGGGTTGACCGAACGCTCAGCAACCGCGCGATGGTTGCTCACGATCGAGTGCCCGCTGCCCGGGGATCGTGAGTAGCCTCTTTGCCGGAACGTCGAGCACTCGTCCCTGGATCGTCCCAATAAATACAAGGTGATGGCGATGCATAAAGACACCCTGTTGAAAAAGAAGCGCGTTTGGATCTACGCGTTTCTCTTTACCCTGACGTTGATCAACTACGTTGACCGAGTGTCTCTTTCGGTGGCGTCCAAAGTGCTCAAGGAAGAGTTCGATATCTCACCGGTCGCGATGGGCTACCTTTTCTCATCGTTCGTCTGGCTCTACTTCCTGGCCCTGATTCCCATGGGCTACCTGGTGGGTCGTTTTGGCCCGAAAAAGGTCAACGGCTACGGGATCGGCGTCTGGTCGGTGGCAACCGCCTGCACGGCCTTGTCGACAGGGTTCATCTCGTTGCTCAGCTGTCGGCTCATCATGGGCATGGGCGAAGCCACCACTTACCCCGCCGGTGCCAGGGTCATTCGGGAATGGATGCCGCTCAAAGAGCGCGGCATGGCCACCGCAGTCTTCCATAGCGGCAGCCTTGTCGGACCCGCCATCGGCGCCATTGGGTTTGGCTGGCTGATCAGTGCGTTTGGCTGGCGAATCGCATTCGTGGTGGCTGGCGCTCTGGGCTTTATCTGGTTGGCCGCCTGGTTGAAGTGGTACAACCACCCCGCCAAGGCCCCTTGGCTGGACGATGCCGAGCGCGCAGAGATCGCTCAGGGCAGCGTCACTTCCACCAGCAGCGCTGCGCAGCCATTTTCTCTCGGGCTCAAGGGTCTGGCCCGCTCCAGCAGCATGTGGGCAATTGCTCTGTCGCACGGCTGCGCGGTATATGCCACCTATTTTTTCCTCACCTGGCTGCCGAGCTACCTACAGGCCGAGAAGGGCCTGACCGTGATGTCGAGTGGCTTCTACACCGCCATCCCCTATCTGGGTGCGGCCGTGCTCGCCATCGTCATCGGTCGTCTGAGCGACAAGGCGATGCGCCCTGGTGCCGCTGAAACCGGCCAGCGCCGCATGGTAGTCGCCAGCGTGCTGCTGGCGTCCTCGGTGATCTTCCTGGTCCCCGCGATCGACAGTACCTGGGCGATTCTCTTCGTGATCACCCTGTCGCTAGCCACCTGCGCTTCGGCGATCTCCCTGAACCTCTCGCTGGTCAACGACCTGGTGCGCTCTGAGGACGATGTCGGTACCGCCGCAGGTTTCATCACCGCGATCGGCAACCTGTTCGGTCTGTTGGCGCCCATCGTGACCGGCTACGTGGTGGCTGGATCGGGCAGTTTCGCCTTGGCGTTCGTCGTGGTCGGTGCCCTGTTGGTGATCGGCGCGATGCTCTCGATGTTCTGTACCCGTCGACCGATCGGCTTTGCCGCTCCAGGCAACCAGGCGGTGGCTTGAATTACTTGTAATGAAGGAAGCTGTAGCGTCATGAATCAACGTAGTGATGTGTCCCGCAACAACGACCAGGCGCAGCCTGGTCTCAGCAGGAAGTGGCGGTTCGCAACAGTCGTCCTGGCCTTGACTCTTGGGCTGTTTGGCATGGCTCTGTTCGGCGGTGGGGTGTGGCTGATGGGCTTGGGCGGTAGCTGGTACTACGGCCTGGCAGGTGCTGGTTGTGTGCTAACCGCCGCCTTGCTCTGGCGGCAGCGACGCAGCGCCATCCACCTGTTCGCGGTGATATGGGGGCTGACAGTGATCTGGGCCCTGTGGGAAGTCGGCCTCAATTGGTGGGGGCTAGTGCCTCGGCTGGTGGCCATGACTGTGATCCTGCTTTTGATCCTGACTCTGTCGCCGGCGCTGCGCCGCGCCACCCGCACTGCTGTGTAACGAGGTTCGTCATGTTTACTACCGTCAAACGTGGGGGCGCGCTTGCTCTCGCCATTTCTTGCGCCGTGCAGGTGCAATTCGCTCAGGCTGAGGGTGTTCCGCAAGTTGGCAGTGACTGGCCATTCTACGGTGGCGATCACAACGCCCAGCGCTTCAGCCCACTCAAGCAGATCACGCCAGCAAACGTCGAGCGCCTTGAGCGTGCTTTTGTCTACCACACCCGAGATCTGCCAAACCCCGGCAGCCGCTATTCACCGGAAACCACGCCAATCAAGGTGGGCAACGACCTGCTGATGTGTTCGGCTAAGAACATCATGATCTCGATCGATGCTGCCAGCGGTAAAGAAAACTGGCGTCATGACCCGGGAGTAGCGGACCAGGCCATTCCCCATGCCGCAGCTTGCCGTGGGGTGGCGGTCTACACCGCTCCACAACTGCCGGAAACTGCCCAATGCCGCAGCCGTGTGGTGGAAGCCACGCTGGATGCAAGGCTGATCGCCGTTGACCTGCACACCGGGGAACCATGCCAAGACTTCGGTCAGAACGGTTCGGTCGATCTCTGGGAAGGCTTGGGCAAGAAGGTCCCTGGCTGGTATGCCGTCACAGCGCCGCCCGCGATCGTCAATGGCGTTGTCGTGACCGGCGCGCAGATCCGCGACGGCCAGGACGAAGATGCACCATCGGGGGTGATTCGCGGCTTTGACGCTGTCACCGGAAAAATGTCGTGGGCTTGGGATCTGGGTAACCAGGACAATGTCCATGGCCCTGCCGAGGGCAGCACCTACACTCGCGGCACACCGAACATGTGGACAGCAGCGGTGGGTGACGAAAAGCTCGGCTACGTCTATCTGCCGATCAGCAACTCGTCTATCGACTATTACGGCTCTAACCGTAGCGAAGCGGAGAACAAATACTCCGACTCGTTGGTCGCGGTCGACGTCAAAACGGGCAAGGATGTTTGGCACTTCCAGGCCATTCGTCACGACGTCTGGGATTACGACCTGGGCAGCCAGCCGACCATGCTCGACTTCCCAGGGAAGGACGGAAAGCCGGTGCCAGCGGTGCTGTTGCCAACCAAGCAGGGTGACATCTACATCCTCAACCGCGCTACGGGTGAACCTTTGACTCCGATTGGCGAGGTCAAGGCGCCCAAGGGCGGTTCGGTCGAGCCCAAATACCTGTCCGACACCCAGCCGACTTCCGAGTGGCACACCCTGCGCAAGGCGCCCAAGACCGAAGCTGACATGTGGGGCTTCTCGCCGCTGGACCAGCTGATGTGCCGCATCCAGTTCCGTCAGGCTAACTACGAGGGCTACCTGACGCCGCCTTCGGTAGATCGTCCTTGGATTCAGTACCCGGGCTACAACGGTGGCTCGGACTGGGGCTCGGTTGCGATTGACCCGGTGCGCCGACTGATCATCGCCAACTACAACGATATCCCGAACCTCAACCAGCTGATCCCGCGGGATAAGGCTGAGCAGATGGGGCTCAAGCCAATCTACGCGCCAAAGCCTGACGAGACTTCACTCAACAAGGCCGGTAGCAAGTCGGGCAAGGGTGAAGGGGGCGCTTCTGTCTATCCACAGGTCAACGCTCCCTATGCAATCAGCGTGAATGCGGGTTGGCGGAACTGGGGTACCGGTGTGCCGTGCTCGGCCCCTCCCTACGGTGGCATTCGCGCAGTAAGCCTGGACACCGGCAAGACCGTCTGGGATGAGCCGCTGGGCACCGCGCGTCGCAATGGCCCGTTCGGCATTCCTTCGCACCTGCCGCTCAACATCGGCCTGCCTAACAACGGCGGCACCGTGGTCACCGCTGGCGGCTTGACCTTCGTCGGCGCGGCCACCGACAACCTGTTCCGAGCGATCGACACCGCCACCGGTGAGGTGCTGTGGGAGGACGTTCTGGACGTCGGTGCTCAGGCCAACCCGATTTCCTACGAGGTGAACGGCGAGCAGTACGTGCTCGTGTCGGCCTCCGGCCATGCCTTCATGGAAACCGGAACCAGCGACGAAATCATTGCGTACAAGCTGCGCAAGTAATCCGGGCGACGGGGCACGCCGTGCCCCGTCGCAGCAACAACTGCTAGAGGAGATGGACCATGGACTTGGGCTTGAAGGATAAACGCGTGCTGGTCAGCGGTGCATCGCGAGGCATTGGGCGAGCGATCGTTGAGCTTTTTCTTCAGGAAGGTGCGCAAGTAGCATTCTGCGCGCGCGGTACAGTGGGTGTTGAACGCGCTGGCGCTGAATTCGGCCCGCGGGCGTTCGGCACGGCCGTGGATGTCACCCAGCCTGAGCAGGTGGCGGCGTGGGTTACCTCGGCTGCCGAGCAGATGGGTGGGTTGGATATCGTGGTGCCTAACGTCAGTGCATTGGCCGGCGGCGATGATCTTGGTACCTGGCGCCGTGCATTCGACACCGACCTGCTGGGCAGTGCCGCCATGGTCAAGGCCGCCCTGCCGGCATTGCGCCAATCGGCAGCTGCCTCGGTAGTGCTGATCTCCAGCGTCTCCGGGCGCGAAGTCGATATGTTCGCCGAGCCCTACGGCATCCTGAAGGCTGCCTTGCTGCATTACGGCAAAACCTTGTCGGCACGGCATGCGAGCGAAGGGATCCGGGTCAATTCCGTTTCCCCTGGCAATGTGTACTTCGCAGATGGCGTGTGGGGCGACATCGAGCGCGATCAGCCGGAAACCTTCGCGACTTGCCTGGCCGAAAATCCAATGGGTCGCATGGCCACGCCAGAAGAGGTGGCGAAGGCAGTCGTGTTTCTCGCCAGCCCGGCCGCCAGCTTTACAACCGGTACGAACCTGCTTGTGGACGGTGGTCTCACACGGTCGGTGCAATTCTGAGCCAAACGGCCTCAATGCTATTCAACGTGGAGGAGCGTGATGAAACTCTATATCTACGAACACTGCCCGTTTTGCACGCGGGCGCGGATGATCTTTGGCCTCAAAGGCCTTCCCGTTGATCTACAGGTCATCATGGAGGGTGACGCCGAGACACCTAAGCGACTGATCGGGAAGAAGGCGGTCCCTATCTTGGAAAAGGATGACGGGACCCATATGGGCGAGAGTCTGGACATCGTGCGCTATGTCGATGCCATTGGCACACCGATACTCGTCGCTCCCCAAAGCGAGGCATTGGACGCTTGGGTTAAAGAGGTCTGGCCGACCGCGCTCAAGCTCTTCATCCCCCGCTTCGTCGAAGGTGACTTCGCAGAAGTTGCCACGCTGGCTGCACGACAAGCCTACCGGCTGCGTGAGGAGCATGCCTTTGGAAATTTGGATGAATTGCGAAACATCACTCCAATGTTGGAGGGGCAAATCGAGCCCATGCTGGAGGCTTTGGTGCCGTTGTTGGACACCAGAAAGGTCATCGGGATCAACGACATCACGCTTTGGCCGGTGCTGCGCTCGCTGTCCATCGTTCGTGCCGTCACTTTCCCTGACGCGGTGCGTGCTTACATGGACCGCCTTAGCCAAGAATGCGGTGTGCCTTTGCTGTTCGAGCAGAGCCGGTGATCGAACCAATCCGGCGGTTTCGTAGCCTGCAGTTGGCAAATCACCATGCTGACGCGCTGATGATATGTGCCTGCGCATTGGGTTTTGCTCACTCGGCAGCTGCTAGTCTCACTGTTGAAGGTGTCTACTCACCATGTCTTACAGCCAAAGCACTACGACCAATACCGTCGAGAAGTTGGAGTTGACCGCCGCCTGCGGGACAATGATGTTTTTATACATTCAGCAAAACGTGGTGCGTGTTCATGATCGCCAATTTCAGCTGAAGCCAACGCCATGCCGGCTCCTGGCGCTTCTGATTCGGTACGGGGAACAGGTGGTGAATCGCCAAACCATACTGACGGAGGTTTGGGGATATGATTTTAACCCGGGTACCAAAATCATAGACGTCCAGATCTGCTACTTGCGAAAAGCCCTTGCGGCCGTGCATGCACCGTTCGAAATCAAAACGCATCGTGGCAGGGGGATTAGCCTACGCTCGCTGAACAACGTCAGCGCTGGTCACAGATGTCGGCAGTTGCGCTGGTCTCTGTCCAGTGCGTTTGTAGGAGGCGCAGGCCATTCAATAGGATGAACGATGTGGCCCTCGCTCAAACGGCTCTCAATGCCGCGCCGTTGTTGACTGCGACAGATTTAATTCTCTACACCATCAGCCTGAAATCGCTTTTTGAGCATTCGCGACAGTTTTACACTTTCTCCAATCGAGGCTGCAAGGCCCGGAATTTGGTCTTTCAGTGCGACAGTTTTAATTATCTAACTCCAGCCCAGCATGGATGGCCGTGTCCCATCGCAATCGTTGGCGACGGTGGATGGCCGATCCTCACCGCAAGGATGGATGGTGCACCAGTAGTAGCCGGGATAGAACTGGCCCAAGAAAAGGCAAGACAGCGGCAATCTTCAGGCGCTCTGAATCGCCCCGGGTTTCCTAGACACTCTCCAAGCTCAGGAAATAGCGTTTCTCATACTCTACTGGAGCAGCACTTGAGTTCAGCGCGTAGCTTGCGAAGTTCAGTGTGCTGATCGTCATCTTGCTGACGCTGCTCTTGGGGCTTGCTGTAGACCTTGATCCAGGCGTAGAGTCTGTGCACAGACATGCCCAGGCGCTGGGCGACATCGGCCACAGGTTTGCCTTTTTCGGTCACTTGCTTGACCGCTTCGATCTTGAATTCTTCGGGGTATCGCTGACGACTCATGGCACCTCGTATTTGGGCCTCACTATGAGGCTTGGAGGTGTCTAGGAAACCAGGGGCGATTCAAGCTCACAATTCTCGTAACCCGACCACTGCTGTGATCCGCGACGCGATCCACGTTTGTCCGCAAATCCGTGCCACGCCGCTTTCAGCACAAAAACTGAGGTCAAAGATCCAGAGTCCAGTTACTGATGCGAAGAAGGACCACACTACTCGGGATCCTGAAATTCAAGGTGGTGTTTCAGATGACTGCTGCTCTTAAACAGCTTTCAACGGCGGCGTAACGGTATTCACTCGGTGAAAATCGGCCTGCCCGACCGAATAACAACAGGGCTGTAATGCACTCCGTGTACGCTAGAGCTTCCTTCTGGACGAAGCGCTCGTACAGGGCGCGTTGAGATTGAGGCACTTTAGCGCGATTTTCTAAGCACTGTTTAACAAGTGGACTAAGCATGGACCCACGAACATCGTACCTGGCGTCAACCGCCTTTAGTACTGTTGTCCAGCATGAATAGAAGATTGGAGGTAGATGGCCAGAAGGCTGTAAGTCTATGTTATCGATCATACCTATTTTATGCTTAGATGTTAAAGATAATGAGATTGCTTTGATTTGATATCATGATATTTACCCTGCAGTCAGCAATAAACTCCATGATCGATCCGGTACAAGAAATCTAGCAAATGTAAGAAGCCATCGGTGGTCGACGCAACGCAGCGAGGCACACGACGTCCAAGCCCCCAGGCTTCTTGAACGAGCCATTGATGAGCGAGGTTTGAGTTTCCTAGAACGAGTCCGGCAAGATGGCTTACGCTAGAAACTCTTAGCATGAAACAACGTTGCTCCTGACTCAAACAGCCATGAATCCGGGGCTTATCCATCCTCAGATAAGTTAGCCTAATCACTCGGATTTACCACCCACGGACTACATGCGAAAAATATATAGCTGCGTACTTGATCATCCGTTAGTAGATAGACAGAATTTCTGTTCGGAACCCCGTGGAAAGTTCCATTCGGAATATGCTTTCTTCTGACAATGCCCCCTGAGTTACTTCATCTGAAGCTGCGGAGGTCTTGAGCACCTGAATATCAAGCAGGCAATTGACTGGCTGCTCCACAGAATCCTCATGGACAGTGGAACCCGCGGCATCAAAACGGAGAAGCTGCGCATAATCCAATACAGCCAGGTCATCCGGTAAGTCTTCAGCCACTCGCTGTGAGAACTGGACTAAAGAAGGCTCCGCAAGAACGTAGAGCCACGCCTCATTATCCTTGTTTCCTGTTCGCCTCAGCACTCTGCCCAGAACTTGGCGATAATGAAGTTCGGTTCGAATGCGGCTCAGGTAGCAGCACACCTGCAAGCGAGGAATATCTGTGCCTTCGCTGATCATACCGACCGCGACAATCCACTTACCTTTCCCACTTCTAAAGTCATCTATTAGCTCGTGTGCTCCCGGAGTGCGCGTAGTGACTACTAAGCAATCCTCGCCGCGTGATTTAAGTATCCGGGCGACCTGGTTGGCATGCCTAATGTTTGTGGAGACTACCAGTCCACCCGCATCGGGAATCCTGCAACGCACCTCATCCAATCGGCTACGCCCAAGATCAATGACCTTCTCGACCATGTCGCGATGGGTGAGCAAGTCCTCAAATGATACTGGGGACTCATTCAATAGTTGAGCGATGCTTGGATAAACTGTCACGATCGGCGAGTCGTCAACTAGCTCGGTGAGTTTCACCGCGCCATTATCGATGACCACTATTCTTGGAGATCGGCAGACGTTGTCTGCGACTGCTTCCTTCAGACCGTATCGAAAATCACAAACGAGGCGGCCTTCAGGGTCGGAATATCGAGCCAAAGCAATCGCTTTGTCATCAGAGCGCCAAGGAGTTCCGGAGAGGGCGAGAGTGAAAGCCGCCTGGTCCTGCAACCGTTGAAGGATGATCTGGCCCCAAGAATTGCTTAAAAGCGGATCATGCCCAGCGCAATGGTGGATCTCGTCGAATACTGCAAAAACACGATAGTCATCGAGCAGCTGCCAAAAAGAGGCTGACTGATGACCCATTGCTTGATAGGTATTTGCGACCCCCACCGACCCCAAGCGGCCGTCAAACGGTCGACCCATTACGTGAGCGAATGTCTGCTCCAATCCTGCAACCACTTGGCAAGATGGGGCAAAGCAAAGAACAAGATCAATAGCCTCGGCGTCCAATAACCGCTTCGCGACTTCTGCAGCCATCCGGCTTTTGCCAGAGCCAGGTGTAGCTTGACAAAAAAAATGTGATGAGTGCCGATACCGCTCCAGCGCTGCAGCAACGCAAGCGCTTTGCCATACACGCAGATCCTTCATACGGTGACCAGCAGCTTCAACGTTTTTTCGATTGCACGAAGGTGTCCCAAAAGCTTCGAGCTGCGATCTCGCGCGTCAATGTAGTCATCTTCAACTCGGACCTTTAGTGCCGGCATCTCAGTAAAAAGCTGTTTATAGCGCTCGGCCTCGCCTAGAGCTGTGAGCATGTCCAGGCGGATTTCCTTCGCCAGTGACTCAAGCCTTTGCGTAGGGCAATCGTTGTGCCGCTGGTGTAACTGCGTTTTGGGGGGGATCACGCTTGGGGTGTCACTCTGTTCATTTGGGAAACGATGATCAACCAGTAAGAGGGTGATGGTTTCAGGCATCTCCATCACATGAAAAATCTGGTCGCGCTTACGCCTGATCGGATCGTGCTTGACCCATCCCACGCGTTTGAGGCGTTGGACTTGGTCGTAGATATATCGCCACAGCTCAACGTCGTTAATCTGGACGTCCAAGAGGCTGGCATAGCCAAGCCTCATCGAGCGGATCGAAAATTGCTCGAAATCGCCATCCTTGAGCAGCTTGAAGACATGCCTGTCTAGCTTAAATGTCGCAGGTTTCATGCAGGCACCCATAAAGCCGAATCGGGCGAAATGCGGATTATAATCCGTCGCTTGCTGTCAGGTAAACGACCGATAGTGCCGCCTTGGTCAATCGAGGCGGTTATGCAAGGGCTGGCAAAGGATCTCGGACAGAAAATCCGTGAGAGGAGGATATTGATCGGGTTGTCTCAGGACGCTCTCGCATTCGCCTGTGCGATAGATCGTAGCTATATGGGAAGGATCGAGAGAGGTGAGGTCAACCTCACCGTTGAAAAGCTTTACAAAATAGCCGTCCAACTCAAGTGCCAACCTCATACTCTAATGCCGCGTTTGCCCTGCTAAGCAGCTGATTGATGTAGTGACTCAGTTCTAGGATCGCTCAGTTAAGTGCACATTCACAATGCTGAGCCGGCTAAATTATTGACCCGCAACGCTAGGAGCTTTCTTTCATGCTTTGGCTACTCGCCGTCTAAAAGCTTTGGAGGCGAGTAGTACGCTCTGTTGAGCTTCCAACGTCATACGACTGTTACTCCTGTAGCTTCAATGTCGAAACCGATTGAAAGGTCATCAACTGTTCTTTGACTGATTGCAACTCAAAGGTTAGCTCAATCACCCTCCGTTGTGCACTAATCAGCTGTGATTGGGCAACGTCTCGCTGCGCTATCACTTCTTCCAGGCGCTTCTTCATATCGGCCCGCAGGCCTCGTTGCCGGAGAAGCTCTTTCCTCTTGGAAGGGCGATCCTGCATGTTGATTTCAATGTAAGCCTGAATTTCTCGGATTAAGGACGGAAACCTGGACTTTCGCAGTGCGCTAGGATCGCATTCAGCTTCCCTGGCTACGTTGTTCTGCGATACAACGCTACCAGGATTTAAAACATTAGGCTTATTGGCCTTCAGGCGTTCAAACGCTAGTCGAAAGCGTTGTTCGGCGGTTAGGCATTCAGCTTCTGACGACATTCAGATAATTCTCCAAGCCTTTGCGCTCAGCCAATAGCGCCCTATGACGGGGGCTATTGACGGCAGCAATTGCCAGTTCTTGATCGATTAACCGCAGCTCCGCTTCGATGTTTTGAGCCTTGTCGCGGTCGTAAAGTACGTCAGCACACGGTGCGTTTCCGTCGCCGCCAGTGCAACGTGAAATCGATTCGATTCCCCCATAAGGGCAAGTGCCTCGGTGGGTGCAAGCACCGACGCGCATTTCTCGGAAAAAAATTTGACCACGACGCCCAGCAGCGGCTAGCGCACTGGCATCTTTGTCGCTGACCAAATTGACCAAGACCGTCTGCTTTCGCTCATTTCCAATTGGAGACACAAACCGATCTCCAACAGCAGCTAGTATTTTATTTGCCATAGCATCATACATAGCTCCAACGATCATGGCCTCAACCTCTTCGTTGAGCAGTAGCTTTGTGTAGCCGCGACCGTAATACAATGGCATCAGTCTTGATGCGTGCTTCATCTGAAACTGCAGGCTCGAATCAGAGAGCAAGCCACTGGCGAACATATTCACCGCACCAGTACGTCGTAACTGGTGCCAAGCTAAAGGCCAGGCGCGTCCTACAGAAAAAATCTCGCTTAGGTTTGGTGTCAGCGTCTTGGCGATTCGTAAGTCTGCTTCAGTTATTCGAAGTATGTTCTCGTCGAACAGCCGCTCGAAACGCTTTTGAAGTGCACTAAATGAAAGGACGTGTATTCGTACAGAGTATGGTTTGGATCTGCTATTGCTGCTAGACGTACTCCACGGTTCGGTTGCTTTGCCAAAGAGATAGGGGTTCTTAATGTCCGCGTCTGTTGGGCGTGAGTATGGATCAGCCGCTGTACATCTCATTCGAAGGTGGGCGATGGAGCTCATTGCTTTCACTGCTACTTCAACGCTTGGGGTTGTAGGCCACCTAGCATCGCTGTCCGCGTCTGTTTTAGTAGTTTCGCCGCAAATTATTGGTATTCGACCAAGTTTCTCGTCCAGCTCCCAAATCAAGCAGTCTGCACGTAAAGATGACGCTTCGGTAGTGCGCTGAAGGGTGAAATTTGTAATGTAGGCAAGTCCAGCATTCTGGACCAGAGACATATAGGCGGATAAGTTTCTAATTTCCATGCCAGTGGAGGGGATGGAAACCCATTTCTCAATTAGCTCTGCAATTCCGAATCGCTCGGCAGTTAAAGAAAAGCGGCCATGATACACGTATCCTGCCTTAGAGCCTCTCCCAGGGCGCTCTGGTGACCAAAACGGCAAAGTATTGCTTCTGCGCTCCGTAAAAGCGGCTTCCAGAGAGCCCGAATTTTTAGCATAGGCGTCAACACAGAAGTGAAAACAATCTTCGATTTCTCTCTGATGAGCAAGATAATCGTCTAGGCATGCTTTCAGCCGTTCAACCTGATAAGTCCAAATGCGGGGCGGAATGTACGCTGTTTGCTCGGTTTCGAATTTTGGACTTGTAGCCGCGAGCCGCTTAATCCCTTCTGGGTCTACGAGGTAAAAACCCAGGTGTTCCCGAGCGTCCCACAGCCGATGAAGTTCTAGTATGGTTGATTTATGCTCGCTTGGTGGAATGATACCAGGAAACTGCTCGAACACCTTAGGAAAGCGCATTAACTCAGTCGCTACAATGCGATTGTCACTACATAGCGAGATTAAGCGACGTATTGCCAGGAACACTCCCTTCAGTCCGTTTGCTGAGCGGCAGGACTTCACTCCCCACATGCGCCACGTGGTTATCACACGAAGCAAGTCTGCGTTAGCTACGTCTAATTTCTTGGCTCTACGATTTTTGAGGTCGTCGCCAAAATCTAGAATCATCGATTTCCCAGCCCACGGAGATATATCCCAAACGGAATCACCCCAACGTGAAAGAATTTTCCCGTCGCGATCTTCGCTGACAACCCACTCCCGTGGTGGTGGCCAGCTAGGAGGGCGAAAAGACCGATTATTCGGAGTCAGCCAGTCGCAGCTGGATCCGAAAATTTCGAGCGAGACTTTCAAAAGGTGTCCTCCACAACCATAATTCTTCTTGTCCACTCTGGATGATAAAATCCTTCTTCGACGCGAGCTAATACTTCTTCTAGCCAAGCCTTGCGCTTTTTGTTGGATTCGCCGAGCCAGCAAAGCTTTTCCGATATTCGGTCAATAACAAGTTGTGCAGGATGAACTTCTTTTTCGTGCCGCGGAGGTGTCCATTTTGAGACCTCTATGATTTTCAGATGTCGAAAAGAGGCTAATGACCAAAGATAGTCGATCGTATCGATGTCGCGGTGATGTTCACACCACATGCAACCTGACGGTCTGATGCAATCTGGTGTTGGAGCATCTTTGGGCGCGGACTCCAACTGAACTGATATACCGTCGCATAGACCGGGGCCAGCAGGCGTTGTGCAAATAACTGTTGGATCGTGCTCAGACCAAAACCGAATGATTTCGCCCATTGCTCGTTGCTGACTAGGGCGTTCGTAGGTGGTAAGTAGAGTTTTTTTATGGTGTTGCGCCATTGATGCTGTCAGGTCTGCATCACCAGAGCGGCGAAGAAGCCAATTTACGCGAGTATTTCGTAAACTCTGAGGCGGGACGAAGTTGAGCCCTATTTTTTTGCAGGCGGCTCTGAGATAAAATTGCGGGTGCTTTTGGAGGGCTCGGCCACCACTTCGAATGAAGGGAAAAATGGAATCTGAGCCAGGAAATAGCAGCCGACGCCAATCGAGGTACCTTTCAAAATGAGGCTTGTACTCTTTAAAGACTTCGAAAAGTACTTCGCCATGTCGTCGTGCCTTTCTGTCTCTTACTTGATAGCCATCGAGATGGCTAGAGTAAGTGAATTGGCGTAGCTTTAATTTGTGCGCCTGGGTGAAGTTTATGCCGGTCTGCGCAATGAACATCAGCAGCTCTGCTTCAATTCTTCGATTGGCTATTGGGTAGCGAGTACGAAGAGTACCATCCGCTTCCCAGGCCCGAAAATACTTAAGAGCAATTTCTCGGTCGGGAGTGGGTGGGCCATAATTGTAAGCCTCCAAATGCCGTTCAGCAAATGCTGGGTTGTTAAAGCCCGACCATTCAACCAACTCGTTTCCGTAGCGGAGGGGTATGCGAATGGGAAGAGGAGATTTCAAAACTACTTCAGCCGATAGCGAATCGCAGATGTCCTGCAGAAACTGCCCAAACGCAAAGGTATCTTCGAGGTTCTGCTTTTCGGCATTGACACCCAATGCTGTTTTTCGCTGTTTTGGCAGGCGTAAGCGGCTCATTGAAAATAGCGGTATCTTTCGATCTAAGACAGCGTCAAGTACATTGCCCGCACCTACGCCTATTGTGTAGGCGGAGACTTGACTCATATCCTTGATTATCTGGTGCCTATGTACCAGTGAGTCTGTCCAATCTAAATAGATTTGCTGAATCGACTCAGTTACGAGTGAGTGTCCTTTGTCCTCAGCCCAAATGAACATATTCCTAATATAACGAATTTCGTTCTGCGCAGTATATGCACTTCCACCGGCTATCAGTTTGGCATTGATTGCCTCGTGTATCTTTTCTACGAGATCAAACCGTTCGCGTAGAGGCTGCCCAAGTGCTCCATTTGCTATCATGCGGGTTACTTGCCAGGTCGTGGCTTTTGCCCCGCCGTAGTACAGCAGATAAGTGAGGTCCCATGGGGTTTCGCGAGTGCCTATAATGACGTCCGGAAACGACAAATTTGGTAATTGAATAGTTTCATGCATTGAAGTCGTCCCAGCTTCGGCTCCGGAGACCAGTAAACGCTTCGTGAAAAGCTTGTGCTACCTCTTCTTTGCCCTTTGTACTTTCAAGAAACTTTACATATTTGAACGTCGTCGATTCGTGTTTGTGAAGCATCGCGCTCTTAACAAACTCAATTGCAGCCGCAGTCGTTGTAACACTGAGGGCCAATTTCATCAGCCATGTTCCGTAGGTGGCTCGGGTCTGATGGAACTTGAAGCGAGCTATAAACTGCAAATTTGCGCGCCGGGCCTTATTTCGCAAGCCCGTCATTAATGTGCCTATTGTACTATTGCTATACGGTTTTCCCCGTGAAGTTAGGAAGAGCACCGACCGGTAAGGACTAGAGGCTTTCGCTTCTCTCTTAAGCCGCGCTGTTGAATATGCGTAGCGCTTCAGTTCATCGAGAAGGATCTTTGGGAAAGTAAGATAACCCTCTACATTGAACTTGGTAGAAACTTGTGTCCCGGGCCCAACCTTGATCAAGAAAAGGCCATCAATGAAAGGGTCGGGCTGGGCCTGCTCCAAATTTTCAATTCGCAGCGTGGAGATAGTACGAAGACGTGCGCCGGTAAAGCAGCCGATGGTAAGCATCAGATGGAGTTCTTCGGTCTCCTCATTTGCTGTGAACTCAAGGAGCTCCGTCATATGCGTATCGCTTAGGGGGAGCAGACCATCTTCTAGGCGGTCCCCTGGCGCTCGGCGATTTGGGATAGCGAGATCCGTCGACATGCGGGTGAGCGCACGTCTGAAACCGTGTGTGTCGTGGTAACGAATTAAGATGGGGCGTTCACGCCACATCGGCGTGTTCGTACTGATAAAATCGTGTTCAGCCGCGAATCGATAAAACTGTACGACCGCATTCATGCGTGCTCGCGCAGTGCTTGACGCTAGGGTCCCTGTTTCAATTTGGTGAATTAAATGGCCACGGAAGCGAACAACAGCGCGTTCAGACCTGCGAAGGGGAAAGTGCCGCCAATCAAGCTCGTTTTTCTCAAGGAAGCACGCATATGACCGCAAGTGCTTCATCAAGCTTTTCACGGTCTCAATGTCGCGGTTGTGATTGGTAAGCGTCTCTAGCGCCCAAAGGTTCACTTCGGCCCAGCTTGGTCCGCTCTCCCAAAAGATTTGCGGTAGACGCGGGATGCTTCGCGCGAGCCTATCGTGCTCCCACTCAAACTCATCACCTACGTGGGCTTCGCGCCAAGGCTTGAAGTCCACGTGCTCTAGATATGCCATTGACACCCCCATCTCGCGGTTGAGCAAAGGCAATTGCAGCCCTAGCCCTGCGTGAGCAAATCACAACCTCAATGCATGTCCATAGGCTGGCACACAAAGGGTGGATGTCAATGGGGTCGTACTAGACGTTAAAGCGGAAGTGCATCACGTCGCCGTCCTTGACGATGTAGTCCTTGCCTTCCAGGCGCCATTTACCGGCTTCCTTGGCACCGGCTTCGCCCTTGTACTGGATGAAGTCGTTGTAGGCGATGACTTCGGCGCGGATGAAGCCTTTCTCGAAGTCGGTGTGGATCACGCCGGCAGCTTGGGGTGCGGTGGCACCGACGCGGACGGTCCAGGCGCGGACTTCTTCGACGCCGGCGGTGAAGTAAGTCTGCAGGTGCAGCATTTCGTAGCCGGCACGGATCACGCGGTTCAGGCCAGGCTCTTCCAGGCCCAGGGCCTCGAGGAACATGTCTTTCTCTTCGCCGTCTTCGAGCTCGGCGATTTCCGCTTCGATCTTGTTGCACACCGGAACCACCATGGCGCCTTCTTCTTCGGCGATGGCCTTGACCACGTCCAGGTGCGGGTTGTTCTCGAAACCGTCTTCAGCGACGTTGGCGATGTACATGACCGGTTTGGTGGTCAGCAGGTGGAAGCCCTTGATGATCGCCTTCTCGTCGGCGCTCATGTTCTTCATCAGGCTGCGCGCAGGCTTGCCTTCGGTGAAGTGAGGGATCAATTGCTCCAGCAGGGCTTTCTGAGCCACTGCGTCCTTGTCACCACCCTTGGCATTGCGCGCGACTTTCTGCAGTTGCTTCTCGCAGCTGTCGAGGTCGGCGAAGATCAGTTCCAGGTCGATGATTTCGATGTCGCGCTTCGGGTTGACGCTGTTGGACACGTGAATCACGTTGTCGTCTTCGAAGCAGCGCACCACGTGAGCGATGGCGTCGGTTTCACGGATGTTGGCCAGGAACTTGTTGCCCAGACCTTCACCTTTCGAGGCGCCGGCCACCAGGCCTGCGATGTCGACGAATTCCATGGTGGTCGGCAGGATGCGTTTCGGATTGACGATGGCCGCCAGAGCGTCCAGACGCGGATCCGGCATCGGCACGATGCCGCTGTTCGGCTCGATGGTGCAGAAGGGGAAGTTCTCGGCCGCGATACCGGATTTGGTCAGGGCGTTGAACAGGGTGGACTTGCCGACGTTAGGCAGGCCGACGATGCCGCAATTGAATCCCATGGTGTTTCCCCTCGGATTAGAGTCAGGCCTTCTGGCTGTGCAGGTTTTTCATCGCGCGGTTCCATTCACCGGCGAGGATATCCGGCAGCACGCCGAGGGCAAAGTCGATGCTGGCATCGAGTTTTTCCTGTTCGGCGCGTGGCGCACGACCCAGGACGAAATTTGAAACCATACTGGCGACGCCCGGGTGGCCGATGCCAAGCCGCAGGCGGTAGAACGTATTCTGATTGCCCAGTTGCGCGATGATGTCGCGCAACCCGTTGTGACCGCCATGGCCGCCGCCCTGCTTGAGCTTGGCGACGCCAGGAGGCAGGTCGAGTTCGTCGTGCGCCACCAGGATTTCTTCAGGCTTGATGCGGAAGAAACCGGCGAGTGCCGCCACGGCCTGGCCGCTGCGGTTCATGTAGGTGGTGGGAATCAGCAGACGAACATCCTGACCCTGATACGAGTAGCGCCCGGTCAGGCCGAAATATTTGCGATCGGCCACAAGGTTCACACCTTGTGCGGCAGCGATGCGCTCAACAAAAAGGGCCCCTGCGTTATGCCGGGTCTGTTCGTATTCAGCGCCTGGATTTCCCAGGCCAACGATCAGTTTGATGGCAGTCACGATAGGGGCCCTTCCTTGGAGTGGTGGTTGACATCGCCGCGATCAGTGAAGGCGGCGAAAGTGGACGAAAATTGCTCATTTACCATGAATGTAAACTCCGCGTTCCCGCCCGCTTTCTCGCTACGTTCCAGTCCGCGATGTTTCACTCACTCCGACGAACAGAGTGAAATTACTCTGCTGCGCCTTCTTCGGTAGCTTCTGGAGCAACACGTGGAGCGTGGACGTTGGCTACTGCCTTGTCATCGCCGTGTGCCAGAGCAACGAACTCGACACCTTTAGGAGCTTTGAGGTCCGACAGGTGAACGATGGTGCCGATTTCAGCGTTAGCCAGGTCGACTTCGATGAACTCAGGCAGGTCTTTTGGCAGGCAGGAAACTTCGATCTCGGCAACAACGTGCGAGATTTCGCCGCCTTTCTTCACTGGAGCAGCTTCGTTGATGAAGTGCACAGGAACGATAGCGGTCAGTTTCTGGCCAGCGACAACGCGTACGAAGTCAGCGTGCATCACGTGGCCTTTGGCCGGGTGACGTTGCAGTGCCTTGATCACGACGTTTTGTTTCTTGCCACCAACGTTCAGCTCGATGATGTGGCTGTAAGCCGCTTCGTTTTCGAGCAGTTTGGCAACTTCTTTGGCCAGCATGCTGATGGATTCAGGGGCTTTGTCGCCACCGTAAACAACAGCTGGAACCAGAGCGGCGAGACGACGCAGGCGGCGGCTCGCACCTTTCCCCAGGTCGGAACGCACTTCAGCATTCAGAGTAAAATCGTTCATTTTGTATCTCCAAAATAGCCATGACCGAGCGGCGTTTGCGACCAGCGCCAAACACGGTATGGGCAAAAAAGCCCCGCCCCGACAGGTATGCCGGGGCGGGGCGCTTTTCGTCAACGAGACATTTCGAGAAGGGCAGGGCCCTTAACGGAACATCGCGCTGATCGATTCTTCATTGCTGATGCGGCGAACCGCTTCGGCAACAACCGGTGCGATATCCAGTTGACGGATACGTGCACAGGCTTGTGCTGCAGCGGACAGCGGGATGGTGTTAGTCACCACCAGCTCGTCCAGCACGGAATTTTCGATATTCTCGATGGCCCGACCCGACAGCACAGGGTGTGTGCAGTAGGCAAAGACCTTGGCTGCGCCATGCTCTTTCAAGGCCTTGGCCGCGTGGCACAGAGTGCCGGCGGTATCGACCATGTCATCGACCAGAATGCAGGTACGCCCTTCGACATCACCGATGATATGCATCACTTCAGAGTGATTGGCTTTCTCACGGCGTTTGTCGATGATCCCGAGATCCACGCCCAGGGATTTGGCAACGGCACGTGCACGCACGACGCCACCAATGTCCGGGGACACGATCATCAGGTTTTCGAAGCGCTGATCTTCAATATCATCCACCAGAACCGGGGAACCGTAGATGTTATCTACCGGAATATCGAAGAAGCCCTGAATCTGGTCAGCATGCAGATCAACCGTGAGCACACGGTCGATGCCGACTACGGTAAGCATGTCAGCAACGACTTTCGCGCTGATAGCCACACGTGCGGAACGCGGACGGCGATCCTGACGGGCATAACCAAAATAAGGAATAACAGCAGTGATACGAGTAGCCGAGGAGCGGCGGAAGGCATCAGCCATCACTACCAGTTCCATCAGGTTATCGTTGGTCGGGGCGCAAGTCGGCTGAATAATGAAAACGTCTTTACCGCGAACGTTTTCATTGATCTCGGCAGTAATTTCGCCGTCGGAAAACTTGCCGACAGAGATGTCACCGAGAGGGATATGCAGCTGACGTACAACACGCCGAGCCAGATCGGGGTTAGCGTTCCCCGTAAAGACCATCATCTTGGACACGCGCAGTACCTAGAGGCTGAGGGTAACCTGGATGAGTATAGAAAATGGCAGGGGCGGCTGGATTCGAACCAACGCATGGCAGGATCAAAACCTGCTGCCTTACCGCTTGGCGACGCCCCTGTATCTGTTGCTTCAAGTGCCTGGCACTTGATTCCTTTTAGAGCAGACTTTGCAGCTTGCGATGCAACATCGAAACGTTGCTTCCTTTTGCTACAAACCCTGTAAGGGTCTCTGTAAGAAGGGCCGAGACTTTATCAGCTTCAGCTTTGCTTGGGAAGCCCCCAAACACACAACTTCCAGTTCCGGTGAGTTTTGCTTCGGTAAATTTACCTAACAAATCCAATGCGTTACGTACCTCTGGATAACGCCTTGCAACCACCGGCAAGCAGTCATTTCGACTGTTTCCCTCGGGAACGGGGCGCACTTTAATGGGCGGCGTGTTACGTGTCAACAAAGGATCGGAAAAAATTTCTGCCGTACTTACAGAGACTTGCGGCACGAGCACCAGATACCACGGTTCTTCGGGGTCGACCGGGGTCAGTTTTTCGCCCACGCCTTCGGCAAATGCCGCGTGACCACGAACGAAAACCGGCACGTCAGCGCCGAGCGAAAGGCCCAGTGCTGCGAGGCGATCTTCATCCCAGCCCAGTTGCCACAGGTGATTGAGACCGAGCAGGGTAGTGGCCGCGTTCGAGCTGCCGCCGCCGATGCCGCCGCCCATGGGCAGCACCTTGTCGATCCAGATGTCGATGCCCAATGTGCAGCCGGACTGTTGCTGAAGCATTTTCGCCGCGCGCACGATCAGGTTGCTGTCGTGGGGCACGCCAGCGAATTCGGTGTGCAGCTGAATCACGCCGTCATCGCGCACGGCGAAGGTGATTTCGTCGCCGTAATCGACAAACTGAAACAGCGTCTGCAGTTCGTGATAACCGTCTGCACGGCGCCCGAGAATGTGCAGCATCAGATTGAGCTTGGCCGGCGACGGCAGCGTCAGACGTGGAGCAGTCATGGATTATTGCCCCAATTTACGCGGTTGCCAGGTTTTGATCACCAGCGTCACGTCCAGATCGGTGCCATGCAGTTTGATCCGCTCGGGCAGCCAGTAACCATTCTGCTCGGCGTAGCTGAGGTACTCGACCTTCCAGCCGTCCTGTTCCAGATTGGCCAGGCGACTGTCGTTATCCAGGGTCAGACGGCTTTTGCTGCTGGGTGCCGGCAGGCCACGAACCCACCAGGCCAGATTCGACACGGGCAACTTCCAGCCCAGTTGCTCTTCGAGCAGCGCTTCCGGTGACTCGGCGTCATAGCGGCCCTGATTGGCGACTTCCAGCGAGACCTTGCCCGGACGCCCGGTCAGACGCGCCGCGCCACGACCCAGCGGGCCGGACAGACGAATGTCGTAATAGTCCTGGCGTTGCAGCCAGAACAGCGTGCCGCTACCGGAATCTTTCGGTGCGCGGATGCCGATCTTGCCGTCGATCTGCCAGCCGTCGAGGCCGGTCAGCTGTTGTTTGTTTGCGGCCCACTGAGCCGGACTGCCGTGGCCCTCGACCGACTCGCGGGCACCGAAGCCCGCGCAACCGGCGAGCAGGGCGATGAAGCTGAAAACAATAACGTGGCGCAAAAACATGAGTTAAAGAGTCTCGGATCCGGTCAGGCGCTTGATGGTGCTGCGCAGGATGGTGCTGTCGGGCTGATCCTTGAGGAATTTGCCCCAGACTTGTTTGGCTTCGCGCTGATTGCCCTTGACCCACAGGACTTCGCCCAGGTGCGCGGCGACTTCGTGGTCCGGGAAGCGCTCGAGCGCCTGACGCAGATACTTCTCGGCGTCGTCCAGATTGCCCATGCGGAAATTCACCCAGCCGAGGCTGTCGAGTACCGCCGGGTCTTCCGGATTGATCTGGTGCGCCTGTTCGATCAGGGCCTTGGCTTCAGCGTAGCGGGTGGTGCGATCGGACAGGGTGTAGCCCAGCGCATTGAGCGCCATGGCGTTGTCCGGGTCGCGCTTGATGATCAGGCGCAGGTCTTTTTCCATCTGCGCCAAGTCATCGCGTTTTTCCGCGAGCATGGCGCGGGTGTAGAGCAGATTCAGATCGTCCGGGTATTGCTGCAAGGCTTTATCCAGCGTTTTCCAGGCCTTGTCGTCCTGTTTGTTGGCCGACAGGGTTTCGGATTCGATCAGATACAGCTGGATCGCGTAATCCGGCTGGGCATCGCGCTCGGCCGCCAGTTTGCTCTGGGCTTCGGCGGTCTTGCCGTTGTTCATGAGGATGTCGGCCTGACGCAGTTGCGCCGGCAGATAGTCATTGCCCGGGCCGACCTGGGCGTATTCGATCAGTGCGCCCTGTGGATCGTTGCGCTCTTCAGCAATGCGGCCGAGGTTCAGGTGCGCCGAATCGACGTGGCTTTCCCGGGCAATCAGGTCTTCCAGGTAGCCCTTGGCCTCGTCCCAGGCCTTGGCTTCCAGGCAGACCAATGCCAGCGAGTAACGCAGTTCATCGTCTTCGGGGTATTGCTGAACCAGGGTGGAGAACTCGACTTTGGCGTCGTCCATCCGGTCCTGTTCGACCAGGGTGCGCGCATACGTCAGGCGCAGGCGCTTGTCGTCCGGGTATTTCTTGATGCTTTTGCGCAGCAGTGGCAGGGCTTCGTCGCCACGATTCAGGGTTTGCAGCAGGCGCGCGCGCAACAGGATCGGAGCAATCTCGCCTTCTTCCGGCGGATTGTCTTCGAGCAGGCTCAGGGCGGCTTTATTGTCGCCGTCCTGTTGCAGCAACAGGGCCTTGCCGAAAATCAGCTGACCGTTCTTCGGGTGGCGTTGCAGCAGACGGTCGAAACTTTTCATCAGACCGTTGCGGGTTTCCTGATCGGTATCGGCCGCCGACAGTGCGAGGAAGTCGAAATGAGTGTCGCCCTTGCCTTGCAGAACTTTTTCCATGTAGACCATGGAGTCGTCGTAACGCCCGGCGCGGGCCAGCTGCACGGCAGCGGCGCGCTGCGCTTCGAGGTCGTCCGGGGCGTTTTTTGCCCAGATCAGTGCGGTATCCAGCGCAGGCTGGTCGGCACCGAGGTATTCGGCGATGCGGAACGCGCGCTCGGAAACCCCCGGATCCTGGGTATTGATCGCCTGGGTCACGTAGTTGTCCAGGGCAATGTCGAAACGATTGCGCTGGCCGGCGAGTTCGGCGCTCAGCAGGCTGAAGACGGTTTCCTCGCTGAACGAGCTGTAAACCTTGGGTTTTTCAGGCGCGGGCGTGGTGTCTTCGACCGGCGGGGTACCGTCCGGCGAAACGGGTGCCATGGCCTGGCAGCCGCTGAGGAAGACAAAAGCAAGGAGCAACGCGGAAGATCTATTCATATAGGAGAAGGACGACTAACCTGCGGTCGGATCATCATGACACAAGCCTTCGGTCAAACATAACCGAGTCTCGAATGTGGCCTTTATAGTGGCCGACAATTGGGACAATAGTCAGCGGTAGTTGTTCTGAATCTGACGAAGTAGGACAATTGCCGGCTTCACGTCACCATCAGCGACCTTGAATGGCCTTCCTTGCACTCGGTATTAACCACAAGACTGCTTCAGTAGACGTCCGCGAGCGCGTGGCCTTTACCCCTGAGCAGCTGGTGGAGGCCTTGCAGCAGCTCTGCCGACTCACCGACAGCCGCGAAGCTGCGATCCTCTCCACCTGCAATCGCAGTGAGCTTTATATAGAACAGGATCAGATTTCCGCTGATCTGGTTCTGCGCTGGCTGGCCGATTATCACCATTTAAGCCTCGATGAGCTGCGCGCGAGTGCTTATGTGCATGAAGATGATGCGGCAGTTCGTCACATGATGCGCGTCGCCTCCGGGCTCGACTCGCTGGTGCTGGGCGAACCGCAGATCCTCGGCCAGATGAAATCGGCCTACGCCGTGGCACGTGAGGCGGGCACCATCGGCCCGCTGCTGGGGCGACTGTTTCAAGCGACGTTCAACGCCGCCAAGCAAGTGCGTACCGACACCGCCATCGGTGAAAACCCGGTGTCCGTGGCGTTTGCCGCCGTCAGCCTGGCCAAACAGATTTTCAGTGACTTGCAGCGCAGCCAGGCTCTGTTGATCGGCGCCGGCGAGACCATCACGCTGGTCGCCCGCCATTTGCACGAGCTGGGGGTCAAGCGCATCGTGGTCGCCAACCGTACGCTGGAACGTGCCAGCCTGCTGGCCGAGCAGTTCGGCGCGCATGCGGTGCTGCTATCGGACATTCCGGCAGAACTGGTGCGCAGCGATATCGTGATCAGTTCGACCGCCAGCCAGTTGCCGATCCTCGGTAAAGGCGCCGTCGAAAGCGCGCTGAAGCAGCGCAAGCACAAGCCGATCTTCATGGTCGACATCGCCGTACCCCGCGACATCGAGCCGGAAGTCGGCGAACTCGACGACGTTTACCTGTACAGCGTCGACGATCTGCACGAAGTGGTTGCCGAGAACCTCAAGAGTCGGCAGGGCGCAGCCCAGGCGGCGGAAGAGATGGTCTCGGTCGGCGCCGACGATTTCATGGTGCGCCTGCGCGAGCTGGCGGCCGTCGATGTGCTCAAGGCCTATCGGCAACAGAGTGAACGTCTGCGCGACGAGGAGCTGCAAAAAGCCCTGCGCCTGCTGGCCAACGGCGGCAACGCCGAAGACGTGCTCGGGCAACTGGCCCGTGGCCTGACCAATAAACTGCTGCATGCGCCCAGCGTGCAGTTGAAAAAGCTTTCTGCCGAAGGCCGCCTCGATGCGCTGGCCATGGCCCAGGAACTCTTCGCCCTCGAGGGCTCACCGGATAGTTTTTCGGATAAAAAACCGCAATGAAAGCGTCACTGCTCAACAAGCTGGACACCCTCCAGGACCGTTTCGAGGAACTGACCGCGCTGCTCGGCGACGGCGAAGTCATTGCCGACCAGGCCAAATTCCGCGCTTATTCCAAGGAGTACGCCGAACTCGAGTCGGTGGTACAAGGCTATAAAAAGCTGCTCGGCGTACAAAGTGATCTTGAAGGCGCCCAGGCGCTGCTCAAGGACAGCGACCCGGACATGCGTGAAATGGCCGTGGAAGAAGTCCGCGAAGCCAAGGAATTGCTGATCAGACTGGAAGATGATCTGCAGCGCATGTTGCTGCCCAAGGATCCCAATGACGGGCGTAACGTCTTTCTCGAAATCCGCGCCGGTACCGGTGGCGACGAAGCGGCGATCTTCTCCGGCGATCTGTTTCGCATGTACTCGCGTTACGCCGAACGGCGTGGCTGGCGCGTGGAGATCCTTTCGGAAAACGAAGGCGAGCATGGTGGCTATAAAGAAGTCATCGCCCGCATTGAAGGCGACAACGTTTACGGCAAGCTGAAATTCGAGTCCGGCGCGCACCGCGTACAGCGTGTACCCGCCACCGAATCCCAGGGCCGTATCCACACCTCGGCCTGCACCGTGGCGGTGTTGCCCGAGCCGGACGAGCGGGAAGCCATCGAGATCAACCCGGCGGATCTGCGTGTCGACACTTACCGCTCCTCCGGGGCCGGTGGTCAGCACGTCAACACCACCGACTCGGCGATCCGCATCACGCACATACCGACCGGCACCGTCGTCGAGTGCCAGGAAGAACGTTCCCAGCACAAGAACCGCGCGCGGGCGATGGCCTGGCTGTCGGCCAAGCTCAACGACCAGCAGACCGCCGCAGCGGCCAATGCGATTGCCAGCGAGCGTAAGCTGCTGGTCGGTTCCGGCGACCGTTCCGAGCGTATTCGTACTTACAACTTTGCTCAGGGCCGGGTCACCGACCATCGCGTCAACCTGACCCTGTACTCCCTGGATGAAATCCTCGCCGGTGGCGTTGAAGCGGTGATCGAGCCTTTGCTGGCCGAATACCAGGCCGACCAGCTTGCAGCGATAGGTGAATAAATGACCATCATTGCCAGTCTGCTGCGTGCCGCCGAACTGCCGGATTCGCCAACGGCGCGCCTGGATGCCGAATTGCTCCTGTCAGCGGCACTGGGCAAATCGCGAAGCTTCCTGCACACCTGGCCTGAGCGCATCGTACCCAGCGAAGCGGTGCTGATTTTTACCGAGTACCTGCAACGGCGTCGAAGTGGCGAGCCGGTGGCCTACATCCTCGGTCAGCAGGGTTTCTGGAAACTCGATCTGGAAGTCGCGCCGCACACGCTGATTCCGCGCCCGGACACCGAACTGCTGGTCGAAGCCGCGCTGGAGTTGCTGGCGGCAACGCCGGCGAAAGTGCTTGATCTGGGCACCGGCAGCGGCGCGATTGCCTTGGCCCTGGCCAGCGAACGCCCGGCGTGGCAAGTCACGGCGGTGGATCGCGTGCTGGAAGCCGTGGCCCTGGCCGAACGCAACCGCCAGCGCCTGAGCCTGAACAACGCCACGGTGCTGAGCAGCCACTGGTTCAGCGCCCTCCAAGGCCAGCGCTTCGATCTGATCATCAGCAACCCGCCCTACATCGCCGCTGCCGACCCGCATCTGGTCGAGGGCGACGTGCGCTTCGAACCGGCCAGTGCGCTGGTCGCCGGTGTGGACGGGCTCGACGATCTGCGCCTGATCGTCGCCCAGGCCCCGGATCATCTGGAAGCCGGCGGCTGGCTGATGCTCGAACACGGCTATGATCAAGCCGAAGCCGTGCGTGATCTGCTGCTCACTCGCGGTTTTGAACAAGTCCACAGCCGCACCGATCTGGGCGGCCATCAACGGATCAGCCTGGGGCGCCTGCCGTGCTGAATGATCAGGAATTGCTGCGCTACAGCCGGCAGATTCTGCTGCAACACATCGACATCGATGGGCAACTGAAGCTCAAAGACAGCCGCGTGCTGATCGTCGGCCTCGGCGGCCTCGGTGCGCCGGTCGCGCTGTATCTGGCAGCGGCCGGTGTCGGTGAGTTGCATTTGGCGGATTTCGACACGGTCGACCTGACCAACCTGCAGCGCCAGATCATTCATGACACCGACAGCGTCGGCATGAGCAAGGTCGACTCGGCGCTCAAGCGCCTGAGCGCGATAAATCCCGAGATTCAACTGGTGCCTCATCGTCAGGCACTGGACGAGGATTCCCTGGCCGCCGCCGTGTCCGCGGTGGATCTGGTGCTCGACTGCTCTGATAACTTCTCCACCCGCGAAGCAGTCAACGCCGCGTGCGTGGCCGCGCGCAAGCCGCTGGTCAGCGGCGCGGCGATTCGTCTGGAAGGGCAGTTGGCGGTGTTCGACCCGCGTCGCCCGGAAAGTCCGTGCTACCACTGCCTGTACGGGCATGGCAGCGAAGCCGAACTGACGTGCAGCGAGGCCGGTGTGGTCGGGCCACTGGTGGGCCTGGTCGGCAGTCTTCAGGCGCTAGAAGCCTTGAAAGTGCTGGTCGGTTTCGGCGAACCACTGGTAGGCCGCTTGCTGCTGATCGATGCCTTGGGTTCGCGCTTTCGTGAGCTGCGGGTCAAGCGCGATCCGGGCTGCAGCGTCTGCGGATCGCACGATGCGTGAGGCACCGATCGCGGTGTTCGATTCCGGTGTCGGCGGCTTGTCGGTACTGGCCGAGATTCAGGGGTTGCTGCCCCATGAGTCACTGCTGTACTTCGCTGATTGCGGGCACATTCCCTACGGCGAGAAATCCCCTGAGTTCATCCGCCAGCGCTGCAAGGTGATGGCCGGTTTTTTCCGCGAGCAGGGTGCCAAGGCCCTGGTGATTGCCTGCAACACCGCGACGGTGGCCGCTGTTGCCGATCTGCGCCGGGATTTCCCCGAGTGGCCGATTGTCGGCATGGAGCCTGCGGTCAAACCTGCTGCTGCCGCGACCCGTAGCGGTGTGGTTGGCGTACTTGCCACCACCGGCACGTTGCAGAGCGCCAAGTTCGCCGCGTTGCTCGATCGTTTCGCCACCGACGTGCGCGTCATCACCCAGCCGTGCCCCGGCCTGGTCGAGCTGATTGAAAGCGGCGATCTGCACAGCGCCGAGCTGCGCGCATTGCTCCAGCACTATGTCGAGCCGCTGCTGGCCAATGGTTGCGACACGATCATCCTCGGCTGCACCCACTACCCGTTTCTCAAACCGATGCTCAAGTCGATGCTCCCCGAAAGCATCAGCCTGATCGACACCGGTGCCGCCGTTGCCCGCCAGTTGCAGCGGCTGTTGGCCGAGCGTGAGTTGCTCGCCAACGGACCGAACCAACCAGTCAGATTCTGGACCAGCGCCGATCCGGCGTCCTTTCGCAAAATCCTGCCCCTGTTGGGCCAGGCAGCCGGCGACGTCGAAAAATTCACCTTGTAAAAAAAATGTGAAATATCTAAAAAGTCAGCTGAACTTCTGCTCAAGCGCTGATTTCTATACCGCTGGGTTTACTAAAAAACCAAACGATCGTTCCGGAAAAGGAAGTTTCAAAGTGAAGCGACTATTCTGCTTGGCCGCGATTGCGGCTGCACTGATGGGGCAAAGTATTACCGCACAAGCGGCAGGCGTTGAGTTTGCAGTGGGTGCGACCAGCGATTCGACAATGACGTATCGCCTGGGCATGAATTTCGATTGGGACAAGAGCTGGCTGCAAAGTGACGTCGGTCGCCTGACCGGTTACTGGAGCGGTGCCTACACGTATTGGGAGGGTGACAAGACTTCCAGCAACAACAGCCTGTCGTTCTCGCCGGTGTTCGTTTACGAGTTTGCCGGTCAGTCGGTCAAGCCGTATGTTGAAGCGGGCATTGGTGTCGCAGCGTTCTCCAACACCAAATATGAAAGCAACAACATCGGCGGCTCTTTCCAGTTCGAAGACCGCATCGGTTTTGGCCTGCGCTTCAATGGCGGGCATGAAGTCGGGATCCGAGCGACGCACTATTCCAACGCCGGCCTGGCCAGCAGCAACGACGGTGTAGAAAGTTACGCGCTGCATTACACGATGCCGCTGTAAGCAAGATCAAAAGATCGCAGCCTGCGGCAGCTCCTACAGGAAAACCCANCCTGTAGGAGCTGCCGCAGGCTGCGATCTTTTTGCATCTAATCAACGGTAGGCCGTGGCAATGCCTTTGCGTTCTTCAATGCACTCCGGTGCACCCATCTCGAACTCGCGACAGATCAGCGGACGTCTTTCGTAAATCGTGCACATCATGCTGTCGCGATCCAGCGCCGCGCACCAACCGTCGTCCAGACGCAGCATGACTTCACCGCCCCACTCATCGGTATCGATAAAGCGCTCAGGCACGCCGGTGTCGGTGATCAGCATCACTTCAAGCTGGCAGCAGCACGCTGCGCAGGTCGAACAGGTGACCGCTGGCTCGGTGATTTGCTGGTGGGGAATGGTTTTCATGCCGGGCAGTGTAAGGCAGCCGCCGGGTATCGTGTGAAAGGTCTGACAGACGCTCAGTGGCTCAAGCGCCGCGCCATGGCATGCAACAACGGAAACAGCAGGGCCCACAGCAGGCCGATGCCGATCAGGGTCGGCACTTCACCGTAGGGGAATCGCACGCCGGCCAGATGTCCGCCGCCGTAATAGGATACGGCGCCGCCCACTGCACCGAGTGCGCTGGCCAGCCACCAGGGACGGGCGCTCCATTGCAGGCAATGACGCAACGTGGTGGCGAGCAAGGCCCAGAGCAGCATCAGCCACAGCGGAATCAGCGGCGACAGATCCTGGAATTCGAACACCCCGGCAGCCCGCAACAGGCTGTCTACCGCCGTGCCGACAATCACCACGCTGAGGATCAGGCGACCTTCCGCCGCCCAACTGCTGATCCAGCCCAGGTGAATCACCAGCACCGCCAGCGCCAGCAGCAGCCACAGACTGTTGCCGCCGATGACACAGGCCAGCCAGCCGACCTGAAACAGCACAGCATTGGCCACTCGCTCAAGCATCGAAGCGCCCGAGCAACGGCGCCGGCATGGCCGCCGGTTTCGCCAGCAGCAATTGCGCCGTGCCGATGGTGCGCTCCAGAAACCCGCCTTCGCAGTAGCACAAGTAAAACTCCCACAGCCGCAGGAAGTAATCGTCGTAACCCAATTCGCTCAAACGGCCATGGGCGCGGCGGAAGTTTTCGTGCCACAGGCGCAGGGTACGGGCGTAGTGCAGGCCGAAGTCTTCCATGTGCAACAGGTTCATGTCGGTCTCGCGGCTGACCACTTCAAGCATCTTTTGCACGCAGGGCAGGGCGCCGCCGGGGAAGATGTAGCGCTGGATGAAGTCGACGCCGCGCTTGGCCTGTTCGTAGCGCTGCTCGCGGATAGTGATTGCCTGCAACAGCATCAGGCCGTTGCTCTTGAGCAAGTGCGCGCATTGTTTGAAGTAGGTCGGCAGGAAGCGATGGCCGACCGCTTCGATCATTTCGATCGACACCAGTTTGTCGTACTCGCCGGTGAGGTCGCGGTAATCCTTGAGCAGCAGCGTCACCCGATCCTGCAACCCCAGGGCTTCAATGCGCTTGGCGGTAAACGCGTACTGCTCTTTCGACAGGGTCGTGGTGGTGACGCGGCAACCGTAATGCTGCGCAGCATAGAGCGCCATGCTGCCCCAGCCGGTGCCGATCTCCAGCAGGTGGTCTTCGGGTTGGAGCGCGAGCTTCTGGCAGATCCGTTCCAGCTTGTTCAGTTGAGCCTGTTCCAGGCTGTCCTCGGGCGTGAAGAACTGTGCGGCTGAATACATCATGGTCGGGTCGAGAAACTGTTCGAACAGATCGTTGCCCAGGTCATAGTGCGCGGCGATGTTTTTCTGCGAGCCCTTGCGCGTGTTGCGGTTGAGCCAGTGCAGGCCTTGCACCAGTGGCCGGCTGAGGCGAGCCAGGCCGCGTTCCATGGCGTCGAGTACGTCGAGGTTGCTGACGAACACGCGCACCACCGCGGTCAGGTCCGGCGAACTCCAGTAACCGTGGATAAACGCTTCGCCGGCACCGATCGAGCCGTTGCCGGCGACCATGCCCCACACTGCTGCATCCTGGACATGGATTTCACCGAGCAGGTGGCTGCCCGGCGTACCGAACATCAGGCGTTCGCCGTCCTCGACCACCAACAACTGCCCGTGTTTGAGTCGGCTCAGTTGCCGCAATACGCCGCGCCGCAGCAGCGAGCCGGTCAAGCCGTTGGTGCTGAAGCGACTGACAGTCAGGCTAGAGGATTTCATGGCGGTGCTCCTTGGGAGGCACAGTGGCGATTTGGAAGCTGCCGTCGGCAGCCTGATGAGCAAAAATCGGCGCGCGTTTGAGCAACAGGCGCAGGGCTTGCCAATAAATGGCCAGACAGGTTTTCGCGGTCATCCACGGAAAACGCCGCAAGTAGCGGTGCAGGCTGCGGCGATCAAGGGGCTCGCGCTGCAAGTTCAGCGTGGCGTCGAACAGCTTGAGGTCGCCCTGCCAGTCGGCCATGTGCACGCCGAGGTTTTGCGCGGCCGGGCTGAAACTCATGCGGTACTCCAGATCGCGCGGCAGGAACGGCGAAACATGAAAGGCCTTGGCCACGGCGAAATGCTGATGAAAGTCTTGCAAGTGGGTCGGCGTGCGGGCGGGCAAAACGTAGTGATAACGTTCGCGCCACGGCGTGTTGGTCACTTCGCAAAGAATCGCCGCCAGTTGCCCGTCGGCTTCGTGACAATAAAAGAAACTCACCGGATTGAACGCCAGACCCCAACTGCGCGGCTGGGTCAGCAGGCAGACCGAACCTTGCGGCTGATAGCCAAGGGCGCCTGCGACCTGCTGGCGCACCGCGTCGATCAGGCGCATGCCGCTGCCGGTAAAGGTTTTCAGGTAATCGGTCTCGCGAAACGAAAACGGCGCAAAACGGCTGCGGCTGGCAAACGGCGACAGTTCGAACACGGCGTCCTGTTCGGCCAGATCGAGGTACAGCAGACCGATCCGGTAGCGGAATTCGTGGCGTCTGGGTGCAAAGCGTCGATGGCCGATCCAGCCGCTGTACAGGGCGCTGTTCATAAGCTTTCCCCGAACGCGGCGGCCACGCGCAATGCGCTGACCACGCCGTCTTCATGAAAACCGTTGGCCCAGTAAGCGCCGCAGTAGTGGGTGTGCTGCTGACCGTCGATTTCGGCCCAGCGGTTCTGCGCCGCGACCGCCGCGAGGCTGAATTGCGGGTGGGCGTAAGTGTATTTGGCCAGCACTTTGAACGGGCTGATGCCGGCGCTCTGATTGAGGCTGACGCAAAAAGTGGTTTCGCTGTGAATACCCTGCAGGATGTTCATGTCGTAAGTGACGGCCGCGTGTGTATGGCCGGCGCCGCTCAAGCGATAGTTCCAGCTGGCCCACGCCAGCTTGCGCGAGGGCAGCAAGCGGGTATCGGTATGCAGCACGACTTCGTTATCGGCATAGGGCAGGGCGCCGAGGATCGAGCGTTCCGCCTGGCTCGGCGTGCCCAGCAGTTGCAGGGCCTGATCGCTGTGGCAGGCGAGCACGACCTTGTCGAAACGCTCGATGCCGGCCGGGCTGTGGATAACCACGCCGTGCTCGTCGCGGTCGATACGGGTCACTGGGCAACTGAGGCGGATCTTGTCCTTGAATGCAGCCGTCAGCGGCGCGAGATAGGCACTTGAGCCGCCCTCGATCACTTGCCATTGCGGGCGATCACTGACTGACAACAGGCCATGGTTCTTGAAGAAGCGCACGAAGAATTGCAGCGGAAAATTGAGCATCTCGGCCATCGGCATCGACCAGATCGCCGAGCCCATCGGCACGATGTAGTGCAGGATGAAACGTTCACCATAACCGCCAGCCTTGAGGTAATCGTCGAGGGTGGTGTCGGCGGCGATCCGCTGTTCGGCGAGGTCGCGCTGGGCTTCTTTATTGAAACGCAGGATGTCGCGCAACATCCCCCAGAACCCCGGTGACAGCAGGTTGCTGCGCTGGGCGAAGAGGCTGTTGAGGTTGTTGCCGTTGTATTCCAGACCGGAATCCGGGTCGGTCACCGAAAAGCTCATTTCGGTCGGTTTGAACGACACCCCGAGCTGGCCGAGCAAACGAATGAAATTCGGGTAGGTCCAGTCGTTGAACACGATGAAACCGGTGTCTACGTGGTATTCGCGGCCGTCGACGGTTACCTGCACGGTGTGCGTGTGGCCGCCCACCCAGTCGCTGGCCTCGAACACCGTGACGTCGTGTCGGCGATTGAGCAGGTAGGCGCAGGTCAGGCCGGCGATTCCGCTGCCGACAATGGCAATCTTCATATCGGGTCTCGCAGCGGTGGGTTGCTGCGCACCATGCGCTTGCCGATCGCCAGTTGCAGGCGCGCCGGCAGTTTCGACAGGGGCCACAGTGCCGCCATGAACAGTGCCGGAAAAGCGATTTCCAGAGGCCGGTTATCGAGATGGCTGAAGATATGCCGCGCGGCTTTATCCACAGGCCAGCTCAACGGCATCGGGAAGTCGTTCTTTGCGGTGAGTGGCGTTTCGACAAAGCCCGGGCTGATGATCGTGACGTCGATGCCCTCGACCGCCAGGTCGATACGCAGCGATTCAAACAGGTAACGCAGCCCGGCCTTCGATGCGCCATAGGCTTCGGCCCGGGGTAGCGGCAGGTAGGTCACGGAGCTGGCCATCCCGACCAGATGCGGCGCGGTGCCTTTGCGCAGCAACGGCAGGGCGGCTTCGATGCAGTAACTGCTGGCGAGCAGGTTGGTGCGCACTACGTGTTCGATGATCGAGGCATCGAACTGTCGGGCGTCTACGTATTCGCAGGTGCCGGCATTGAGAATCACGCTGTCCAGTGAACCCCAGGCCTGTTCGATCTGCTGACCGATTTCGCGCACGGTCTGACTGTTGGTCAGATCGCCCGCCACCACCAGCACTTGCCCCGGATAGCGTTGCGACAGCACTTTGAGCGGTGCCACCTGACGCGAGCTGACCGCCAGATGCGCGCCGCTTTTCAGAATCTCTTCGGCCAGCGCTGCGCCGATGCCGCTGCTGGCACCGGTCAGCCAATACCGCCGTGGAGGTGTACGACTCATCCCATTCTCCTTTTCAGCCAGGCGATCACCCGGCCCAATACGGGTAAATGTTCATACAGCATGGCCCCGGCATCGAAATAATCCCGGTGGCGATAAACCTTGTCGCGCCACAGTAGGTGTGAACACCCGGAGACGCGAATCAACTGGCCACCCGCTAGGCGTGGGTGGCGGTAACTCATGACCCAGCGCAGGTAGCCTTCGCCGTCAGCGATCTGGTCGAAACCGTGAAAGTCGAAGCGCAATTCGCTGACGTTGGCGTAGAGCTCGCTGAAGTAGTTGCGCAGTTGCTTGAGCCCCTGCACTTCATGCAGCGGATCGGTGAAGTGAATGTCCTCGCTGTACAGGTCGCTCAGGCGTTGCAAGTTGTCTTTGTTCAACTCGGCGAACTGACGGGCGAAGCGGCGCAGGAATTCACTCATGGGCATCTTCCATGGACGAACGCGCCGGCAGGTTCTTGAAGGCCGCCAGCGCGCGTTCGCGCGAGGCCCCCAGATTGACGATCGGCGCCGGATAATCCGCCACGCCGAACAGTCCGCCGGCGCTGGCCGGGTTGTGTACTTCCTTCTTGTTCAGGCCGGCCAGTTCAGGCAGCCAGTGCTTGATGAACAGGCCTTCGCTGTCGAATTTTTCCGATTGGCTGATCGGGTTGAAAATACGGAAGTACGGTGCCGAATCAGTGCCGGTCGAAGCGCTCCATTGCCAGCCGCCGTTGTTCGCTGCCAGGTCGCCGTCGATCAGGTGACGCATGAAAAAGCGCTCGCCCTCACGCCAGTCGATCAACAGGTTTTTGGTCAGGAACATCGCCACCACCATCCGAAGGCGGTTGTGCATCCAGCCGGTTTCCAGCAATTGGCGCATGGCCGCATCGATGATCGGCAAACCGGTGCGCGCTTCTTGCCACGCGGCCAGATCGTCCGGCGCATCACGCCAGGCCAGGGCCTCGGTTTCCAGGCGAAACGCGCGGTGGCGCGAAACCCGTGGGTAGCCGACCAGAATGTGTTTGTAGAACTCGCGCCATAGCAGCTCGTTGATCCAGGTCACCGCGCCGACCTTGCCACTGTCGAACTCGCCCTGATTGCTTTGCAGGGCCGCATGCAGGCATTGGCGTGGCGAAATCACTCCGGCGGCGAGGTACGCGGAAAGTTGACTGGTGCCGGGTTTGGCCGGGAAGTCGCGTTCGCTCTGGTAGTAGTCGATTTGCGCGTCGGCGAAGGTGTCGAGACGGCGTCGGGCTTCCTGCTCGCCGGCCGGCCAAAGGGCGCGCAATGACTCGCTCGGTGCTGCAAAACCTTTGATTGAGGCCGGAACAGGATCGCTGTCGATATTCAGCTTCGCTTGCTTGCCGGGAGCTTTTACCAACGCTGGCACCGAGCGATGCAGGCGCTCATAGCAAACCTTGCGGAACTGGCTGAACACCTGAAAGTAAGTTTCGGTTTTGGTCAGTACCGTGCCGGGCCTGAACAGCAGTTGGTCGAGGTAGCTGTGAAAAGCAATGCCTCTGGTCTTCAGGGTCGCGGCGACTGCGGCGTCGCGCTGGCTTTCGTGGACGCCGTATTCTTCATTGGCGTGCACGGTTTCCACGTTCAGTTGCCGGCAAAGCTCAAGCAACACCGCCGGGGCCTGATCCCAATGGTCGGCAGTGCGCAGCAGCAACGGGATATTCAGCGCACCAAGGCTGGCACTCAACTCACGCAGGTTGCGCAACCAGAAGTCGATCTTGCACGCCGCGTCGTCATGTTCCAGCCATTGCTGCGGGCTCAACAGATACACGGCAACCGTCGGGCCGCGCGCAGCGGCGGCCGCGAGGGCGGTGTTGTCATGTTGGCGCAAGTCGCTGCGCAGCCAGATCAATTGCATCGCGGTTTCCATTAAATCAGCCCACGCTGAACGAGTACCTGGTGGGCCGAGAGCGAATCTTCGGCCAGGATCAAATCAGCGATCTCAAGGGTTCTTACGGACAACTCGGTCTGGTGGATGCATACCGTTGGTCCGACGAGCATTTTTGCCGCGCTGATGCCGTTCAGCAGTTTCGGCAGCTGCGCCAGGTTCATTGCCTTGCTGGAATACAGCAGCACTCCTCGCGCTTGCAGGTGATCGACCGCCAGCGCCAGTTCTCCGGCCGGAAGAGGCCAGTCGAACACTTGTACCGGGCAGTCGGCACTGCTGATCAGCCACGCGCAGAGCCACAGGTGTGGTTCCAGCGCCAGGTCCGAGTGATTGATCAGCAGCAGCGGTGCAGCGTGCAATTGCCGATTGTTATGGTAGATGCGCGCGCCGAATTTGCTGCGCAACCACGAATAAAAGAACACACGCTCCATCTGCGCACCGAACTGTCCTTGCCAGCGCTGTTCGAGTTCGGCCAGCAGCGGCAGGAGTAATTGCTCGCACAGCGTGCGTGGTGGGTACAGGGCCATGGCCTGGTTGATGCTGTCGTCGAGATTGCGCTCATTGAGCTGGATGACGGCGCCGAGCAAGGACTGACGCTGTCGTTGCCAGTCGTTCTCCACCGTCTCGGTAAAAGCTTGCGGCGCGTCGAGCAACGGTTTGACCTGACTGACCGCCACGCCTCGGTTGAGCCAGGTCAGAATAGTCAGGATGCGTTGCACATGTTCGCTGGAATACAGGCGATGGCCCTTGGGCGTGCGCTGCGGCACGATCAACCCGTAACGGCGCTCCCAGGCGCGCAGGGTAATGGCGTTGACGCCGGTCTGCCGCGCCACTTCGCGGATGGGCAGCCAGCCCTCGTCGAGGGCTTTCTTGAAGTCCGCACCGAGGTCTTCCCGGGCGCTGCTGTCGAGTGTGTCGTTCATCAAATGGCGTTTCGCAGGCTGAGGTTTTCCGGATGCGGCTGCAGGTACACCTGTTGCGCGATGTACGGATCCGGGTGTTGGCGAAAATGATGCTTGAGCAAGGTCAGCGGCACCACCAGCGGTACGATGCCGTGACGGTACTGGCCGATCACATGCTGCATTTCCTGTTTGTCTTCAGGGCTGATCGCCTGTTTCAGATAGCCGCTGATGTGCTGCAGGACGTTGCTGTGGGTGCGGCGGGTGGCACATTTCTTCAACGCGCTCATCAACTCGCTGAAATAGCGCGGGCCGAGTTCGACCGGATTGGTCTGAGCCATGTTGCCCAGCAATTTGCCCAAGGCTTTGTATTGCTCAGGGTTGTGCGCCATCAACAGGTATTTGTAGCGCGAGTGGAATTCGGTCAGTGCGCGGCGGCTCAAGCCTTGTTTGAGCACTTGTTGCCAGGCGCTGTAGGCGAGTACGCGGGTGATGAAGTTTTCCCGCAGCACTGGATCGTTCAGGCGTCCGGCTTCTTCTACCGGCAGATCAGGGTGCTGCGCACAGAACGCCTGAGCGTAGATGCCACGGCCACCGCCGTTCACCGGCGCGCCGTTGGCGTGATAGACCTTGACCCGCTCCAGACCGCACGAAGGCGACTGCTGCATAAAGATATAGCCGCAGATGTCATTGAGCTCGCCGGCCATTTTCTGCCCGTAGGCTGCCAGTGGTTCGGTGACATTGATTTGCGGGTTGACGGTGCCGACCGCTTCAGGAGCGTCCGGATCCCCGACCAGGCGGATCGGCTCGCGAGGAATGCCCAGGCCAATCGCGACTTCAGGACAAACCGGGACGAATTCGAAATGCTCGGCGAGGGTGCGGCTGCACAGCCGCGATTCCTTGTGCCCGCCGTTGTAGCGCACTTCGGCGCCCATCAGGCAGGCGCTGATGGCGATTTTGGGCCGCAAAGCAGAAAGATCGGACATGCACACCTCGAATCTATTCCTGTACAGGTATTTATTTCTGTACAACTTTTCCTCAGCATAGATTCATGCGTGTACAAGTCAACTCATTTGTATAAGTTTTTCAGTTTAACGCTGTCAACTGTGGGAGCGGGCTTGCTCGCGAAGGCGACGGATCAGGGGGTAGTGTTTACTTCCAGCCCTGGAGCCATTCAGTCGACATTTTCAGGCGCTGCCAATCAAGCCTTTCGCTGCGCTGCGTCAGAACTGCCTGCAACTCGATCTCCAGCACCGTACCTTCCTCATCACGGAACAGCTCGGTGACCAGAAAATGCTTTTCACGGTTTTGCGGGTGGGCTGCCGTCCACTTCGAGAGCAGCAGCTTTTGCGGATTGATGCGGTTCATTGCAGGTGTTCGTGCAAACGGCGTGCAGCTTCCTGGCCGCTGAGCCAGGCCCCCTCGACGCGCCCCGACAGGCACCAGTCGCCGCAGGCATACAGGCCCAGATCGGCGTCGGCCAGCGTGCCCCATTCGTGGCCGGTCGCAGGGCGCGCGTAGAGCCAGCGGTGGGCGAGGCTGAAGGTCGGCGCGGGCATGGCGCTGTGCAGCAGTTCGGCGAAGGCACCGTGCAGTTGCTCGATCACCGCTTCCTTGGGCAGGTCGATGTGTTGCCGGCTCCAGGCGCTGCTGGCGTGCAGCACCCAGGTGTCGCACGTCGTGTCACGTCCCGGTTTGCTGCGGTTGCGTGCCAGCCAGTCGAGCGGGCTGTCCTGCACAAAGCAACCTTCGATCGGTGTGTCCAGTGGCGTATCGAAGGCGAGGGCGACGGCCCAGGTCGGGTCCATTTTCACCCCGGCGGCCGCGCCGGCGAGTTTCGGTGCGGCGGCCAGCAATGCGGTGGCTTGCGGCGCCGGGGTGGCGATCACCACGTGGCTGAAGGGGCCATGGGTGAAGCCTTCGGCGTCCTGCAGATGCCAATGTTCTTCGCCGCGAAACACCTCGGTGATGCGGCAGGCAAAGTGCACTTCCAGGCCATTGAGCAAGCCGCGGGTGATGGCGCTCATGCGCGGCGTGCCGACCCAACGGGTCTGCTCGTCCGGCGACAGATTCAATTGCCCGCCCTGACAGGTGTAGAGCTGCGGTTGCCATTCGGCGACCCAGCCCTGGCTTTGCCAGCGTTGCACCTCGGTGACGAAACGCCGGTCGCGGGCGGTGAAATATTGCGCGCCCATGTCCAGAGAGCCGGCGTCGCTGCGTTTGCTCGACATGCGCCCGCCGCTGCCGCGGCTTTTGTCGAAGAGCTGGACGGTGTGTCCGGTCTCTGTCAGCGCCTGCGCGGCGGAGAGTCCGGCGATGCCGGTGCCGATGATTGCGATAGGTACAGTCATAGGGGCCTCGTTTACCTTTCTGTACAGACTACGCCGTCAATGAAACCTGTACAATTTTGTTTTTTGGTATAACTTCTAGCGTTCTCGTTCTGACAGCTTGGCCTATGGTTAAACAATAGAGCCTGCCCGATAGAAAAGATCCCTGCTTATAAAAATAGACTAGTGATCCGGGTAAAACGCCACGCGAGGAAGATGTCATGCGCATATTGCTGACCGGCGGTACTGGTTTGATCGGACGTCAGCTCTGTCAGTATTGGTCCAGGCAAGGCCATCAACTGACGGTGTGGAGTCGGCGTCCGGAGAAGGTCGCGCAGATCTGCGGTGCGCAGGTGCGTGGTATTGCCCGTCTCGAAGACTTCGGCAACGAGCCACTGGATGCAATCGTCAATCTGGCTGGAGCACCGATCGCGGATCGGCCATGGACCCATCGGCGCAAAGCGTTGTTGTGGAGCAGCCGCATCACCCTGACCGAAACCCTGCTGGCGTGGCTGGAAACACGACAACAGAAACCGGCGTTGTTGATTTCCGGTTCTGCAGTCGGTTGGTACGGTGACGGCGGTGAGCGCGAGCTGACCGAGGACTCACCGCCGGTGATCGACGATTTTGCCAGCCAGTTGTGCATTGCCTGGGAGGAAACCGCGCAGCGTGCCGAAGCATTGGGCGTGCGCGTGGTGCTGGTACGAACCGGGCTGGTGCTATCAGCCGAGGGCGGCTTTTTGTCACGGCTGTTGCTGCCGTTCAAGCTTGGGCTGGGCGGGCCTTTGGGCAATGGTCGGCAGTGGATGCCATGGATTCATATTGATGATCAAATCGCCCTGATTGATTTTCTTCTGCACCGCGATCAGGCGAGCGGTCCTTATAATGCCTGCGCACCGAAACCGGTGCGCAATCGCGAGTTTGCCAAGACGCTGGGCAGCGTGCTGCACCGTCCGGCGTTCATGCCGATGCCGGCCCTGGCGCTGAAGGTCGGGCTTGGCGAAATGTCTTTGCTGTTGCTGGGTGGCCAACGCGCCATGCCGGCACGCTTGCTGGAAGCGGGTTTCACTTTCCAGTTCACGGATTTGCGCGCGGCTCTGGATGATCTCTCCGGCCGCCTTTGAAATAGGACGATGCATGACCGATCACGCCTTGCTTCTGGTCAACCTGGGCTCCCCGGCCTCCACTTCGGTGGCCGATGTACGCAGCTACCTCAATCAATTTCTGATGGACCCGTACGTGATCGACCTGCCGTGGCCGGTGCGGCGGCTGTTGGTGTCGCTGATCCTGATCAAGCGCCCCGAACAATCGGCCCATGCCTACGCGTCGATCTGGTGGGAGGAGGGGTCGCCGCTGGTGGTGCTGAGCCGTCGTCTGCAGCAGCAGATGACCACCCGGTGGACCCATGGCCCGGTGGAGCTGGCCATGCGTTACGGCGAGCCGTCGATTGAAACGAAATTGCTGCAACTGGTCGCCGCCGGGCACAAGCGCATTACGCTGGCGCCGCTTTATCCACAGTTCGCCGACAGCACCACCACCACGGTGATCGAAGAAGCCAAGCGGGTGATTCGCGAGAACAAGCTCGACGTGAAACTGTCGGTGCTGCAACCGTTTTACGATCAGCCGGAATACCTCGATGCACTGGTCGCCAGTGCCCAACCGCACTTGCAGCAGGACTACGATCACTTGCTGCTGAGCTTCCATGGCTTGCCAGAGCGGCACCTGACCAAGCTCGATCCGACGGGCAATCACTGCCTCAAAAACGAAGACTGCTGCAAGAATGCCTCGCCGGCTGTACTGGCCACCTGTTACCGCGCCCAGTGCCTACGCACCGCCTCCGAGTTCGCCAGGCGTGCGGGCATTGCCGATGGCAAATGGTCGGTGTCGTTTCAGTCGCGTCTGGGGCGGGCGAAGTGGATCGAACCCTACACCGAGGCGCGGCTGGATGAGCTGGCGAAAAGCGGCGTGAAAAAGATTCTGGTGATGTGCCCGGCGTTTGTCGCCGATTGCATCGAGACGCTGGAAGAGATTGGTGATCGCGGCCAGGAACAGTTCCGCGAAGCGGGGGGCGAGGAGTTGGTGCTGGTGCCGTGCCTGAATGACGACCCGCAATGGGCGAAGGCGTTGGCAACCCTGTGCGAGAGAGCGCCGTTGGCCCTCTGAAAGCATCGCGAGCAGGCTCGCTCCCACAGGGGATCTTCAGCGCACCGAAGATCAATGTGGGAGCGAGCCTGCTCGCGAAAGCTATCTGTCAGACAATAAAGATCTAAAGCCTTAGATCAGCGGCTCATCCGCCTTCTTGTGCTTCCAGCTGTCATTGCCCGGCAGGATCAGGTTCAGCGCAATCGCCACCACCGCGCACAGCGCGATGCCTTTGAGGCCGAAGTCGTCGGGGCCAGTGCCGGTGCCGACCAGCACACCGCCGATACCGAACACCAGAGTCACCGAGACGATCACCAGATTGCGCGCTTCGCCCAGATCGATCTTGTGGCGGATCAGGGTGTTCATCCCCACCGCGGCAATCGAGCCGAACAGCAGGCACAGAATTCCGCCCATCACCGGCACTGGAATGCTTTGCAGCAGCGCGCCGAACTTGCCGATGAACGCCAGCGTGATGGCGAAGATCGCCGCCCAGGTCATGATTTTCGGGTTGTAGTTCTTGGTCAGCATCACCGCGCCGGTCACTTCGGCATAGGTGGTGTTCGGTGGGCCGCCAAACAGGCCGGCGGCCGTGGTAGCGATGCCGTCACCCAGCAAGGTGCGATGCAGGCCCGGCTTCTTCAGATAATCACGACCGGTCACGCTGCCCACGGCAATGACGCCGCCGATGTGTTCGATGGCCGGCGCCAGCGCCACCGGAACGATGAACAGGATCGCCTGCCAGTTGAACTCGGGTGCCGTGAAGTGCGGCAGGGCGAACCATGGCGCGGCAGCAATCTTCGCGGTATCGACCACGCCGAAATAAAACGACATGGCAAAACCGACCAGCACCCCGGAAATGATCGGCACCAGACGGAAGATGCCTTTACCGAACACCGCCACGATCAACGTGGTCAGCAGCGCCGGCATCGAGATCATCATCGCGGTCTGGTAATGGATCAGCTCGGAACCATCACCCGCCTTGCCCATTGCCATGTTCGCGGCAATCGGCGCCATGGCCAGGCCGATGGAAATGATCACCGGACCAATCACTACCGGTGGCAGCAGACGGTCAATGAAACCGGTGCCTTTGATCTTCACGGCAAGGCCGAGGAAGGTATAGACGAAACCGGCCGCCATCACGCCGCCCATGGTCGCGGCGAGGCCGAACTGGCCCTTGGCGAGAATGATCGGAGTGATGAAGGCAAAGCTCGACGCGAGGAACACCGGCACCTGACGCCCGGTGACGATCTGGAACAGGATCGTCCCCAGACCTGCGGTAAACAGTGCCACGTTCGGGTCAAGACCCGTGATCAGCGGCATCAGCACCAGGGCGCCGAAAGCCACGAACAGCATCTGGGCACCGGACAGCACCGTGCGCCAGAGCGGATCGTTGAACTCTTGCTGCATGTTTACGCGTCCTTCTGCTTGGTGCCGAAGATCTTGTCACCGGCGTCGCCAAGCCCAGGGATGATGTAACCGTGCTCGTTCAAGCGCTCATCGATGGACGCGGTGTAGATGGTCACGTCCGGGTGAGCCTTTTCTACGGCAGCAATGCCTTCCGGCGCGGCGACCAGCACCATTGCGCGGATGTCCTTGCAGCCGGCTTTCTTCAGCAGGTCGATGGTCGCGACCATGGAGCTGCCGGTGGCGAGCATCGGGTCGATGATCATCGCCAACCGTTCGTCGATTTCCGGAACCAGTTTTTCCAGGTAGGTGTGCGCTTGCAGGGTTTCTTCGTTGCGGGCGACGCCCACTGCGGAAACCTTGGCACCCGGGATCAGACTCAGCACGCCTTCGAGCATGCCGATGCCGGCGCGCAGGATCGGCACGACGGTGATCTTCTTGCCGGCGATTTTCTCCACCGACACGGTGCCGCACCAACCTGGAATATCGTAGGTTTCCAGGGGCAGGTCTTTGGTAGCTTCATAGGTCAACAGGGCGCCGACTTCCTGAGCAAGCTCACGGAAATTCTTGGTGCTGATGTCAGCGCGGCGCATCAGGCCGAGTTTATGGCGGATCAGCGGATGGCGGATCTCGAGGATGGGCATGGAAAAACTCCGGCGGCGGGCAAAAAAACCGGCCTAGATTAATCTATCCGAGGGTGATGTCCTATAGGACATTGAGTACGTTAGTCCATTAACGCTTGATTCGACCTCGCGGGATGCGTACCTTTGCCCGCTTTTCCAATTCCGCCACCCCTGGAGAGCGCCATGTCCGCTGATCTCGAGCATATCCGTCAAATCATGCGAGAGGCTGACTGCCTGTACACCGAAGCTGAAGTCGAGGCCGCCATCGCCCGCGTCGGTGCACACATCAACGAACAACTGGCCGACAGCAACCCGGTGGTGTTCTGCGTGATGAACGGCGGCCTGATCTTCTCCGGCAAACTGCTGACTCATCTGCAGTTCCCGCTGGAAGCCTCCTACCTGCACGCCACCCGTTATCGCAACGAAACCAGCGGCGGCGACCTGTTCTGGAAAGCCAAGCCGGAAGTCTCGTTCATCGACCGCGACGTGCTGATCATCGACGACATCCTCGACGAAGGTCACACCCTGGGCGCGATCATCGACTTCTGCAAACACGCCGGCGCGCGCAAAGTGCACACCGCCGTGCTGATCGACAAGGACCACGACCGCAAGGCACGTCCTGACCTGAAGGCAGACTTCGTCGGCCTGCCGTGCGTTGACCGCTACATCTTCGGTTACGGCATGGACTACAAAGGCTACTGGCGTAACGCCAACGGGATCTTTGCCGTTAAAGGCATGTAAGCAAGATCAAAAGATCGCAGCCTTCGGCAGCTCCTACAGGGGGATTGATGTACACCCTGTAGGAGCTGCCGAAGGCTGCGATCTTTTGCTTTTAATCCCATGCTAGAGTGCTCGGCCCCGCCCCCGGAGCCTGTCATGCGCCTCTTGATCCGCAGCTTTGCCGCCCTGTTGCTGACCCTCAGCCTGCCTCTGGCCGCCGCCCCGGCGCCGATGCACAGTCAGTTTCTACCGCCGGACGACCTGACCCTGCGTGATGCCGAACCCGAGCAGCAACAACTGCTGCAGGTCACCGATTATTCGGTGGTGGTCGGTGCGCAACGCCAGTCCAATCAGCAGCCGATTCCGGTGACCTCACCGCTGATGATCCGCCTCAAGGGCAAGTCGCTGAACAAGGGCGCAACCATCACCCAGGTGCTGGTCAATTTCGATGGCGAAAGCAAAAGCCTGAAAAAACCGGTTTATGACGACAAGAGCAAGACCCTGACCCTGTTCTACCCGCTGACTCAATACCGGGTGGTGGTCGATCTGCTGCGCAACGACACCGTGTATGTACAGTTCCTCAGTTACGCCAACGGCCACATCTGGGCCGATCTGCACACCGGGGCCGTTCGTGCGCGTTGAGCCTTGTGGCTGGGCAGGGGTAAACTGCCCGCCCCGTGTAATGTCTGCGAGCTGGAGTCGGCAATGCGTAAAGATAAGAAACAGGTGATTGGTGACGAGATCGGCGATGAGCAGATCAAGCTGTTCCTCGATTTTGAGCCGGTCGACGCCACTTCGCCGTCGCTGCACAAACTGATCAAGGCCTATCGTGGTTTGCGCATCGACGATTTCGAACGCTTCCTGACGTTCTTCGTGGCTGCCGGTTACGACGTTGATGGCAAGGATGAACAGGGCCAGACGTTTGTTGATCTGATCAAGGACCAGCGTAACGCGGCCGAGTACATCGAGCTGATCGACAAGGCTCGCGGTTAAGATCAAAAGACAAGATCAAAAGATCGCAGCCTTCGGCAGCTCCTACACTGGATTTGTGTTTACCCTGTAGGAGCTGCCGAAGGCTGCGATCTTTTGTTTTTCAGGGCTATAAAAAACGCCCCGCACTCACTGAGTACGGGGCGTTTTTCATGTCGCAAGATCAAGCGAAGCTTGGGGTCTCGCTGCTTTCTTCAACCAGTTCCAGGGCGATGTTGTTCTGCGTGTTGATCTTGCGATACAGCGCAGCATCGGTTTCCAGAACCTTTTCACGGGCCGGGAAGATCTCCGCCAGTTTGGCTGCCCACTCACCCTTGGCCTTGGCCGGGAAGCATTTCTCGATCAGCTCGAGCATGATCGAAACGGTCACCGAAGCGCCTGGCGAAGCGCCGAGCAGGGCGGCGAGGGAGCCGTCCTTGGCCGCGACCAGCTCGGTACCGAATTGCAGGATGCCGCCCTTTTTCGGGTCCTTCTTGATGATCTGTACCCGTTGGCCGGCCACTTCCAGGCGCCAGTCTTCGGCTTTCGCCTCCGGGTAGAAGCGGCGCAGGGAGTCCAGACGCTGCTCCATCGATTGCATCACTTCGCTGACCAGGTACTTGGTCAGGTCCATGTTGTTTTTCGCCACTGCCAGCATCGGCCCGATGTTGCCGGCGCGAACCGACAGCGGCAGGTCCATGAAGGAGCCGTGCTTGAGGAACTTGGTGGTGAAGCCGGCGTATGGTCCGAACAGCAGGGATTTCTTGCCGTCGACCACGCGGGTGTCCAGGTGTGGCACGGACATGGGTGGCGAACCCACCGCGGCCTGGCTGTAGACCTTGGCCTGGTGGTGCTTGACCACTTCCGGGTTATCGCAGCGCAGCCACTGGCCACTGATCGGGAAGCCGCCGAAACCTTTGCTTTCCTCGATGCCCGAAGCCTGCAGCAGCGGCAGGGCCGCGCCACCGGCGCCGAGGAAGACGAATTTGGCATCGACTTCACGGCTGTTGCCGCTGTTGACGTCCTTGATGCTGACGGTCCAGCCGGCGCCATTACGCTTGAGGCCGGTCACGCGCTTGCAGTATTTGACCTGGGTGTCCGGTGCGCTGGTCAGGTGCTTGAGCAACTGATTGGTCAGGGCGCCGAAGTTGACGTCGGTGCCGTTCATCACGCGGGTCGCGGCCAGGACTTCGTCCGGCGAACGGCCCGGCATCATCAGCGGCATCCACTCGGCCATCTTGGCCTTGTCTTCGGTGTATTCCATGTCGGCGAAGGCGTGGTGCTTGTGCAGCACGTTGAAGCGTTCCTTGAGGAACGACACGCCTTTGTCACCCTGGACGAAGCTCAGGTGCGGCACCGGGCTGATGAAGGACTTGCACGAGCCGAAGGTGCCTTTTTTGGTCAGGTACGACCAGAACTGCTTGGACACTTCGAACTGGGTGTTGATGTGCACGGCTTTCTTGATGTCGACGCTGCCGTCGGCGGCCTGCGGCGTGTAGTTCAGCTCGCACAGGCCGGCGTGGCCGGTACCGGCGTTGTTCCACGGGTTGGAACTCTCCGCGGCCCCGGAATCCATCAACTCGACGACTTCCAGCTTGATCGTCGGGTCGAGTTCTTTGAGCAGTACTGCCAGGGTGGCACTCATGATGCCGGCCCCAACCAGAACTACGTCGACTGCTTCGTTATGCGCCATTTAACGCGTCTCCAAAATCTGCAGCACCAAATTGTCGGCATGGCTGCCAGGGCGTGGCGGGGCAGGTCAGTTGCGCCCCGGATAACCCATGGTCAGGTTCGTCATGTCCGAATCTTCGCAATTTTTCGCAACTTCGACGGATGCATGCGGCCTGGCTTCAAGAGTTGCATGAACTCATTTCAGCGCGTGGCTGGCAATTCGACTTATGGTCGAGACATCCGTTTTGTGCAACCAAATCCGTAGCGGACAGGCTTCAGGCTCCGATGTTCGAGGTATCCCCGGTCCTGTGTCGTTGGGCTGTTACAGACGCTAATGGTGCATGTTCAGACGCAAAACTATTCATTTGCTCGCCACACTCTTGTGAAGTTGTGAAAACCCGTTTTTTTCACGCTCTTTTGAAGACGTGAACCTCAAAAAAGGGCTGTCCAGGCCTGGCACCGTGCCCGCAAAGGCAAAACAACGCGGTGGCCGAGCATATGACAGCTCTGCAGATTCGCGAAAAGCGGGGTTTTGCCGGAAGAACAGGCAAGCGCGCCAACTTCACTCGATCTGTGTGGGCGGCTCTCTGTGGGCGATTTTGATGGCGAATGCAGGGCATTGCCGGTGTTGCGGGGCCCGATCAGGAGACGTCCTTATAATCGGGGGGAGATTGTATCGAAGAAATGCGGGCAGTTGGTCGAGTTTAATGACTTTTATTAGGCATCCGGTCAGATGCTCAACATCGCCTGGGCACGTGCGCGAGGTTGTTGCTCGGTGACCAGGGCGCTGGCGGGCAGCGGCTGGTGCAACCAGTTGAGGCGGATTTCTTCGATTTCCACCCAGCCGTCACCCATTGGCTTGAGGCTGCACTGTTTGAAGGCCTGGCAGTGACCGTTGCGATCCAGCAGGGCGAAGCTGCGGTGCAGCGGACGTGGCGCGAACAACGAGATCAGATAACGCATGGCAAGTACCTTGTTGGGGACTGGTTTGAAGCTTGCCAGGCGGCCGTGACGCCAAGGTGTATGGGCGGTGAATAATCTGTGACAGGAACCGCATTCTCACGGCTGGGTCAGACATTTGAGTATTCACTGTCGAGTGCTGGTGACCCGCAGTGGCCCACCGCTATACTGCCGGCCTGTTTGTGCCTGATTCTGGAGAAAAGAGCATGTTGCAACGCCTGTTGTTCGGTTTGATCACTGTGACCAGTTTGACCCTGGTTGGCTGCGCCCACAGCCCGCAACAACTGAGCCCGGAACCGAAGCTGACCACGCAGTTGGCCCCGGTCGGCCATGGCCAGCAAGTGGTGGTGCGCGTGGTTGACGGTCGTCCGTCGCCAACCCTCGGCACCCGTGGCGGCCTGTACCCGGAAACCAGTGCCATCACTGTACAGCGTGAGCAGATCCTGCCGAAGTTGCAGGCCCAGGCTGAAGCCGCCGTGCGTCTGCTCGGCTTTACCCCGACCAGCAACGCGATGAATGCGCCGCAACTGACTGTGACCCTGACCGAGCTCAAGTACCAGTCGCCGAAAGAAGGCATGTACGTGACCGAGGCCACCATCGGCGCGACCTTCCGTTCCGACGTGCAGAGCGGCAACCGTCGTTACAGCGGCCGCTACGGCGCTTCGCTGGACCAGCGTTTCGGCATGGCGCCGAACCAGGAAACCAACACCAAGCTGGTCAGCGACGTGTTGAGCGACGCCTTGACTCGCCTGTTCAAGGACCCGACCGTGGGTCAGATCCTCGCCGAATAAGCTGTTCAGCTGATGTGAAAAAGCCCGGTGCCAGTGATGGCACCGGGCTTTTTCATGCCTGCAGGACGACGCTAATCCCCTGTAGGAGCTACCGAAGGCTGCGATCTTTTGACTTTGATTTTTAAAACAACATCAAAAGATCGCAGCCTGCGGCAGCTCCTGCAGAGGACGATGTGGGTCAGGCAGCTTGTGAATAGAAGTCGAGCACGCTCACGCCCGTCAGCAGGTCAGTCTCCGGCAAATCCGCATGTTGATGCCCGCCGAGGGCGCAATACACCAGCCAGTGGCGATCCTGAACATTGAAGGCGAGACTGCCGACGAGGCTTTGTTGTTCGTCGGACGGGGTGATGAGGTACAGGCGATCCTGGTTTTCGGCGTGAAGCATGTCGCGTTCCATGTGTGTTTCGAGGCGCGCATGGTGGCCGATGTAAATGACGATGCCGTGACACAAGACAGCCATCGGTCGATTGTCAGGTTATTTGTCGCAAAGGGTAGGGCGGTGGCGGAGTGTTTCGGTAGAATCCGCGCCGCGGTCGTCGATCGGGCGCCTGCCACACCGATTCAGTTCCGAGGTCTGTGATGTCGCTGCACTTGATGACGCTGTTTACCACCCATCCCGCCAAATTGATCAACCTGCTGGCGCTGGCTCTGGCTTTCCCGGGCAGTTGGCTGCTGCATGCGACTCGCCGTCGTGAACAACGCGCCATGGCCAGCATCGCCGCTCAGCGCCAGGCCCAACCGAATGCCGAACCGATTCTGGATTGGGCGACCTTGCGCATGAACCGCTTTTTCTACCGCTTCGGTTTTGCCTGCCTCGGCCTGGCCCTGATCGTCTCCTGGATCAGCACCCGCTTCTGAAAGCAAAAGATCGCAGCCTTCGGCAGCTCCTACAGGAGATTGGTGTAGGAGCTGCTGCAGGCTGCGATCTTTTGATCTTGCTTTTGTTTTACAACGGTAACCCGGCCTTCACTCGGTACTGATTTCGCACCGGCGTCGCATATTGCAGCACCAGATAAGGACGGTGCTCCTCAGGGCAGGCGTCCAGACGGCTCTGCCATTCTTCCTGCGCCTTGGCCAGTTCGTCGGCGGGGAACACTTCGGCAGCCTTCGGCACGTTCAGTTGCGGATCGGCATCGGCCCACTGCGCGTATGCCAGGTAATGCACCGGGAACAGGCGATAACCACCGAGAATCTGCTTGTCCATCTCGACCGCCAATTGCTTGGTGTCTTCGAACAGCTCGGTGATTGGCGCGGCGAAGTTCACGTGCACCCGGCCCTTGTAGCCCGTAATGCCCTTGGCGATGCTCACGTCATCCTCGCCCGGTGCCTTGGCGTAGGTGCCGGTGGTGGCGCGGATATACAGCTCGCGGGCCTTGGCCTGGTCGCACGGGTCGTATTCGTAACTGATCGACACCGGGGTCAGGTTCAGCGACTGGATCACTTCGCCGAACGGCTCGTCCTTGCGGCTCATGTGGAACATCTTGAGGATCGCCGACTCGGTACGGTCGTCGCCGTCCTTGGCCCGGCCTTCGGCCTGCGCGATCCAGATCGAGGCGCAATCGTTGCGGATCGAGTGGTTGATGTACGCTGACAGCAATTGATACGCCGCCATCTTCTCGCGGCGCCCGGTGATCGAACGGTGCACGATGAAGCTCTTGTTCAGGCGCATCAGATCGCTGACAAAAGGCTTTTGCAGCAGGTTGTCGCCGATTGCGATGCGCGGCGTCGGCAGGCCGGCGTGGTACACCGCATAGTTGACGAAAGCCGGGTCCATCACGATGTCGCGGTGGTTGGCGATAAACAGATAAGCGCTGCCGGACTTGAATTGCTCGACACCCGTGTAGGTCACGCCGTCGGTGGCGCGCTCGATGGTGTGGTCGACGTAGGACTCGATCTTGTCCTGCAACGTCGCCACCGAGGTCACGCTGGCGAACTCACGACGCAACCGATGGGCTATAAGTGGTTTGAGCATCCAGCCGAAGGCACCGGCAAAACGCGGGAAGCGGAAGTGGGTGAGGATATCTAGAAACGCCTTGTCGCCGAGCAGTCTTGCCAGTACCACAGGTACTTCGCTGTCGTCGTAAGGTCGGATGGCATCGAATTCGCCCATCATGCTCTCTTGTTGGAAACGGCTAGGGTAAGTAAAGGTTTTGATCGAAAACCGACGGGGCACGGTCTGAAAAAGTAGCCAGACAAAAATAGCCCTGCAAATAGACCGGCGATTATACGCACAAGTCACCTGGGAGACCGCGATGCTGGAAAGCGCACTGTATGAATGTCCGTATTGTGGTGAAGAGGTCGAGACAACAGTGGACTTGTCTGACGGCGATCAGACCTACATCGAGGACTGTCAGGTGTGTTGTCGACCGATCACCTTTGTCCTGCAGGTGCATGGCGAGGACTGGTTTCTGGAAGTGTTCAGTGAAAACGAATGAGGGGCGCCCATGCAGCGAATCTACGAGCCGGAAAACCTGATGGAAGGCGAGATGCTCAAGGGCATGCTCGCCAGCGAAGGCATCGAGGCGCACCTGGTGGGCCGGGATCTGCTCGGCGGCACGGGGGAGTTGCCGATTTTTGGCCTGCTGGGGTTGTCGGTCGAAAACGATCAGGCCGAATACGCCCGCGAGCTGATCACCGCGTACAATGCCGCGCTGCCGCTGCCCGGCGATGAACCGGAGAGCTTCCCCGGGACGCTGGTCTGTTAGGCTGACGTTCGTTTTATTGCTGAGTCGTGTTGCCCCATGTGTGGACGTTATGCCCTGTTTCGCTGGAACCGCGACTTCGCGGCCCTGCCCGGATTTCCCGCCGATCAGCAGGCGCAGTGGAATATTTCTCCCAATGATTCGGTGTTGATGCTGCGCGCCGAGGCCGACGGCCAACGCACGCTGGCTCGCGCCCGTTGGGGGCTGACGCCGCCGTGGCTGACCGATCTGTCGAAAACCCCGGCGCATGCCCGGGCGGAAACGGTCGCCGAACAGCCGATGTTCCGTGAAGCGCTGCGCCTGCGTCGTTGCCTGCTGCCGGCCAACGGTTTCTACGAATGGCGCGGTAATCTGCGCAAGCGCCCGTACTGGCTGACGCCGGGTGAGGGTTCATCGCTGTTTTTCGCGGCGATCTGGGAGGCGTATCCGGTGCAGGAGCAGGTGTGGCTGAGCACCGCCGTCATCACGCAGCCGGCGGCCAGTCAGCGCCGACCGTTGATTCTCGATGAGGCGGGGCAGGCGGCCTGGCTCGATCCTGCGACGCCGCTGCATGTGCTGCAGGGCGTGCTCGCCAGTGAGCCGGCGGCATTGCGCGAGCGGGTGCTGGCGAATCTGGTGAATGATCCGAAGCTCAATGGGCCGGAGTGTCTGACCCCGGGTTGATGTGAAAGCGAAAAGATCGCAGCCTGCGGCAGCTCCTGCATCGATCCTGTAGGAGCTGCCGCAGGCTGCGATCTTTTGACCTTGCTGTTAAACCTTGAACTGATTGATCAAGCGCCGCTGCTGCTCCGCCAGTTTGGTCAGGCCGGCACTCGCCGAACTCGACTCATCCGCACCGCCCGCCACTTCATTGGCCACCTGACCGATATTGATCACATTGCGGTTGATGTCATCCGCGACGGCGCTTTGCTCTTCAGCGGCACTGGCGATCTGCGTGTTCATGTCGTTGATCACCGACACCGCCTGAGTAATCGTCTCCAGCGCCTCGGCGGCTTTCGCCGCGTGCTGCACGCTTTCGTCGGTGCGGTTCTGGCTGTCCTCCATGACCCGCACCACGTCGCGGGTGCCCTGTTGCAGTTGCTGGATCATGCTCTGGATTTCTTCGGTGGCCTTCTGGGTCTTCTGCGCCAGATTGCGCACCTCGTCCGCCACCACGGCAAAGCCGCGCCCCTGTTCGCCGGCACGCGCCGCTTCGATCGCGGCGTTCAGCGCCAGCAGGTTGGTCTGCTCGGCGATCCCGCGAATGGCAGTCAGGATCGCGTTGATCTTTTCACTGTCCTTGGCCAGGGTCTGCACCACGCCCACGGCTTTGCCGATTTCCAGCGCCAGCGCACCAATCGAATTCGAGGTATCACGGACGATCTGCATGCCCTGGCCAGCGGCCTGATCCGCATGGCTGGCGGCTTGCGCCGCCTGGGTGGCGTTGCGCGCCACGTCTTGCGCAGTGGCGGTCATTTCCTGCACGGCAGTGGCGACCTGATCGATCTCGGCCATTTGTTTCTGAATGCCGATGTTGGTGCGAATGGCGATGTCGGCCGTGTGTTCGGAGGAATCGCTGACGCTCTGCACCGAGGTCACCACCTGCGTGATCATCGCCTGCAACTTGGCGAGGAAGGTGTTGAAGCCTTTGGCAATCGAGCCGAGTTCATCGCTGCGATCACTGCTCAGGCGGCGGGTCAGATCACCTTCACCTTTGGCAATGTCATCGAGCATGGCGACCATCTGCTTCAGGGGGCGGGCGATGCCGTGGCCCACCAGCCAGATCACCAGCAGGCCGATGCCGGCGATGATCAGACCGACCATGGCCATGCCGAAGGTGTCGGATTTGCGCTGGGCATCGAGGTCGGCCTGAAGTTTCTGCAGATCGGCCATTACCGCATTCAGCGGCAGTTGCAGCATCAGGGTCCAGCGCGCGTCGGTCTGGCCGATGCCGAATGGCAGGTACAACTCGATACGGCCCTTGTCCTTGTTGACGGAGTAGGTGACTTCGCCGCGTTTGAGATTGGCCATGTTGGCAATCTGTTCGGCGTCGAGAATGTCGCTGACCTTTTCACCGAATTTGCTCGGGTCCTGGGTGTAGGCCACGATCCGCCCGTTACCGCCGATCAGGGCCATTTGCCCGGCGCCGCTGTACAGCTTCTGGTTGGCGGCGAGAAGCATGTCCTGAATGAAGTTCACCGACAGGTCGGCGCCGACGATGCCCTGGAATGCGCCGTTGAGCATGATCGGTTCAATGAACGAGGCGAGCATCACGAACTTGTCGCCGACCTTGTACGGCGCCGGATCGATCACGCAGGGTTTTTTGGTTTCCTTGGAACAGAGGTAATACTCACTGGCGCGCACCCCGGTGGACAGGGTTTTCTGATCGTCGACATCGGCCAGTTTGTCCACGCCCAGACTGCCGTCGGTATTGTGGAACCACCACGGCAGGAAGCGTCCGTTGGCAGGGTCGATACCGATCACGGCGCTGCCGACGTAGGCCGCGTCATTGTGATCCAGTGCGTTCTTTTCCCAGCCGATGTAGGTGCCGAGAATTTTCGGGTTCTGCTCGACGTTTTCCTTGATCAGGCTGATCAATTGCTCGCGGCTGATGCTCAGTCGCGGCTGGCCGTCGGCGCCCGGTGTGCCGAGCAGCGCATTGACCCGCACCAGTCCGCCGGCAATCAGCAGCGGCGCTTCGAGTTCGCGCTGGATCTGGCTGACCTGGGTCTGCGCCAGCGAGGTCAGGCGCTGTTCGATGACCTGCTCGAACTGTGCCTGGGTGCGCTGTTGCACCATGTCTTGAGTGCGGGCGCCGGAAAACAGCGCGTACAGCACCAGCGCGGCGACCACGCTGAGGACGATGGCGCCAGCCAGGGCGGCGACGGAAAACTGGATCGACTTGAACTTCATGGGAGCTCCGCACGCAAGAGGACGTCTGCGTTGTTGTATCGGCAGCAGGCATTGCGCCATGAGTGGCGAGCGGAACATTCGGCGGGTGATGTCGCAAACGGATCGGTGCGCGACGCAGCGGCAGCAGGCAGGCCGGTTGCTGTGAATTTTTTACGACAGCAGTCGTGGGAAACTTCCGAAAGACGCTGCAACACGTCTGTTGTATCTGGCGCCGATACAATTCACCCCCTACGATACGCGGCAGGTTTTCAGGGAGCTTTTGAATGAACAAGACATTGGTTGTAAGTGCACTGAGCGCAGCGCTGTTGCTGGCCGGTTGTCAGTCGGTCAACACCACCAGCGGCGGAGCCGTGGGCGTGGAGCGCAAGCAGTACATGTTCAGCATGCTGTCCTCGCAAGAGGTCGACCAGATGTATGCCCAGTCCTATCAGAAGACCGTCGGCGAGGCGTCGAGCAAAGGCGTGCTGGACAAGACCAGCCCGGAGGCCAAGCGGGTTCAGGCAATTGCCAACCGGCTGATCGCTCAGGCGCCGAATTTCCGCCCGGATGCCGCGCAGTGGCAATGGGAAGTCAACCTGATCAAGAGCGATGAGCTCAACGCCAACTGCGGCCCTGGCGGCAAGATCATTTTCTACACCGGGCTGATCGACAGCCTGAAGCTGACCGACGATGAAATCGCCGCAGTCATGGGCCACGAAATCGCTCACGCCCTGCGCGAGCATGGTCGTGAAGCGATGTCCAAGGCTTATGGCATTGAAATGGCCAAGCAGGGTGCTGGTGCGCTGTTCGGTCTGGGCCAGGACAGCCTGGCGCTGGCCGACACCGTGGCCAACTACGGCATGACCTTGCCCAACAGCCGCGCCAATGAAAACGAGGCCGACCTGATCGGCCTCGAACTGGCCGCCCGCGCCGGCTACAACCCGAATGCCGCGATCACCTTGTGGAACAAGATGAGCAAGGCCTCGGAAGGCGCACCGCCGGAATTCATGAGCACTCACCCGGCCTCGTCCAGCCGGATCGCTTCGTTGCAGGCGGCAATTCCGAAGGTCATGCCGTTGTACGAGAAAGCCCCTAAATCCTGATGGTTTTGCCGCAAGGCTGATGGCCCCTTCGCGAGCAGGCTCGCTCCCACCTTTGGAATGCATTCCACTGTGGGAGCGAGCCTGCTCGCGAAGAACGATAACTCGGTCTACCGACTTACGGGTTTAAATCCAGCCACTGCTCTGCATCGCTTTGTATACCGCGACGATTGCCAGGATGAAGAACGCCGAGGCCGCCAGGCGACGGATCAACGTCAGTGGCAATTTCTCCGCAGCAAAGTTACCCGCCAATACCACCGGCACGTTGGCGATCAGCATGCCTGCCGTGGTGCCGATAATCACCAGCCACAGCTCAGGGTATTGCGCCGCCAGCATCACGGTGGCGATCTGGGTCTTGTCACCGATTTCCGCCAGGAAGAACGCGATCAGCGTGGTCAGGAATGGCCCGAACTTGCGCGCGGTGCTGGCTTCATCGTCATCCATCTTGTCCGGGACCAGCGTCCACAGTGCAGTGGCGGCGAAGCTCGCGGCAAGAATCCAGTGCAACACCGCGTCGGAGAAGAAGCTGCCGAACCAGGCGCCTACCGCACCGGCTGCTGCGTGGTTGGCCAGGGTCGCGGCGACGATGCCGGCAATGATCGGCCAGGGTTTGCGAAAGCGAGCGGCGAGAATCAGCGCGAGCAGTTGCGTCTTGTCGCCGATTTCGGCCAAGGCAACGATTGCGGTGGGAACGAGTAACGAGTCCAGCATCAGGATTTCCTAAGGGGCGGGTCGACACGGCTATGACACGTACAGCCTTCCCGCCCCGGGTAAGGTGTGCGTGTCATAGGTCTTGTCAAACCCTGCGATCCGTCTGGTGCGGACGCTGAGGTCGCATACGCCATGATCTGAGGATCAAGTATGTTGACGTATGCCGGACGAGCGTGGCGCTCGTGGGAGACTACTCCCCTAGGACGGAGCGGATTCTGCCTAGGCAGAATCCATTCGGCAAGTGCTAATTTTCAGCCGCGCTTGGCCCGGTAAATCCGGAAACCATTGCCTTCGGCCTTGATCGCACACACGCCCAGATGCTCTTCGATCAATGGCTGATACTTCAGGAAGCTGTTCGCAACCAAGCGCAGTTCGCCGCCGTTTTTCAGATGTTTGGCTGCTTTTCGCAGCAAGTTCTCAGTAGCGAAATAATCCGTATGCACCCCGACATGGAACGGCGGGTTGCTCAGAATCGCGTTCAAACCCATGGGTGCAGCATCGATGCCGTCACCGGTCAGCACTTCGGCTTCCAGACCGTTGGCCGCCAAAGTAAGACGACTGCTGGCGGCGGCGAAGGCATCGACGTCGAGCAGGGTCACCTGATTGTGCGGATAACGCCGTTTGACCGCCGCGCCCAAAACCCCGGCGCCACAACCGAAATCCAGCAGATGACCGCTCGGCAGTTTGTCCAGATGCTCCAGCAGCAGGGCGCTGCCACGATCCAGTCGGCCATGACTGAACACACCGGGCAGGCTGATCACTTTAAGCGGGCCTTCGGCCAGTGGCAGCTCGTACGTCTGCGCCAGGCTTTCCAGCGATTTGGCTTCCGGCGCATTGGCCACGGTCACTTGCCACAGTTGGCAGTGACGGGCGCTGTCGAGTTTGCGCGGTTTGCCAAACGGGTTGAGCTGCTTGGATGCACCCTCGATTCCGCTGCGTTTTTCCCCGACCAGAAACACTTCGCGCCCGGGCAGACGTGCGGCCACCGCGTTGAGGATGTAGTCGGTCAGGTCCTTGGACTTGGGCAAAAACACCACGGCGCTGTCGAACTCGCGCTCCGGCACGTTTACGCCGAAATGGCTGCGACCTTCGAAACGTGCATCGAGTGCGGCCTGATCGCCGGCGTGCCAGCACCAGCCGAACGCATTCGGCAAACGCCCGAGCAAATCGTCGGCAGGCAACCCGGCCAGCAACAGCGAACCCTGGAATAACTCGGCCTGACGAAGCAGTACTTCACTGCGCGGATCCATAACTGCTCCTTGGAAAAAAAGTGCCGCAGTTTATCAATTGACGACCCGCAGCGCTGTACCGCTGAAGAACGCCTGGGCGTTTTCGGTCAATTGGCCGACGATGCGTTGCCGCGCTTCGCGACTGCCCCAGGCGTTGTGCGGAGTGACGATCAGCCGTGGAATATCGCCCGCCAGCAGCGGATTGCCGTTGACCGGCGGTTCGACACTGAGCACATCGGTCGCCGCACCGCCGAGGTGACCGTTGCGCAGGGCATCGGCCAAGGCTTGCTCGTCGATCAAACCACCGCGAGCGGTGTTGACCACAAAGGCGCCGGGTTTCATCAACGCCAGCTCGCGGGCCGCGATGAAGTGCCGGGTGTGTTCGTTGAGCGGGCAGTGCAGGGTCAGGGCGTCGATCTGCGGCAGCAATTCGTTCAGGGGCAGACGATCCGGGCGTGCCGGGCGGCCGGGAATCTGCCCGAGCAATACACGCATGCCAAACGCTTCGGCCAGCCTTGCGACCGCGCCGCCGAGTTCGCCATGACCGAGCAGACCGAGGGTTTTGCCCTCCAGTTCGACGATCGGGTAGTCCAGCAGGCAGAACTGTCTGGCTTGCTGCCAGCGACCATCGCCGACGGCTTTTTGATAATCCGCGAGGCGGGTGGCGAGGTTGAGCAGCAACATGATCGTGTGCTGCGCCACCGACGGCGTGCCGTAACCCTGACAGTTGCACACGGTAATGCCGTGGGCGCGGGCCGCGTCCAGATCGACGTTGTTGGTGCCGGTGGCGGTGATCAGGATCAGTTGCAGATCCGGATTGGCGGCCATCGCAGCGGCGTCGATGCGGATCTTGTTGGTGATCGCCACGCGGGCACCGTTCAGGCGTTCGGCGACTTGATCAGGCGCAGTCTGGGCGAACAGTTGCAGGTCGCTGAAGCAGGCGCGCAACGGGCTGAGGTCGAGATCGCCGAGATCCAGAGACGGGTGATCGAGGAATACGGCGCGGCGCGGGTTCGTCATCAACTGTACCTTTTGTGCTTGGAACGGAAGGCGTAATCTGCCGAGCCTACCAGATGAAACAAAACGTTACGCGGTGCCTGAGGTACTCACAAAATCTGTGGGAGCGGGCTTGCTCGCGAAGAGGGAGTGTCAGGCCAATTAAGGTTGCCTGACACAACGCCATTCGCGAGCAGGCTCGCTCCCACAGGGGAAAAGCATTCAGGCGATGTGTTCAAGCTGATGATCACCCCAAGAGGAGCCCCCATGTACTGGACCGAGTTCTTGACCGTTGCCCTGATCCACCTGCTGGCCGTGGCCAGCCCCGGCCCGGACTTTGCCGTGGTGGTGCGCGAGAGCGTGACCCATGGTCGTCGCGCCGGCACCTGGACCGCGCTGGGTGTGGGCACGGCGATTTTCCTGCATGTGGGTTATTCGCTGCTGGGCATCGGCCTGATCGTGTCGCAGTCGATCGTGCTGTTCAACGCCTTGAAATGGGCCGCCGCCGCGTACCTGCTGTACATCGGCTTCAAAGCCTTGCGCGCGCAGCCGGCGAAAACCGTTACCGATGACCTGCACAAGGAAGCTGGCGTGCGTACCGCGCGTGGCGCCTTCACTTCGGGCTTCGTCACCAATGGCCTGAACCCGAAAGCCACGCTGTTTTTCCTCTCACTGTTCACCGTGGTGATCAACCCGCACACCCCGCTGGCGGTGCAGGCCGGGTACGGGGTTTACCTGGCGGTGGCGACTGCGACCTGGTTCTGTCTGGTGGCGATGCTGTTCAGTCAGCAACGTGTACGTGCCGGTTTTGCCCGCATGGGCCATTGGTTCGACCGCACCATGGGCGCGGTGCTGATCGCTCTCGGCGTGAAAATCGCGTTTACCGAGATGCATTGATCTCAGAACCGCGACTTAAAACTGTGGGAGCGAGCCTGCTCGCGAATGCGTTGGATCAGTCGACATTACTGGTGGCTGAAAGACCGCTTTCGCGAGCAGGCTCGCTCCCACAGGGCCTTACACAAGCTCGCTGAGTTTGCTCAGATTATTCAGGTACTCCCGGGGATTCTCCCCAAGCAACCGGCGAAACATCGCGCTGAACGCCCGCGCGCTGCCGTACCCCAGATCTCGCGCCACGCGCTGCACGCTGTCCCCGGCGAGCAGGCGCGGCAGCGCTTCCATCAGGCGCAGTTGCTGGCGCCAGGCGTTGAAACTCATCTTCAATTGTCGCTGGAACAGCCGCGCCAGAGTGCGTGAGCTGGCGCCGACCTGCTGCGCCCAGTCTTCCAGGGTGTTGGGGTGATCCGGGGTGTGCAGCAACGCCAGACAGATGTTCTGCAGGCGTCGGTCGGTGGGCATTGGAATGTGCAGCGGCAGGTTTTCCAGGCTGGCGAGCTCTTCCAGCATCAACTGCTGGATCAGCGGATTGTCCGCGTGCGGCGGGCCTTGTACGGCGCGCAGGATCAGCTCGCGCAGCAGCGGCGTCACCGCCAGCACGCAGCACTGTTGCAGGCTGGCCGGTGACAGCTCGGGGGCGATGAACAGCGAGCGCATCTGCACATCGCCGGACATGAATATCTCGTGCGCGACTTGCGGCGGAATCCACACTGCGCGGCTTGGCGGAATCACCCAGGCACCGAGGTCGGTGACCACCCGCATGATCCCTCGGACGGCATACAGCAACTGCGCCTCGTGGTGCAGGTGCAGCGGCTGGTGTTCACCGTCCAGATAATCCCGGGGATAGGCGCTCACCGGGCCGTGTTCGAAGTGGCTGATCAACATGTCGGATTCGATGACCTGGTTGGCAGGTATGCGCTTTTTCGCCAACTTAGCATAAAGCCGCTGACAACAATCCGCCCATAACAAACACAAGCGTGCCGCCATGAATCAATCTCGAAACGTGATCCGCTACGTCAATGCTGCCCATGTGATCGATCACATGTTCATGCTGATTTTCCCCGCCGCCGTGCTCGGCATGACCCAGGCCTTTGGTCTCGACTACGCCGCGCTGATCGGTCTGTCCCTGGGTGGGTTCATTGCCTTTGGCGCCTGTTCGTTACCGGCCGGCTGGCTGGGCGATCACTGGAGTCGGCGGCAGATGATGCTGGTGTTTTTCTTCGGCATCGGCGCCTCGGCAATCTTCACCGGGCTGAGCACCAGCCCGACGATGCTGGTGATCGGGTTGACCCTGATCGGCATTTTCGCCGCGATCTACCACCCGGTGGGCACCGCGATGCTGGTGGCCTACGCGCAGAATCGCGGGCGGGAGATCGGCATCAATGGCATGTGGGGCAACCTCGGCGTGGCGTTCTCGGCGCTGATCACCGGGTTGCTGGTGGCGCGGTTCGGCTGGCGGTCGGCCTTTGTCTTACCGGGGGTGGTGGCGATCATGCTGGGAATCGGCTTTGCCTTGCAGGTGCGTGAAGAGCCGATCCCGCAGCGTCCACACACCGCACTGAAGGGCGCTGCCGGGCAGCGGATTTCGATGCTCATGGTGTTTGGTGTGCTGGCACTGGCGACGGCCACCGGCGGCGTGGTGTTCAACGCCACCACCATGACCTACCCGAAGCTGTTTCAGGAACGTCTGCATGACTTGTTCGCCTCGCCGCAAACCCTCGGCGTGGTGGTCAGCCTGGCGTATGCCTTCGGTGCGGTGGCGCAGTTGAGCATCGGTCAAGTGCTGCACCGGATCAGTCTGAAATGGCCGTTTCTCGTGCTGACGCTGTTTCAGGCGCCGCTGCTGTACGGCATGGCCCATGTCGATGGCTGGGCGGTGATCGTGCTCGGTGCGGCGTTCATGTTCGTGGTGTTCGGTCAGGTCACGGTGAACGACTCGATGGTCGCCAATTTTGTCGCGCCGCAGTGGCAGTCACGGGTCTTCGCCCTGCGTTACTGCCTGTCGTTCGGCGCCAGTGCGACAGCGATTCCGCTGATTGCCTATGTCGAGCCGCGTCATGGTTTCGTAGGGCTTTACTTGATTCTGGCGGGTTTCGGCGCATTGACCTTCCTTGCTGCGCTGGTTTTCCCACGGACGCCTTCCGAAGCGGCTGTAGGGCAAACGGCCTGATCGGCGCTGAAATACCGGCAAATGCTGGCGCAAGGCTAGCATTTGTACGGCTGTGCAAATCATTCCTTCGGCTGATTTGGCTGGGGTATAACGGCTCTAGAGTAATGCTCTCAACGCCAACACCGTGCAGCCAGAAAAGGGATTCATATGTTGCAGACTCGCGTCATTCCCCCGGCCGATGGGGCCTACCAGTATCCATTGCTGATCAAACGGCTGCTGATGTCCGGCGCCCGTTACGAGAAAACCCGCGAGATCATCTACCGAGACCAGTTGCGCTACAGCTATCCGACCCTGATCGAGCGGGTTGCGCGGCTGGCCAACGTGTTGACGGCAGCCGGGGTGAAGGCGAGTGACACCGTGGCGGTGATGGACTGGGACAGCCATCGCTACCTGGAATGCATGTTTGCCATTCCGATGATCGGCGCGGTGATCCACACCATCAACGTGCGTCTGTCGCCGGAGCAGATCCTCTACACCATGAACCACGCCGAGGACCGCTTCGTGCTGGTCAACAGCGAGTTCGTCGGGCTGTACCAGGCCATCGCGCCGCACCTGACCACCGTCGAGAAGACCCTGCTGCTGACCGATCTGCCGGAAAAGACCGCCGAGCTGCCGAACCTGGTCGGCGAGTACGAGCAACTGCTGGCCGCTGCGAGCCCGCAGTACGACTTCCAGGACTTCGACGAGAACTCCGTCGCCACCACGTTCTACACCACCGGCACCACCGGCAATCCGAAGGGCGTGTATTTCACCCATCGGCAACTGGTACTGCACACCATGGGCGTGTCGACGATCATGGGCGCGATCGACAGCGTGCGCCTGCTCGGCACCAACGACGTGTACATGCCGATCACGCCGATGTTCCATGTGCATGCCTGGGGTTTGCCGTACGTGGCGACGATGCTCGGGCTCAAGCAGGTTTATCCGGGGCGTTACGACCCGGAGTTCCTGGTCGAGCTGTGGCGCAAGGAGAAGGTCACGTTTTCCCACTGCGTGCCGACCATCCTGCAAATGCTGCTCAACGCCAAAGGCGCGCAGGGCACCGATTTCGGCGGCTGGAAAATCGTCATCGGCGGCAGTGCGCTCAATCGCACGCTGTATGAAACCGCCAAGGCCCGGGGCATTCAGTTGACGGCGGCGTACGGCATGTCGGAGACCGGGCCGCTGGTCTCGTGTGCGCACCTCAACGACGAATTGATGGCCGGCACCGAAGACGAGCGCACCACTTACCGGATCAAGGCTGGTGTGCCGGGGCCGTTGGTGGAAGCGGCGATCGTCGACGCCGAGGGCAACTTCCTCCCCGCCGATGGCGAAACCCAGGGCGAGCTGGTGCTGCGCGCACCGTGGCTGACCGAAGGCTATTTCAACGAGCCGCAGAAAGGCGCCGAACTGTGGGCCGGCGGCTGGCTGCACACCGGCGATGTGGCAACGCTCGACAACATGGGCGTGATCGACATCCGCGACCGCATCAAGGACGTGATCAAGACCGGCGGCGAGTGGATCTCTTCGCTGGACCTCGAAGACCTGATCAGCCGTCATGTGGCGGTACGTGAAGTAGCAGTGGTGGGCATCGCCGATCCGCAGTGGGGCGAGCGGCCGTTTGCACTGCTGGTGATCCGCGAAGGGCACGAGATCGGTGCGCGCGAGCTCAAGGAACACCTCAAGCCGTTCGTGGAATTGGGGCACTTGAGCAAGTGGGCGATTCCGAGCCAGATCGCCCTTGTTACGGAAATTCCCAAGACCAGTGTCGGCAAGCTCGACAAGAAGCGCATCCGCCTCGACATCACCGAATGGCAGGCCAACAACAGCACCTTCCTCTCGACACTTTGAGTGTCTGCTGGCGCGNCCAGACCCACCAAGCAAGCGCTTGGCTTGTTAAATCGAAAAAATCAGCCATCCTTGCCGAGCCGACATCTGTCGGACTGGCGAAAGGACTGTTCCAGAGTGGCCGGCAGCTGCAAATCACACTTTAGAGGGATCAAGCGATACCCGCCTGCTGGCTATAGTCCGCTCAAGGATTTTTAAGAACGGGGCACACGCACGACACGGGGCGATGCAACTTTGGAGTGACGTCGGGCGGCTACTGGCTCCCGGTCTTCCAGGCGTTTTTAAAAGTACTCAATGCCATAACAATAATGCACATGGAGTAGCGTCGATGACATCAGTAAACCAGTTCTGGCGCCGGGCTAAACTGCCTCTGGCCGTCAGTCTTGCCTCTACGCTCGCCGGGCCCGCATTCGGCGTCAGTTTCAACGTCGGTGAAATCGAAGGTCAGTTCGACTCTTCGCTCTCCCTGGGCATGAGTATCTCGACTCAGCAGCCGAACAAGGACCTTATTGGTGTCAACAACGGCGGCAAGGGCCTGTCCCAGACCTCCGACAACGGCCACCTGAACTTCAAGAGCGGGCAAGCCTTCTCGAAGATCTTCAAAGGCATCCATGATCTCGAATTGAAATACGGCGACACCGGGGTCTTCGTCCGGGGCAAATACTGGTACGACTTCGCGCTGCAGAACCAGGACCTGGAATACAAGGACGTCAGCAACCACAACCGCGATGTGGCGGCGCGTTCTTCCGGCGGGCAGATCCTCGACGCCTTCGTTTACCACAACTACTCGATTGCCGATGAGCCAGGTTCGGTGCGCCTGGGCAAGCAGGTAGTGAACTGGGGCGAAAGTACCTTCATCGGCGGCGGCATCAACTCGATCAACCCGATCGACGTGTCCGCGTTCCGTCGTCCGGGTGCCGAGATCAAGGAAGGTCTGATCCCGGTCAACATGTTCTATGTGTCGCAGAGCCTTACTGAAAACCTTTCGGCCGAAGGTTTCTATCAGATCGACTGGCAGAAGACCGTAACCGACAACTGCGGCACGTTCTTCTCGCAGCCGGACATCGTCACCACCGGTTGCGACGACAATCTGCGGGTATTGAACAAGCGTTCGACCATTCCGGGGATTGCGCTCGGGCCGTTGGCCAACGCCGGTGTCGACGTCAACGAAGAAGGCGTGCTGGTACGCCGTGCGCCTAACCGCAATGCGCGTGACAGCGGACAGTGGGGCGTTTCCGCCAAGTACATGTTCGACCCACTGGCCACCGAGTTCGGTGCCTACTTCATGAACTATCACAGCCGTGCGCCGATCTTCAGCGCCACTGGCGCGCCACAGTCGATCTATAACGGCGTGGCGGCATTGCCGGGGCCATTCCGGGCGCTGGGGCCACTGGTGGTCGCGGGCAACTCGGAATACTTCATCGAATACCCTGAAGACATTCGCCTCTACGGTCTGAGCTTCTCCACAACCCTGCCTACCGGTACGGCGTGGAGCGGTGAGGTCAGCTACCGGCCGAACGCACCGGTGCAATTGAACTCCACCGATATTCTGTTCGCCGGTGTGCGTCCGCTGGGTGGCGCGTTGACCAATGCGTCGGTCCTTAACGGCGTGCCGGGCCAGGATCTGCACGGTTACAACCGCAAAGAGATCACCCAACTGCAAACCACCCTGACGCACTTCTTCGATCAGGTGATGGGCGCCAACCGTCTGACCCTGGTGGGTGAAGTCGGCGTGACCCACGTCGGTGGCCTGGAAAGCAAGTCCGAAGCCCGTTACGGCCGCGACCCGGTGTTCGGCCCGGGTGAGTTGCCTGCCACTGGCGGTCTGAACACCTGCTCGCAGATCCTCAACACCTCGACCATCAACGGTGCCGGTCCGGGGGCGTCGCGCGATAACGTGTCCAGCAACTGCAACAACGACGGTTTCACCACCTCGACCTCGTGGGGCTATCGCGCTCGTGCGATCTGGGATTACAGCGACGTGTTCGCCGGTGTGAACCTCAAGCCGAACGTGGCCTGGTCGCATGACGTGAAAGGCTACTCGCCAGGCCCTGGCGGCAACTTCGAGGAAGGTCGCAAGGCGATCAGTCTCGGTCTGGATGCCGAATACCAGAACACCTACACGGCGAGCCTGGCCTACACCAACTTCTTTGGCGGCGACTACACGACCGTGGACGATCGTGACTTCGTTGCCCTCAGTGTTGGCGTGAACTTCTAAGCACAGTTTTTTCAGGACGAACACACATATGAAAATAACAAAGAGTCTGTTCCAAGCCGGTGTTCTGGGGCTGTCGCTGCTGGCGACCAGCGTCATGGCGGCCGTTCCCGCCGCCGAAGCCGACAAACTGGGCAAGAGCCTGACGCCGATGGGCGCTGAAATGGTCGGTAACGCCGACGGTTCGATCCCGGCCTGGAAACCGCTGCCGAAAAATGCCGGTACCGTCGACAGCAAGGGTTTCCTGTCCGACCCGTTCGGCAGTGAAAAACCGCTGTTCACCATCACCGCGCAGAACGTCGAGCAGTACAAGGCCAAGCTTGCTCCGGGCCAGTACGCGATGTTCAAGCGCTACCCGGATACCTTCAAGATGCCGGTGTACCCGTCCCATCGCGGTTCGACCGTGCCGGATGACGTGTTTGCCGCGATCAGGAAGAACGCCACCACCACCAATCTGGTTGCCGGCGGTAACGGTCTGGAAAATTTCGACACCGCCGTGCCGTTCCCGATTCCGAAAAGCGGTCTGGAGGTGATCTGGAACCACATCACCCGCTATCGCGGTGGCAGCGTGACCCGTCTGGTCACCCAGGCCACGCCGCAAACCAACGGCTCGTTCAGCCTGGTGTATTTCCAGGACCAGTTCGTGTTCCGCGACAAGATGAAGGATTACGATCCGGCCAACCCGGGCAACATCCTGTTCTACTTCAAGCAGAAAGTGACCGCGCCGGCACGTCTGGCCGGTACAGTGCTGCTGGTGCACGAAACCCTCGACCAGGTGAAGGAACCGCGCAAGGCCTGGGTTTACGCCACTGGCCAGCGCCGTGTACGTCAGGCACCGCAAGTGTCCTATGACGGGCCGGGTACTGCCGCGGATGGCCTGCGCACTTCCGACAACCTCGACATGTACAACGGTGCGCCGGATCGCTACGACTGGGCGCTGGAAGGCAAGAAAGAGATGTACATCGCCTCCAACAGCTACAAGATCGACTCGCCGACCCTCAAGTACGCCGACATCATCAAGGCTGGCCACATCAATCAGGATCTGACCCGTTACGAGCTGCGTCGGGTCTGGCACGTGGTGGCGACCCTGAAACCGGGTCAGCGCCATATCTACGCCAAACGTGACTTCTACATCGACGAAGACACCTGGCAGGCAGCGGTCATCGACCATTACGACGGTCGCGGTCAGCTGTGGCGTGTGGCCGAGGCGCATGCCGAGGATTACTACGACAAGCAAGTGCCGTGGTACGCGCTGGAAGCCCTGTACGACCTGCAATCGGGCCGTTACCTGGCACTGGGCATGAAGAACGAAGAGAAATCAGCGTATGACTTCGGCTTCTCTGCCACCAAGAGCGAATTCCAGCCGGGCAACCTGGGCCAGGACGGTATCCGCTAAGCTTTGACCCGAGGCCGCATCCTCGAAAAAACGCCCCGACTGGTTCGGGGCGTTTTTTTGTCTTTTTCGACAGCCCACTTCTCAACTGAAGGTAGACTGTAGCGCCTCAATTCTCGGACGGAAGCTCGTGCTCAAGCGTTCCTTCATAAAGGCTCTCATTCTTTCTTCGGCTTTTTTGATGACCGGCAGCCATGCTGGCGTGAAAGCTGAACCTCGCGTACTGATCATCGGCGACTCTATCTCCATCGGTTATTCACCTTATGTCCAGCAATTCCTGGCGGGGCGGGCGACGGTCGTGCATAACGCCGGCAATGCTCAAGACACCGTCAACGGTTTGAAAAACCTTGAGGCATGGCTGGGTGATGGCAAGTGGGATGTCATCAGTTTCAACTTCGGGCTTTGGGATTTGTGCTATCGGCTGCCGGGTCCGATCACTCAGGAAAACAGAGACAAAGTCAACGGCAGGATTGCCGTCCCGCTGGGTGACTATCAGCGCAATCTTCAATTGATCGCCACAAGGCTGAAATCTACAGGGGCCAAGGTTGTCTTCCAGAATGTCACGGTCGTTCCGGCGAATGAGCCCGGTCGATACACTGCAGATGTGACTCGATACAACCGGGCCGCTGCGCAGGTGATGAAGCGCCTCGATATTCCGGTCAATGATCTGCAGGCTGTCACCGCTGCCTTGCCCGATGCCGTGCGTGAGTCGGACACCGATGTGCACTATACCGACTCGGGATATGCGCAGATCGCCCAGTCAGTTCTTGCAAGCATCAAGCCATTGCTCTGATCCGCCCGATGAAGAACCCTGCGCGGGTACAGGAATTTTCAGGCGGTGATCAACAGGCGGGCTGCACTTTCTGTTCAGTCGGCGTGCGTCGAGAAAACCTGTGCAACACGGGCCGGACATTTTTTGCGTTTGGTCTTTTTGTAGCCATTTGTAGCAGTAACCTTCATAACCGGTTCGTTTACGGCTAGTCTGCGAGACATCTGCAACGCCGCCAACAGCAATTCGAACAAGAGCCGGCCATGACTGATCTGTCCCCACTTCCGGGTCCCGCAAGGGTCGCCGTCGCGGCACTGGACGGGCGATTTTTTCGTCCGCCGTTACCTGACGGATACGTATTGCGACCACGCCTTTGCGAGCGTCTTCAAGCCGGCCTCGGTGGACGGTTGTTGCTGGTCAGCGCCCCGGCCGGGTTTGGCAAAAGCTCGGTGGCTGTGGAGTTTTGTCAAAGTCTGCCAGAGAACTGGCAAAGTCTGTGGCTGGGGTTGAGCCCGCGTGACAATGACCCGGGGCGTTTTCTCGAGCGTCTGCTCGAAGGCTTGCAGGATTACTTCCCGCAACTGGGCAGTCGCGCACTGGGCCTGCTGAAGATGCGTCAGCGCCATCAGCCGTTTGCCTTCGAAGAATGGCTCGACGGTCTGCTCGATGAACTGACGCTGCATCTCGATCCGGCAACGCCGCTGTTACTGGTGTTCGACGATTACCACCTCGCTCAAGGGCCGGTACTCGACCGTTGCCTGCAGTTTTTTCTCAATCATCTACCCGATGGCTTGCTGGTCATGGTCACCAGTCGACAGCGCCCGGACTGGCATCTGGCGCGCCTGCGGCTGTCGCGCCAACTGCTGGAACTGCACGAACAGGATCTGCGCCTGACCCATGACGAAGCCTTGGCCCTGCTTGATCGCCACCGGACTTCACTGCGCGGTGAGGCCCTGGAGAGTCTCATCCAGCGCAGCGAAGGCTGGGTCGCCGGATTGCGCTTCTGGTTGCTGGCGGTATCCGAAGCCGGTAGCGATACGGCATTGCCCCAGGCACTCAATGGCGGGGAAGGGCTGATCCGCGATTACCTGCTGGAGGAAGTCATCGATTGCCTGCCGGCCGAGGTACAGGCATTTCTCTACGACACCGCCCCGCAGGAACGCTTCTGCAGCGAGCTGTGTGACGCCGTCCGTGAAGCCCATGACAGCGGCGAAATCCTGCGCTTCCTGCTCGCACATCAAGTGTTTCTGGTGCCGCTGGACGAACACGGGCACTGGTATCGTTATCACCATTTATTCTCTGACTTACTCCGCACTCGGCCGATTGCCCAGCCAATGGTGCCCATCGCAACCCTGCATTTACGGGCCTGCCGCTGGTTCAATGCCCAGGGTTTGCTCGACGAAGCGGTGGAGCAGGCCCTACGGGCCGGTCACCTCGACGTAGCGGCCAATCTGGTACAGAACCTTTCCGAGGAGCAACTGCTCGCCGAGCAGAACGTCGGGATGCTGCTGCGCTGGAAAATGGATTTGCCCGACAGTCTGCTGGTCAGCACTCCGCGACTGATCGTACTGTACAGCTGGGCGTTGGGGCTGGCGTGTCAGCTCGATGCTGCCGAAGAACTCGCCAGTCATCTGAGCCGTTTTCTGCCGGCGCCATCGGCTACAGCCCACAAGTCGATGCTCGCCCAATGGCTGGCGCTGAAAGGGATCATCGCCCGTGGGCGGGGACATCGCCAGCAGACCATCGAGTATTGCGGCGAAGCGCTGGAAAGCCTGCCCGCCAAGCGTTACGGCCAGCGCCTGATGTGTCTTTCCACGTTATCCAATCTGGCGATTGCCGACGGTGATCTGTGGCGCGCCCGCGGCTTGAACCGCGAATCCCTCGAGCTGGCCCAGCGCGTCGGCAATCCCTTGTTCGAAGCATTGGCGCATTACGACCGTGCACGTGTCTTGCAGGCTCGCGGCGAAATCCTGCGAGCGCTGGATGAGGTGCACCAGGGGCTGGAGCGTCTGCGGGGTTTATCCGCGCAACGTTTGTACGCGGTGCGCGCGCGACTGACGCTGTACGAAGGGTTTCTGTTGGCGATGCGTTTGCAACCACAGGCCGCCCGCGTGCGGCTATTGGCCGGGATTGGCGAAGCGCGGGCCTGCCGCGATATCAGCGTGTTGATCGGTCACTGTGTGATCGCCCGCCTGGACGGCGCCGGCGGCGAATTCGCCAAAGCCTTTGCCGAACTCGCCGAAGCCGAACGGCTGATGCACATCTGGGACGTGCCGCCGATCTACTATCTGGCGATGATCACCCTGGTCAAGTGCGAACTGTGGCTGGCGCAAGGTCGCACCGATCTGGCCGAAGCCTGGCTGGCGCGACTGGGCCAGACCTACACAGGGGCGCGCGCCGCTGCCCCCCCGGAATTTCATCCACAGTTGCCATTGCACGTAGAGCTGCAACAGGCATTGCTGGATTTGATTCAGGGGCAACCGATGCTCGCCGAAGGGAGGCTTGATGTTCTGCATGAGAATGGCCAGCAAACCGGGCGACAGTTGCTTAGCGTGATGGCGCTCACTCAAAAGGTCGCTTTACTGCTGGCGAGCGGGCGAGAGTCGCAAGCGCGCAAAGCATTGGGTCAGGCACTGGAAGCCGCTGCCGGAGGCGTGTTGCAACCCTTCGACGCCTTGATAAAAGGGCATGCAGACTGGCTGCGCGGACAATTACAGGATTCATCAGCATTGGCCGGGCAGCAATTGCTGGAACATTTCCCGGCTGCAGCCACTCGTCCAGCCGTCGAGTCCGCCACCACCGAACAACTCAGCTGCAGGGAGCTGGCGGTGTTGCGCTTGATCGCGCAGGGCTGTTCGAATCAGGAAATCAGCGAGCAGTTGTTCATCTCTCTGCATACGGTGAAAACCCACGCCAGCCATATCAACAGTAAGCTGGCGGTCGAGCGCCGTACGCAGGCGGTGGCACGAGCCAAGGAGTTGGGGCTGTTGTCCTAGAGATGGAAAAAAAACACCCCGCCGTGGCGGGGTGTTTGATTTGCTTGTTCCAATCCGTTTGAAGACGGAAAAGGTCAGACCAGTACGTCGTTCGCGCTGAGAGCGTTGACCCCCAGCAGGTGTACCTCGAAGTAACCGCCTGCGCTTTCACTCAAGTTGCCCGACAGTACATGATCCGCGAAGCGCAATTGCCCGGTCCCGGTGAATTCATTTGCGCCAATGAAAGTCATGTGCTGGAGGCCAAGTGTCATCGGATCAGCATCGAAGCCGGAGAAGTCTATCTTGTCGCCTTCCAGCGCATTGAAGTCGGTGATCACGTTATGCGAGGCGCCGGAGCCAAACTCAATTCCCAGATTGATATTGCTGCTGAAGGTAAAGCGGTCGGCTCCTGTACCGCCAGTGAGCGTGGTATTTCCCCAGCCGCCATAGAGTGTGTCGTTACCGTCTGCACCGAACAGTTTGTCATTACCGGCATTGCCGAACAGTACGTTGTTACCGGAGTTGCCGATCAGGACGTTATCGAGAGCGTTGCCATAGAGGGCCAGATCCGCGTTGCCGAGCATTTCGCCGTCTTCGACGTTGTCCGAGAGGGTAAAGTCAACAGTGGTCCGGATAAGGTCGTGACCGCCGCTGAAGGAGGATTCGAACACGAGGTCATTGACGTTATCGACGATGTAGATATCGTCGCCGCCCTCGCCAATCATGCGATCGGCGCCAAGACCACCCGACAAAATGTTGTTGCCAGCGTTGCCGTGCAAGGTGTTATCCAGATCGTTACCGGTCATATTCAGGTTGGCGCTGCCGATCATTTGGCCATCTTCGACGTTGTCCGTCAGGGTGTAGTCGATGCTGACGTTGACAGTGTCGATACCTTCGTCAGCGAGTTCTGTGACGACATCGTTGACGTTGTCCACGGTGTAAACATCATTGCCAGCGCCGCCGATCATCGTGTCGGCACCCAGCCCGCCGTCAATGTAGTTGACGTTGGAGTTGCCCCGGATCACGTTGTTCAACGCATTACCGGTCAACGCCGCGATGTCGTTGCCGATCGCCGTCAAGTCCTCGACATTGGCCGAGAGGGTGTAGCTGATACTGGTTCTGACCAGGTCATGTCCTTCACCGACCTGCTCGGTTACGACATCCGAATAATTATCCACAACGTAGATGTCATCGCCCGCACCACCGATCAGGGTGTCGGCGCCTGCTCCACCATCGAGAATGTTGTTGCCGGCATTACCGGTCAGCACGTTGTTCAGGTCGTTGCCGGTCAGGTTGTTGTGGGTGCTGTCGAGCAGGATGCCGTCTTCGACGTTGGCCGACAGGGTGTAGCTGACCCGGGATCTGATCAGGTCATGGCCTTCATTCG